>NZ_JAWHTD010000004.1:0-225219 GCF_032586235.1 Aestuariicoccus sp. MJ-SS9
CGGCAAAAGTTCCCACGACACGGAATAGACTTGTTCCGCTTCCAAAAGCACCCTGAAAAAATCTTCATCAGAGGCGATTTCAGGGGAAATGAGTTCCAGGGTCGAACTAACAGAAGTGTTTGGTTCGAGCGTGGCCGGCGTTGAAATATCTGCTGGCAAATCCATCAAGTTTCCCTCTTTAGCCATTAATATCGTCGGCTTCATTAAGCAGCCCAAGGCCGATGGCAGAAGGTCCGCCACCAGGCCGTTTTTGGTTCAGAGGAAGGTGAAATCCTCCACCGTCAGATCAGCCGCCGCAACGCCCTCGATCAGCACGGTGTGCCCCTGGTAGTCGATCAGCGCGCCCTCGGCGGTATCGGTGATGTTGAGCGCATCGACATAGCCTTGGAGCCCGTTACCGCCGTTGGAAATGTTCACCGCTCCGGTCTCGGGGTTCACGATGCGGATCAGGAAGCTGTCGATGCCGTCTTCGAAGTCGGTGATGACATCCGCGTCGCCGTCCTTGAAGAAGTTCCAGACGAAGACGTCAGCGCCGTCGCCGCCGGTCATGGTGTCGTCACCGTCGCCGCCGTTTATCGTGTCGAGCCCGTCGCCGCCCGAGATCACGTCGTCGCGTCCACCTCCAGCAAGGAAGTCGTTTCCCAAATAACCATAGACACTATCATCGCCCTCACCACCGCCAAGGCTGTCGTCACCCATGCCACTGGAGATATCGTCTTTTCCCGGCCCTCCCCCGAGATTGTCGTCTCCCATGCCGCCATTGACAAAGTCGTTACCAACGGAGCCACCCAAAGTGTCAGATCCGTCGCCACCGAAAATATAATCATTGCCAGGGCCGCCGTTGACGACGTCGTCACCATCCTCACCGTAAACGACATCGCGGCCGTCACCGCCACCAATACTGTCGTTGCCTGCCCCGCCGTACAAAAGGTCGTTGCCAGTACCCCCACCTATGCGATCGTGTCCTTCATCCCCTGTTACGCTGTCCGCGCCCGATTGGGCAGCGATGTGATCGTCGCCAGGCCCTCCAGCAATAATGTCGCTTCCCTCGCCACCCTGTATTGCATCGCTATCCGAACCACCTTCGATCCGGTCGGGACCTGCAAGCCCTTTGATCCGGTCTGAGCCTCCTAACCCAATGATTATATCGCTTCCCGGTCCCCCGATAAGAGTATCGTCGTACTCAGTCCCGGTGAGCGTCTCAGAGGCCGCATCATAGATTTCCACGCTGTAGTTGAACAAAGCGAGACCGGGGTCGAAATAATAGTCGGGAACTGCAGGCCCCACGACGAGAAAATACGTACCATCTTCAGCGATCAGGATGGGCGGTGACTCTTCCTCAGAAATGTCGCTAAAAATTGTAATCTCGGCGAGGCTTGTACCTGCTGCATCGACTAGTTTAACCGAAAATTCCAGGGACCCCGAAAAGGCTCTAAACTTGTAGCCTTGCCCACCCATCAGGTTCACTGAGTACCAATCTGTATCGTAAATGAAATCGAACGAACCATCGATGGCATTGTCGACCTCGGCGCTAAAAGCGGTTTCGGGTGCGCTCCCCGGATCATCGAAATCTACGGTATCGAGGATAATGGTATAGGGCTCACCATCATCGATGAGAAATGTGTAAGCGCTAACGAAATAGCTTCCACTTTCAGGCACTGAGAATGGCGGAGCACCGAACTCTCCCAAATAAGCAAGCAAGTCGCCAGCCTCGTCGTAGACGGCCCTCGGCTCCCCGGTGCCGTTAAAGTCTAAGAAATAAAGCCTGTAAGCCTGCCCGGCCTCTAGCTCCACGCGAAACATGTCGGCGTCGCCTCCGGGTTCGAAGAACGACTCGAAGGGAACATCTGGCAACAAGACGGCTTCGGTAGTGAAATCGCCTGGAATGTCCGTCATCGCCCCGTCCAATATTTTCAAAGGACGAAATAGCTTTAAGCTACCCCGGCCGCCCGGTTTTGGAGTCAAGTTTAGCCATAGGGCGCACTCGTCGCTTTGAGCAGGGTCAACCGGACACCTGGACGGCTCAGGTACTCCCCGAGCACAAAACCGCCCACATTACCGCCCATGACTGACTTCACAGCAAGTCTCCCTGCAGCAACCACCGCAGGCAGAAGTTGCCGCTAGCGGTCAAAGGAACGTAAAGTCCTCCACCGTCAGATTGCTCGCCGCCACGCCCTCGATCAGCACCGTATGGCCCTGATAATCGATGAGCGCACCTCCAGCGGTATCGGTGATGTTGAGCGCATCGACATAGCCATGAAGCCCGTTACCCCCGTTGGAGATATTGGTCTCGCCGGTCTCGGGGTTCACGATGCGGATTAGCAAGCTGTCCGTGCCGTCCTCGAAGTCGGTGATCACGTCCGCATCGCCGTCCTTGAAGAAATTGAACACGAAGACATCGTTGCGCTTAGAGCCGGTCATGGTGTCGTCACCGTCGCCGCCGTTGATCGTGTCGTTGCCTTCCCCGCCATCGATCACGTCATCGCGTCCACCACCTGCAAGAAAATCATCGCCAGTGCCGCCGAAGATGGTGTCGTCACCTTCGCCCCCGCCGATACTGTCATTGGCGTTACCCCCGCCAAGGCGGTCGCGTCCAGTACCGCCACCGATATCGTCGCGGCCATTGCCGCCAAAGACCGTGTCATCGCCAAAGCTGGCACCCATCGTGTCGTGGCCCAAACCGCCGATCAGGCTATCGTTGCCGGGGCCACCGTTGACCACGTCGTTGCCGTCTCCGCCATCGACCGTATCGTCGTCCTGTCCGCCGCCCATGAAGTCGTTTCCGGCATCGCCATTCATGTCGTCGTTGCCGGTACCACCGCCCATCAGGTCGTCGCCTGCACTGCCGTGCAGCAGATCGTCGCCCGGTCCCGCGCCGATATTGTCGTCGCCGCCGGCACCGTCGAGCGTATCGTCGCCGCCCAGGCCAAAGATATTGTCGCCGCCCTCGTTGCCAACGAGATCATCCGCGCCATCGGTGCCGATCAGGGTTTGGGCCTCCGTGCCGCCCCCGTCTTGTGTCAGATCAAGCGTGGCGTCGAGGAAATGTATCGTCTCGATCCCGATCAGAACGTCGCGTCCCTCGGCGGACTCGACGATGACCCCCGCACCCTCGTAGCTGATCGCAGCCGCGTCCTGAAGCACACCAATAACCGCCACGTCCGACCCGCCGCCGCCATTTAGCGTGTCGTCACCCGGCCCACCGTCAAGCGTGTCCGGGCCCGCCCGCCCGGCCAGGCTGTCTTGCCCATGCTCGCCATAAAGCCGATCCGCGCCGCCAGCGCCGTCCAGATGATCGTTGTTCCATCCGCCCCAGATCTGATCGGCCGTATCGGTTCCGATGATGTGGTCGTCGCCGACACCGGCATGAGCCTCGTTTTGCAGTTGGAGGATGACCGCGTCGTCGTTCGAGGTGCCGTACCAGATGTCCGCCGCACCTTGCCCGGTCATCATGACCATGCTGGTGCGTGAGAGCGCATTCTCGTGTTCGCTCCACGCCTGGACGAAATCCGCGCGCCCGTCACCGTTCATGTCGGCGATTTCCCAGCCGGCGAGGCTGTACTCGGACTGAACGTCCGGCTCGTGAAAACCGAAGGCGCCGTCACCAAGCAGAACAGCCGCCGACGTTTCGGGATCTGCGGGGGAAAAGAAAAGGTCGAGATTGCCGTCCGCATCGAGGTCCAGAATATTGATCTCGAATGCCGTAAAAGTGTTGCGCGTCGTAACCCGAGGCAGATGTTCGGAGACATCCGTATAATGGTCGCCGTCGTTGCGCAGCACCTGGATGATCCGATGCGCAAAGTTGGGGTCTACTGTAACACCCAGGTTTTCGGCCTCCCACGAGGGATAGAAATCGCCTTCGTGGATAAAGCCGCCGTTGTTCATATAGGCGATCACCAGATCCATATCGCCATCGCCGTCGAGATCGCCGATCTGCGAATTGTTGATCTCATAGGCCCAGGGATCCATCCATGGAACCTGCGGAACCGGCAGCGCCACGCGCGTTTCGTGGTCCCGTGAGAAGGAATAGATAATTTCGCTGGGAAAAACGGGCGGCGCATTCCCCGGTGCCATGGGCAGGTTCCAACCCGAGGCGCCGATCAGCAGGTCGGTTTCTCCATCCCCGTCAAAGTCCTGAATGCGCGTTCTGTGCAGGACGTCCCGGTAATAGGGTCCGTACCAAATATGCGGTCCGATCAAATCGGTACCGGTAAGCTCGTCGACCACGAATCCCTCGGCGGAGCCCCAGTAGACATAGAGCGGATCATTCGATCCACCGGTCGAGAACACGTCAATCCAACCGTCGTCGTTGAGATCGCCGACCGAGGTCGCATGCGCCCAGTTCGCCGGCAGCTCGGTTCGGGTGTCGCGGCTGAAGCTACCGTCAGGGTTCTGCAGATACAGCACATCCGGCGTGGAACCTTCGGGGATCAGCAATTCATTGCCGAGGGTCGACACATACAAATCCGTCAGGCCATCGTTATTGAAATCCTTGGCCCAGATTTGTCCGGGAAAGGCGAGCTCTTGACTTTCCTCCACGACCGCGCTGGCGAAACTTCCGTCTGGCTGCTGCAGCCAGAGATGCGGTTTGGTGAGAATCTCTCCAGTCGGCCAATCGCCGGGTGCGTGCACCATGTCGAGACGCCCGTCACCATTCACATCCGCAAGAAGGGTCGAGATAGGCGTCGCGCCAATGGGCCGCGGCGTGATATCGGTTTGCACAATCTCGTCTGAGACAACTGCCAGATCATTGAAAACCAGCTCGTCCGGCATCATTCGTCCTCACGCTTCACCTTCGGCGGACGAGTGGCCTCGAGCCGCGGTGGAGCGTAGGCCATGGGGTGTGTCTTGCCAAGCTCACAAAGCTCCGACAAGAGTTGGCCCTCGACCGTCCCGGGCTGGTGTTCCACAGCACCAGAAAGTGGTTTGTGACCCAATGCGAGCGAACCGGCGTCCCCGAGCACTGGACTGCCAGCCTCGTCGGACACCAGTCGGCGCGGTCGGAGAACGGGGTGACCTACGGGCTGTACTCGACGGGTATCTCGGACGAGCAGAAGCGGGGCATAGTGGACCAGATCCGGTTGCCGGACGGCGGAACGCCATGACCATCCCCGACATCGAGGCGTTCGAGGAGAGGGCCGCTATCGCTCAGTACGATGGCGGGTGCTCTCGTTCCCAGGCCGAGGACGTCGCGGCGGTGGACCAAAGGTTTCCTGACGCTCAAGCCTACTGGCAGTGGCTGGCCGACTACGTGATCGCCCGTAGACTGCCCTGACAACACCCTCGGCCTTCGGGCCGGGGGACCCCCACTTTGCTTTCTTTTTGCCCCCGTTACCGCCTCAGTTTCCTGGATCGTTGGGATTTCTTCCGAAGAACCTGTTCCGGGTGCACGAGGTCTTTGACGACTGCGTACCCGGATTACCAATTGGGTTCCGACCGCGATTTGCGGTGGCCTAAAACGCCATCGCCACCTATGGATGCTAATGTTTAAGGCAACAGAGAACGTACGGTCTTATCTGGCTGTTTTGACCCACTGCAGAGCCGCATTCACGCGTAAGGTGGTCATGCCTCAAGCGGGAAGTCTTTCGCGGCGGTGCGGTGGGCTAGGTTGAGCCAGCCCAAAACCTGTTTGGACAAAACGAGTGAATTTCGAAGTTTTGGGCGACTTTCCGGGATGGACCGCGGGCTCTCCAGACAGCAAGGGGAAGAAGGCCTTGCAACATGAGTTTGCCAAGATACAGATCAAAGCACCCAAGGTCCCCTGACATGCTGAAAGGAGGTCAAGCGGATGGTAACCTACAGCGAGGAGGTTGCAGCCGAAATCTGTGAACGGATTGCACTGGGAGAGACCGTCTCCAGCATCTGCAAGGACAAGCACATGCCCTCCGAACGTACGGTTTAGAAATGGCGACAGGTGCATGGCAAATTCGACGAACAGTATCAGCGCGCCCGAGTGGATCAGATGCACTCTTGGGCGAACCAGATCGTACACCTTGCGGACGATGCCGAAGGAGACTTCAAGATCACGGTGCCACTGGACAGCCCCGAGTTGCAGCGCATTGAGAAAAAGGGGGCCGTGACCTTCAAGTTCGACGGCACGCATGTGAACCGTGCCAGGCTGTCGATCGACACTCGGAAATTTCTTATGGCCAGGTACGCTCCCGAGACGTTTGGGACGCATTCGACCGTTCAGATCAACCCGCCGCTTGATCACAAGTCCGACGAAGAGTTGGTACAAGACCTTCGCGACGCTCTGCAGGAAGCCGGTATGACTACCCAGGAATTGGTTGAGTTGCTTGATGGCGGAGAGCAAGCGTTACGCGGCTTGTGAGCATCTGTTGCTTCGAACCACTACACCGGAGCGATTTCACCGAGCATACCAGCCCTGAAAGTTCTCTGAAATTTTATACAAGGACGGCACGCTCGAGGTGGAACCGGCGCTGGCGGAAAGCTGGGAGATCAGCGAGGACGGCACCCAATATACCTTCACCCTGCGCGAAGGCGTCACATTCCACGACGGGTCGTCCTTCGACGCCGAGGCTGTGGTCTTCAACTTCGAGCGGATGCTGAACGAGGATCACCCCTATCACGACACCGGCCCGTTCCCGCTGGCGTTCTTCTTCTCGGCGGTCGAGAAGGTCGAGGCGGTGGATCCGATGACGGTGAAATTCACCCTGAACGCGCCTTACGCGCCGTTCCTGTCGAACCTGGCCTATCCGACCGGGCTGATCGTGTCGCCCGCCGCGGTGGAACAACACGGCGCGGAGTTCGGGCGCAACCCGTCGGGCACGGGGCCGTTCACCTTTGCCGAATGGCGGTCGAACGAGGCCGTGGTGATCGAGGCCAACCCAGATTACTGGGACGGTGCGCCGGATCTGCAGGCGGTCGTCTTTCGCCCGATCACCGATGCCAACACCCGTACCGCCGAGATGCTGGCGGGCGGCATCGACCTGATGGTCGAGGTGCCGCCGGTGGCGCTCTCGGAATTCCAGGGCGACGCCTTTACCTTGCACGAACAGGCCGGCCCGCATGTCTGGTTCCTGATCCTGAACGCCAAGGAGGGCCCCTTTGCCGACAAGCGCGTGCGCCAGGCGGCCAATTACGCGGTCAACAAGGAGGCGCTGGTGAACGAGGTGCTGGAAGGCACCGCCGAGGTCGCCGCCGGGCCGACCCCGCCGGCCTTCGCCTGGGCCTACAACCCCGATCTGGAGCCCTATCCCTACGATCCCGAAAAGGCCAAGGCGTTGATCGGCGAGGCCGGCGCCGAGGGGGCGGAGCTGACGTTTTTCGTCACCGAAGGCGGGTCGGGGATGCTCGACCCCGTGGCCATGGGAACGGCGATCCAGGCGGACCTCGAGGCGGTGGGCTTCGACGTGAAGATCGAGACCTACGAGTGGAACACCTTCCTCGGAGAGGTGAACCCGGGGCTGGAAGGCAAGGCCGACATGGCCGAGATGGCGTGGATGACCAACGATCCGGACACGCTGCCGTTCCTCGCGCTGCGCACCGAGGCCTGGCCCGACGCGGGCGGCTTTAACTCTGGCTATTATTCCAACCCGGAGGTGGACGCGCTGCTGGAGGCGGCCCGCGTGGCGACCGATCAGGACGAACGCGCGCGGCTTTACAAGGAGATGCAGACCATCGTGCAGGAGGACGCGCCCTGGGTCTTTGTCGCGAACTGGAAACAGAACGCGGTGACCAGCGACCGGGTGGAGAATTTCACCCTGCAGCCGTCGTTCTTCCTGCTGCTGGATGACGTGGTGAAGAACTGACGGATCGGATCGGCTTTGCCGATCCGACCGAAGCGGGGGGCCAGCCCCCCGCACCCCCCGGAGTATTTTCACCAAGAAGAAGAAGAGGGGTGGTTCTGGTGACGGGCTACATCCTGAAGCGATTGGTGTCGGCGGTGCCGGTGCTGCTGGGCATCACGGTGATCGTGTTTCTGATCATGGCGATGATCCCGGGCGATCCGGCCACGGCGATCCTGGGCAGCTATGCGACGCCGGAGAATGTCGAGAAGCTGAACCGCGATCTGGGCTTGGACAAGCCGCTGGTGCAGCAGTATTTCATTTGGCTCGGCAATATGCTGACCGGGGATTTCGGCACCTCATTCGCGCTCAACCGTCCGGTGTTGGACGAGGTGCTGGAGCGGTTCAACGGCACGCTGGTGCTGGCGGGCACTGCCTTTGTGCTCTGCTCGGTGCTGGGGGTCGTGGCGGGGGTGATTTCGGCGGCGAACCAATACGGGCTGGCGGACAAGGCGATTACCTTTGCGGTGCTGTTGGGGATTTCGATCCCGTCGTTTTTCCTTGGCATGATGATGATCCTCTTCTTTGCGGTGAACCTGCGGTGGTTCCCGGTGTCGGGCATGTGGCCCATCTACGGGGCGCGGGATCTGTCGGCGCTGGTGTCGCATCTGACCATGCCGGCGCTGGCGGTGGTGGCCACGGGCGTGATCGCACGGCTGTCGCGGTCGGCCATGCTGGAGGTGCTGCGCCAGGATTTCATCCGCACCGCGCGGGCCAAGGGCGTGCATGAGCGCGGCGTGATCTGGCGCCATTCGCTGCGCGCGGCGATGGTGTCGATCATCCCGGTGTTGGGCATCCAGGCGGGCTTTGTGCTGTCGGGCGCGGTCTATATCGAGATCGTCTTTCAATGGCCCGGCGTGGGGCGGATGCTGGTCGATGCCATCCTCAAGCGCGATATCCTGTTGGTGCAGGGGGGCGTGGTCTTTGTCGCGGCCTGTTATGTGATGTTCAACATCGCCGTTGACGTGGCGCAGAGTCTGCTCGACCCGAGGATCAAGACATGAGGGGTTTTCTGAGCCTTCTCGCCCGCAACCGGCTGGCGCTGGCGGGGGGCATCGTGCTGGTCGCGGTGGTGCTGCTGGCGCTGGTCACGCCGCTTTTGCCGCTGGCGGATCCGGATGTGACCAACACGTCCAACCGTTTTCAGCCGGTGTTGTCCGAGGGCGCGCTGCTGGGCACGGATCATCTGGGGCGCGATCTGCTGAGCCGGCTCTTGTGGGGCACGCGGCTGTCGCTGGCGGTGGGGTTCGCCGCGGCCATCGTCGCAGCCACAATCGGGGCGGCCATCGGGATCGTGGCGGGGTTCTATGGCGGGCGCACGGACAACATCATCATGCGCGGCGTCGATATGCTGATGGCCTTTCCCTACATCCTGCTGGCGCTTGCCATCGTCGCGGCGCTTGGCCCGGGGCTCTTCAATGCGCTGATCGCGGTGGCGGCGGTCAACGTGCCGTTCTTTGCGCGCAACATCCGGGGCATCACCGTGGGCATCGCGCATCGCGAGTTCGTCGATGCCGCGCGTCTGGCCGGGCTGTCGAACACCCGCATCATCCTGTCCGAGATCCTGCCCAACGTGGTACCGGTGATCGTCATCGCCATGTCGACCACCATCGGCTGGATGATCCTCGAGACCGCCGGGCTGTCGTTCCTGGGGCTTGGCAGCCAGCCGCCGCAGGCCGATCTGGGCTCGATGCTGGATGAGGCGCGCTCGGCGCTGATCACCAATCCGCATACCTCCATCGTGCCGGGGATGATGATCCTGGTCATCGTCATGTCGATCAACCTCTTGGGCGACGGGGTGCGCGACGCGCTGGACCCGCGGCTGAAATCCGGCGCGCTGTCGCGCCCGATGGCGGCGACGCGGGTGGCGCGCAAGGGGCCCGTGCCCACGCCTTCGGGCAAAGGCCTGCTGGAACTGCGCGGGCTCGAGACGCAGTTTCACGTCAAGGACCGTGTCTATCGCGCGGTGGGCGGGGTCGATCTGCACGTGGAAAAGGGCGAATGCCTTGGCATCATCGGCGAAAGCGGGTCGGGCAAATCGGTCACCGCGCTGTCGATCATGGGGCTGGTCGCCTCGCCGCCCGGGGTGATCACCGTGGGTGCCGCCTATTACGACGGCGAGGATCTGATCGGCGCGCCTTACGGCCGGCTGCGCGACATGCGCGGGCGCAACGTGTCTTATATCTTTCAGGACCCGCTGGCGACGCTGCATCCGCTCTATCGCGTCGGCGACCAGCTGATCGAGGCGATCCGCGCGCATCGTCCCATCGGCAAGGCCGAGGGCCGCGCCAAGGCGATCGAGCTGCTGGACGCGGTGCGCATTCCCAATGCCGCGCAGCGCATCACCGATTACCCGCACGAGATGTCGGGCGGGATGCGCCAGCGTGTGGGCATCGCCATGGCGCTGGCCAACGACCCGGACATCATCATCGCCGACGAGCCGACAACCGCTCTCGACGTGACCGTTCAGGCGCAGGTGCTGACGATCCTCGACGATCTGCGTCGGTCGCGGGGGCTGGCCATTGTCTTTATCACCCATGATTTCGGCGTGGTGGCGCAGATGTGCGACCGGGTAGCGGTGATGTATGCGGGCCGGATCGTGGAAGAGGGGCGCACGGCAGATATCCTCGATGCGCCCCGTCACCCCTATACCGCGCGGCTGATGGCCTGCGTGCCGGAACTGGGCGGCGGCAAGCGGCGGCTTGAGGCGATCGCGGGCCTGCCGCCGGTGGTGGACCGGCTGCCCGCGGGCTGCGCCTTTGCCGACCGCTGTCTCAAGGTGACCGAGGCGTGCCGGGCGGGCGACATTCCTTTGGACCGGCAGGGCGCGCGGGCGGTGCGTTGTCTTTTCCCGGAACCGGCCACGTCGGAGGCGGCCCAATGACCGAAGCGTTGAAATTGACGGATCTGTCCAAGACCTTCGCGGTGGGTCGGTCGCTTTTCGGCCGGGCCAAAGGGTCGGTCAAGGCGGTGCATCCGGTGTCGCTGACCGTCCGCAAGGGCGAAACGCTGGGGATCGTCGGGGAATCGGGCTGCGGGAAATCCACCCTCGCGCGGATGCTGGTAGGTCTGCTCGAGCCCACGACGGGCAGCATCGAGATCGAGGGTGAGGCGCTCGACAATGCCGATCCGGCGGTCTTCGGCAAGCGCATCCAATATGTCTTTCAGGACCCGATCTCGTCGCTGAACCCGCGCAAGACCATCCGGCAGGTGATGGAGGCGCCGCTCAAGCGCCTGCACGGGATGCCCGCGCCGGAACGGGCCAGGCGCATCGCCGAGATCTTCGACAGCGTGAACCTGCGCGAGGAATTCCTGGATCGTTATCCGCATGAATTCTCGGGCGGGCAGGCGCAGCGGATCGGTATCGCCCGCGCTTTGGCCGCCAATGCCCGCATTCTGATCCTGGACGAGCCGGTGTCGGCGCTGGATGTGTCGGTGCAGGCGCAGATCCTCAACCTGCTGGCGGACCTGCGCCGCGCCTTCGATCTGACCTATCTCTTCATCAGTCACGATCTGGCGGTGGTCGAGGCGGTCAGCGACCGGATCGTCGTGCTTTATTTCGGGTCGGTGGTCGAGGTCGGCCCGGCCGAGCAGGTCTTTGCCAACCCGCGCCACCCCTACACCCGGCTCTTGGCTGACAGCGCGCCGGTGGTGGGCCGCCCCTTGACCGCGCCCGAGGCCAAGGGGACCGAACTGCCCGACCCGCTGAACCCGCCGCCCGGCTGCGCCTTTGCCGCGCGCTGCCCGCGCGCGTCCGACCGATGCCGCGCCGAGACGCCCGCGCTGGGACCTGTCGGGGGCGAGACCGAGGTGGCCTGTTTCCATCCTTTGGGGGGCGACACGGGGTAGGGCGCAGGCGGCCCGCCCCGGCTCAGGACGCTTTCTTGAGAACGGGCCAGACCGGTTTGCGGTCGGCCTTGCGGTCGAGCCCGCGCAAGAGCGCGGCCAGCTCTTTCTCGCGCACCAGAGCCGCCGCTTTGCGGGGCGAAAACCAGTGCCGTTTGCGCGCCTTGCGTTCCTTCCAGCGCCGTTTGAGCTTTTGCACGTCCATCGCATAGACTGTCACGCGGCAGCGCAGCCGGCGGCCGTTGGGCAGCCTTTTGGCGTAATGATAGGTGCCGAGGGGACGGTGCGACACGGCGCCCACCGCGCCTGCCTCTTCCAGCGCTTCGATCTCGGCGGCGCGCCAGGGTTTCTTGCCGTCCATCGGCCAGCCCTTGGGCATGACCCAGCGGCCGCTTTCGCGCGTGGTGACCATAAGCACCCGCAGCCGGCCTTTCCTGTCGCGCCGGACCGGCAAGGCGGCGATCTGCCAGGCCAGGTTTTCCGGCGCCTTCATCGCCACGCCCCTGCATTTGCGCAGCGGCAACGCAGGGTCTTTTCCCAAGCAATCCCGTTCGCGTTCAAGGCGAGAAACTCCTTTGCTCTATAAGAGTTTCACCACCCGTTTGAGGGGTATGCAACAAAAATCGTTGCAAAAAGGATGGAAACTCCACAATCCTCAAAGGGAACGTCGAGTCGGTGCAGGCATGGCAGAGGCCGGAATCAAAGCGCAACATCACGACACGGGCCGGATGCGGCTCAACAAGACCGAGCGGCGCGATCAGATCCTGCTCGAGCTCAAGCTGCGTCCGCATGTCCGGATCAGCGACCTGGCCGCGCGCTTCAACGTCTCGACCGAAACCGTGCGGCGGGATTTCGACGCGCTGGCCGATGACGGGCTGGTCAGCCGCGCCCACGGCGGTGCGTCCGCGCCGGTGCAGGGTCGTTATCCCGGGCTCGACGAACGGGCCTCGGCGCGTGTGGAGGAACGCGAACGCATCGGGCGCCGTGCGGCGCAGCTGGTGCACGCGGGCGAGACGGTGATGATCGATTCCGGCTCGACCACGATCCAGATGGCGCGGTCGCTGGCCTATCTGGGCACGCCCTGCACGGTGATCACCAATTCGATCCCGGTGGCCATGACGCTGGGCCACGGCGCGGCGCAGGTGATCTTGTGCCCGGGCGAATACCTGCCCGCGGAATCTGCCGTGGTCGGCACCGAGACGCTGGAGTTTCTGAGCGGCTTCAACGTCGACCGCTGCATGATCGGCGCCTCGGGCATGTCGTCCGAGGGGCCTTCGGAAACCGTGCGCGGCTTTGCGGCGGTCAAGCGGGCGATGCTGCGGCGGGCGGCCAAGCGGCATCTGCTGATCGACGCCGGCAAGTTCGGCACCCGCGGGCTGGCCCGTGTCGGAGCTTTGGAGGAGCTCGACTCGGTGGTCGCCGACCGCCGTCCGAAAGGCGATCTTCTGTCGGCGTTTCAAACGGCGGGGGTCGAGATCGTTCTGGCGCAATAATGGGAAAAGCGCGTTGATAACCGCGGTAAAAAAACAACCGCATCACTGGGAGGAACCAAAATGAAACTTGACCTGAAGCTTTTGATCGGCGCATCCGCCATCAGCCTGATGTCGCTGACGGGCACCGCCTCGGCGCAGGATTGCCCGCGCGGGGATCTCGATGACCGCTTTTGCGATGTCGATGGCGATCTGGTTGCGGATATCCCCACCGATCCCAACGAATGGGTCGATCCCGACACCCTGATCTTTGCCTACACACCGGTCGAGGACCCGGCGGTGTACCGCGACGCCTGGGTCGAATTCATGGATCACATGACCGAAGTGACCGGCAAGAAGGCCGTTATCTTCCCGGTTCAGTCGAACGCCGCCCAGATCGAGGCGATGCGTTCGGGCCGTCTGCACATTGCAGGTTTCAACACCGGTTCGAACCCGCTGGCGGTGAACTGCGCGGGCTTCCGTCCCTTCACGATCATGGCGTCTGCGGACGGGCATTTCGGCTATGAGATGGAGATCATCACCTATCCGGGCTCGGGCATCGAAAGCATCGAGGACATCAAGGGCGGGCAGCTGGCGTTCTCGTCGCCGACCTCGAACTCGGGCTTCAAGGCGCCTTCGGCGATCCTGAAAGGCGATTACGACATGATCGCCGACCGCGATTTCGAGCCGGTCTTCTCGGGTAAGCATGACAACACTGTTCTGGGCGTGGCCAACAAGGATTACCCGGCCGGCGCGGTCGCGAATTCGGTCATGAACCGGATGATCGCGCGGGATGTGATCAAGCCCGACCAGGTGGTGTCGATCTACAAATCGCAGACCTTCCCGACCACTGGCTTCGGCGTGGTCTACAACCTTCCCCCGGACCTTCAGGAAAAGATCATCGAGGCGTTCTTCACCTTCGACTGGGACGGTACGGCGCTTCAGGCGGAGTTCTCGAAGTCCAACGAGGCTCAGTTCATCGAGATGAACTACAAGGATTTCTGGGACGTGATCCGCAAGATCGACGCGGCCAACGGCGTCAGCTACGCCTGCGAATGATCCCACTTTCAAAAGGCAGGCCCGCACCGGGCCTGCCGCACACCCGAGCAAGGGGTCTTTCATGCTGCGGCTGAACAAGCTGACGAAAACCTATAAAACCGGCGATCAGGCGCTCAAGGCGATCGACCTAGAGGTGCCCAGCGGGCAGGTGCTGGCGCTGATCGGGCCTTCGGGCGCGGGCAAGTCCACGATGATCCGCTGCATCAACCGGCTG
Organism: Aestuariicoccus sp. MJ-SS9; assembly: GCF_032586235.1. Taxonomy (NCBI): domain Bacteria; kingdom Pseudomonadati; phylum Pseudomonadota; class Alphaproteobacteria; order Rhodobacterales; family Paracoccaceae; genus Aestuariicoccus; species Aestuariicoccus sp. MJ-SS9. The sequence continues at coordinate 14,397 of NZ_JAWHTD010000004.1, forward strand.
GTGGAACCCACCGGCGGCGAGGTCTGGCTGGACGATCTGGAACTGACCGGGCTGGGCTCTGGCGCGCTGCGCCGGGCGCGGCGGTCCATGGGCATGATCTTTCAGGAATACGCGCTGGTCGAACGGCTGACCGTGATGGAGAACGTGCTGTCGGGCCGTCTGGGATATGTCGGGTTCTGGCGCAGCTTCCTGCGCCGTTATCCGCAATCGGATGTCGACGAGGCCTTTCGCCTGCTCGACCGCGTGGGCCTTTTGCACATGGCCGACAAGCGCGCCGATGAATTGTCGGGCGGGCAGCGCCAGCGTGTGGGTATCTGCCGGGCGCTGATCCAGAACCCCAAGCTCTTGCTGGTGGACGAGCCGACGGCGTCGCTCGACCCCAAGACCAGCCGCCAGATCATGCGGCTGATCACCGAACTTTGCCGCGAGCGGGGGCTGGCGGCGATCATCAACATCCACGATGTGGCGCTGGCGCAGATGTTCGTGCCGCGCGTCGTCGGGCTGCGCTTCGGCGAGATCGTCTTTGACGGCCAGCCGACCCAGCTCAGCCCGGAAATGCTGACCGAGATCTACGGCGAGGAAGATTGGGAAGCCACGATCGAGGCGATCGAGGACGAAGAAGAGATCGAGGCCGCTCAATGAGCCACAGAGAGCTGGACGACATGCTCGGCAAGGGCTGGCGCAAACCGCATTTCATCAAGAACCCGGCGCTGCGGTGGGCGTTGCTGGCGGGCTTTGGGGCCTATCTGGTCGCTGCCGTGCTGACCATCGACGTCGATTGGGCCCGGGTCTATGCCGGGCTCGACCGGGGCTGGCAGTTCATCCTGTCCTTCACCCGGCCCGATTTCGTGTCGCGCGCCAGCGACATCTGGGCGGGTCTGCTGGAAAGCATCGTGATGACCGTGGCCGCGTCGGTGGTGGGCATCCTTATCTCGATCCCCATCGGGCTGGGGGCCGCGCGCAACATCGCGCCGCTGCCGGTCTATGTGGTCTGCCGGGGCATCGTCGCCGTCAGCCGCGCGCTGCAGGAAATCATCGTCGCCATCCTGCTGGTGGCGATCTTCGGGTTCGGGCCGCTGGCGGGTTTCCTGACACTGTCCTTCGCGACCATCGGCTTTCTGTCGAAACTGCTGGCCGAGGATATCGAGGCGATGGACAAGGTGCAGGCCGAGGCGATCCGCGCCTCGGGCGCGCGCTGGATGCAATGGATCAACTACGGCGTCCAACCCCAAGTAATGCCACGACTTGTCGGGCTCAGCATGTACCGGATCGACATCAATTTTCGCGAAAGCGCGATCCTTGGGCTGGTGGGTGCGGGCGGAATTGGCGCGACGTTGAACACCGCCTTCGACCGTTATGAATACGACACCGCCGCCGCGATCCTGATCCTGATCATCGGCATCGTCATGGCGCTGGAATATCTGTCGGGCATCATCCGCGCGAGGGTGCAGTAATGCCGGTGCTCGACAAGAACGGCGCGCAGGTCTGGCGTCGGCGCACCAGCCGCGAGAGCCTGGTGCGCTGGTTCGGCTGGCTGATCGGCGTCGCGGTCTTCCTGGTCTGCTGGCAGCGAATTTCCGAGGCCACCACCTGGTTCTTCGTCTGGGACGCGCCGCGCATCGCCGGCGACATCTGGACCCGCGCCACCCCGCCGCGCTGGGAATACATCACCCAGCTGGGCCGCCCGATCTGGGACACGTTGAACATCGCCACGCTGGGTACGCTCATTGCGCTTTGCCTGGCGGTGCCGGTGGCCTTTCTGGCGGCGCGCAACACCACGCCCTCGGCGCTCTTCATCCGGCCCATCGCTTTGCTGATCATCGTCTCGACCCGCTCGATCAACTCGCTGATCTGGGCGCTGCTCTTGATCGCCATCATTGGCCCCGGGGTCTTTGCCGGGGTGGTGGCCATCGCCATCCGCTCGATCGGGTTCTGCGCCAAGCTGCTCTACGAGGCCATCGAAGAGATCGACCACACCCAGGTCGAGGCGATTTCGGCCACGGGCGCATCGCGCTGGCAGGTCATGGCGTATGGCATCGTGCCGCAGATCCTGCCCGCCTTCGCCGGGATCGCGGTGTTCCGCTGGGACATCAACATCCGCGAATCCACCGTGCTGGGGCTGGTCGGGGCAGGGGGCATCGGGCTGCAGCTGTCGTCGTCGCTCAACGTGCTGGCCTGGCCGCAGGTGAGCCTGATCCTCGTGGTCATCCTGGTGGCGGTGGTCATCAGCGAATGGGTGTCGGCCAAGGTCCGGGGCGCCATCATATGATGCTGACGGCCGACGCGGCCTTTGCCGCCTACGAGGCCGTCCGCCCCCGGCTGCCCGCGGCCGTGCCGCCGGGGCAGGCCGCGCGGCGGGTGGCGACGCTCGATGCGGTGGCCGATCTTTTCGACGTGTTCCTGCTGGATGCCTTCGGGGTGCTGAACATCGGCGAAACGGCGATCCCCGGCACCGCCGAGCGGATCGAGGGGCTGCGCCGCGCGGGCAAGCGCGTGCTGGTGGTGTCGAACGCCGCCAGCGTGCCTTTGGCCGAACTCGAGCGCAAATACCGTCGGCTAGGATACGATTTCGCGCCCGAGGACATCATCACCAGCCGCGCGGCGATGGCGGCCGCGCTCGGCGCGATGGCCCCGCGGGACTGGGGCGTCATGGGTGCCGAACCCGCCCGCTTCGACGATCTGGGCGACCTGCGGCTGACCCTGCTGGCCGAGGACCGCGCGGCCTATGACGCCGCCGAGGGCTTTTTGCTGATCGGCAGCGGTGCCTGGACCGAGGACCGGCAGGCGCTCCTCGAGGCCTCGCTGGGCGCCGCCCCGCGCCCCGTGCTGGTGGCCAACCCCGATATCGTCGCCCCGCGCGAGACCGGCTTTTCCGCCGAGCCGGGGCATTTCGCGCATCGGCTGGCCGACCGCCTGGGGCTTGCGCCCGCGTTCTACGGCAAGCCCTTCGCCAACATCTACGATCTTGTCTTCGCCCGGCTGGGCCCGGTCGACAAGGCCCGTGTGCTCATGGTCGGCGACAGCCTGCACACCGATATTCTGGGCGCGCAGGCGGCGGGGGTGCGCTCGGCCCTGGTGGCGGATTACGGCTTTTTCGCGGGGCACGACGTCGAGGCCGCCATCGACCGCGCGGGCATCGTGCCGGACTTTGTGCTGGACCGCCCCTGAGCGGTCCGAACGCGCGGGCGGCGCATCGCGCTTTGGGCGCAAATTGGCGCGAATACGCCTTGCACGTATGGGCTTCGGCGCATAGAAGACCCCAAATTTGACAGGCCCGGGCGCATCCGCCCCGGCGAAGCTATGGGGAATTGAATGCAGGTCACCGAGACGCTGAACGAAGGTCTGAAGCGCGGCTATGCCATCACCGTGACGGCGGCCGAGCTGGACGCCAAGGTCAACGAAAAGCTGGCCGAAGCCCAGCCCGACATCGAAATGAAGGGCTTTCGCAAGGGCAAGGTGCCGATGCCGCTGCTCAAAAAGCAGTTCGGTCAGCGCCTGCTGGGCGAGTCGATGCAGGAAGCCATCGACGGCGCGATGAACGAGCATTTCGAAAAGTCGGGCGACCGCCCCGCGCTTCAGCCCGAGGTCAAGATGACCAACGAGGACTGGAAAGAAGGCGACGACGTTAAGGTCGAAATGTCCTACGAGGCGCTGCCCGAGGTGCCCGAGATCGACTTCACCCAGATCAAGGTGGAAAAGCTGGTCGCCAAGGCAGACGACGCCTCGGTGGACGAGGCGCTGGCGAACCTGGCCGAGACCGCGCAGGACTTCAAGGACCGCAAGAAGGGCACCAAGGCCAAAGACGGCGACCAGGTCGTGATCGACTTCGTCGGCAAGGTCGACGGCGAGGCGTTCGACGGCGGCTCGGCCGAGGATTACCCGCTGGTGCTGGGCTCGAACTCGTTCATTCCCGGCTTCGAGGAACAACTGGTCGGCGTGAAGGTCGGTGAGGAAAAGGCCGTCGAGGTCGCCTTCCCCGAGGAATACGGCGCCGAGAACCTGGCCGGCAAGGCCGCGGTCTTTGACGTGACCGTCAAGGCCGTCAAGGAGCCCGTCGCCGCCGAGATCAACGACGAACTGGCCACCAAGTTCGGCGCCGAGGATCTGGAGGCCCTCAAAGGCCAGATCCGCGAGCGGCTCGAGGCCGAATACGTCGGCGCCGCCCGCGCGGTGATGAAGCGCGCCATGCTCGACAAGCTTGACGAAATGGTGTCGTTCGACCTGCCCCCCAGCCTGGTCGAGGCCGAGGCCAAGCAGATCGCGCATCAGCTCTGGCACGAGGAAAACCCTGACGTTCAGGGCCACGATCACCCCGAGGTCGAGCCCACCGACGAACACACCAAGCTGGCAGAACGCCGCGTGCGTCTGGGCCTGCTGCTGGCCGAGCTGGGCCAGAAGGCCGAGGTCGAGGTGACCGACGCCGAGATGACCCAGGCGATCATGAACCAGGCGCGGCAATACCCGGGCCAGGAACGCGCGTTCTTCGACTTTGTGCGCCAGAACGCCCAGATGCAGCAGCAAATGCGTGCGCCGATCTTCGAGGACAAGGTCATCGACCACATCGCCGAGCAGGCCGAAGTGACCGAGAAAGAGGTCACCAAGGACGAACTGCAAAAGGCGGTCGAAGAGCTGGAAGACGAATAAGCGCCGCTCTTCGGGACAAACGCAAAGGCCGGGCGCGACAGCCCGGCCTTTTTTGTTCCGCTATGTGGCGTGACCCTTGGCGGAGATGTGCCGCTGCCCGTCGGCCCGGGCAGCGGCCTTTTCGTGAGTGGTGGTCGACCGAAAGGTGTCAGAAGTTGCAGTTCGGCACGGCCGCTTTCATGGCGAATGTCTCTTCGAGAACCTTCATCAGCGCCTCGGCCGCGCGGCGTTCTTCCTCGGTGTCGGCAGAGGCGATCTGGTCCTGGCAGTATTGCATCAGGTCCGCAGGCCGGATCTTTTGCTTGGGCGGCGTCGTGGTCTTTTCGGTCGGGAAAGCGACTACGTTTGTGCCCGTTTCGGGATTGTCGGCCAGTGCGTCGGCCTCTTCCGGCGTCGCGAAGACGTCGCCGTCAATGCCCGAATGTGCGCGGATGCCCGCGACGCGTTCGGGGGAACAATCGAGAAGTCCGGCCATGGCCACCACCTTTCCCATTGGAGTTGCTTGGCCCAGATAATCGTAGGGCGCATTGTTGGAGCGTATCATCACGCGGTTCATCACCGGGTCCATCACGGCGACGGCGTCCCTGACGCCAGCCTCCATCGCGTATTCGAAGGCGCCGATCATCACCTCGCTGGTGACATATGAAATCGAGTTCCGCCCGCGTCCGCCGCGCTTGAGCCGGTCGGCGTCGACGCAGAATCGGGTCGCCTCCCAGACCTGCGGGTCGCGAAGCGGGGATTCACCCCCCAGAATTTCGTGGAAGACGTCGGCCAGCATGTGCGGCCCCGTCGTTTGCAGCAGGCGCATACAGCCGACGACCTGCCGGTCGTCATCGACCGAAATCAGATAGGCCGGATCGAGATGGTCGAACTGGTCGATCTCCATGCCGTTCTCGACTTCGACCTCCCAGCCGAGCCGGTCGCGGAAGACGCGCGCGCGCAGCCGGAACGTGTCTTCCAGAAGGGTGGTGTATTCGTTTCGGTTGAGTCCATCTACGACTATGATCATTGTGTTATCCCCTGAGTGTGTCGTTAAGAGCCTGTGAACAGCCTACGACAACTCGGGAATAACGCTATTGGGGGTATCCCGTAGCCGGGGGATTCTCGCCGATCTCAGCCTGGCTCGATCATGCCAAGCGCGATGCCACGGCCCACCGCTTGCGCGGTTGTGAGCGCGCGCAGCTTGGTGCGGGCGGATCTGAGATGCACTTCGACGGTGCGGTGCGAGATGGTCAGGATGTCGGCGATGTCCTGCTGCATCTTGCCCATGGCGCACCATTGCAGGATTTCCACCTCGCGTTGCGACAGGGCCTGATGCCCCAGCGCGGCGATCAGCGTGCCCGACTGGATCACGCTGTCATGGATGTGCACGGCGGCGACCTGAAGGTTGCCGATCACCTTCTGTTTCAGCTGCAGCCACTCGGTATCGCCGCAATCGCGCGTCACGCTCAGCAGGCCGCAATCGCCGAAGGGGCCCCGGATGGGAACGGTCAGGCCGCGTTTCGAGATGCCGAATTCCCCGGCGTCGTCGAACACCCGGTTGAAGTTCCGGTCACGGCGAAAGCGCGACCAGTCCACCGGCGCGATGCTGCGCGCCGAGGTATAGAGCGTGGGATCGACCTCGTGCATCTGGCTCTGGCCGTAATGCCGCTTCCATTCGTCGGGATAGGTCGCATAGCCCAGCACATCGCCGGTGAGCGGGTTTGCGGTCGCATAGGACGCGTAGTCGAACTCCAGCTCGTCGCAGAGTTTCGCAAGGTATCTGTCATAACGGGCTTCGTCACCCGCATGATCCGCAAGATCGATCAGTTCCATGCAGCCCCTTTCCCCGGGCGCGGTCAGTTCGATTTGGTCAGGTTGACCTGATTGGACTCGTTAGACAAGGAACGCAAGAAACTCACCAAAGCTTTCTTCTGATTATCCGATAACGTGTCGACCAATTCAACCACATCCCTATGGCGCGATCCGCTGCGCCCGTCGAAACGGGCGCTGCATAAGCTGTCGGCGTCGTCGTCCTGCTCGAAAAAGAAGGTCACCGGCACTTCGAGAACACGCGCGATCAGCCACAGCCGCGAGGCCGCAACCCGGTTTTGCCCGCTTTCATACTTTTGGATCTGCTGAAAGCGGACGTCTATTTGTTCAGCCAGGTCCGATTGCGTCATCCGCAGGGCCTGCCTGCGTTGCTTGATGCGCCGCCCGACCAGGGCGTCGATGGTACTCGTCAACATTAGATACCTCACAAGTCACTGAACTTTACACGGTTGTACCGATAATCGTGGCATCCCTTTGACGCGAGGGCAAGGAATACGTAGCTTTGTGGCCATATGGGCAGAAAACGAACAAAAAGAGGCCGCACAATGGGTTGTGCGGCCTCTTTGATGTCACAAAAAGTGGCGATCAGTCGTCGCTGTCGTCCCGGGCGGGGGTCTCTTCGGTCTCGACCGTCTCGGCCAGCTCTTCGTCTTCCGAGGTCGCGGCTCCGATGTCCTCGAAAAGCTCGGCGATCTCGAATTCCGCGGCGGCCTCTTCCTCGGCGGCCAGTTCCTGGATCGACTTGCCCGACGCCTGCAGCTCGGCCTCTTCGGGCGAGCGGGCAACGTTCAGCTCCATCGTGACCATGACCTCGGGGTGAAGGTGCACCTCGACGGTGTGCAGGCCCAGCTCTTTGATGGGCTGGCGGATCACGACCTGCTTGCGGTCGATCGAGAAGCCGGCCTCGGTGGCCACGTCCGCGGCGTCACGGGTGGTGACCGAGCCGTAGAGGTTGCCGCCGTCCGAGGCGGAGCGAATCACCACGAACTGCTGACCGTCGAGCTTTTCGCCCAACGCCTCGGCTTCCTTGCGGGTTTCGAGGTTGCGGGCTTCGAGCTGCGCTTTCTGCGTCTCGAATTGCGCGATGTTCTCTTTCGAGGCGGTCAGCGCCTTGCCCTGCAGCAGCAGGTAGTTGCGCGCATAGCCGGGCTTGACGTCGACGACGTCGCCCATCTGGCCCAGCTTGGCCACGCGTTCCAGAAGGATCACTTGCATGTGCCTGTCTCCTTATTTCACGGCGTAGGGCAGCAGGGCGAGGAAGCGGGCGCGCTTGATGGCGCGGGCCAGTTCACGCTGCTTCTTGGCCGATACGGCGGTGATGCGCGAAGGCACGATCTTGCCGCGCTCGCTGATGTAGCGCTGCAGCAGCTTCGTGTCCTTGTAGTCGATCTTGGGTGCATTGTCGCCCGAGAAGGGGCAGACCTTGCGGCGGCGGAAAAACGGTTTTGCAGCCATAGGTTATATCCTCTTCTTCAGGTGATCAGTTGCGGCGTTCGCGGCGGTCGCCACGTTCGTCGCGCTTCTGCATCTGGACCGAGGGGCCTTCGTCGTGGGCGTCGACCTTGATGGTCAAGACGCGCATCACGTCGTCATGCAGACGCATCAGGCGCTCCATCTCCTGCACGGCGGATGCGGGGGCATCGGTGCGCAGATAGGCGTAGTGGCCCTTGCGGTTCTTGTTGATCTTGTAGGCCATCGTCTTGACGCCCCAGTATTCCTGCTCGACCAGCTTTCCGCCGTTGTCGGCCAGGACGGTGCCGAAATGTTCGATAAGGCCTTCGGCTTGCGTGTTGGACAAGTCCTGACGCGCAATAAAGACATGCTCATAAAGCGGCATGCGTGCTCCATTTCTATCCGGGCGCATTTCAAAGGGCGCGGCTGCCAGACCTTTCGCGCCGGCCCACGAGAGACTGCGCGGTTCAAACGTTTCTGCGAAAGGCGAGGCTCCGTATACACGGATTGCGGTGCGGCGCAAGGGCGGCGGGTTTCCGCCGGGGCGGGGCATTGCCCGGGGCCTTGCCGCATTCGCGCCATCATTCGGCGGGACGGTCAAGGGTACACGAGTAACCGGAGAGTCCCATGCCGTCCCGTGCCGGAAACGTCCGCCCCGATTTCGCCCGCATCCTCCTGTTGCGCCTGTGTCTGTCGACTGCGGGATGGGCACTGGGGTTTTCGGCGTTCCTGTGGTGGCTGGCGCCGGGCCCGGGCGCGCTGCCGGAACTGTCGCTGCCGCGGCTGGGCCTGTCGCTGGCGATGCTGCTGGGGGGCCTGTGCTGTCTCGTGGCGGCCCATCCGTCCCGAGGCTGAAACTCCTGTTCATCCCTGCACAGAAACTGCGGGTTTTCGTGCAATTGAGGCTTGGGCCCTGCCGATCACATACCTCCTCATATTTGAATTGGAGGTACGACCGATGAAATCCCTGATCCTCGCCGCCGCCCTGGGCCTTGCGCCCTTGGCCGCCTATGCCAACAACAGCGCCACCGCCGGCGCCGAAACCTACGTTCTGGACGCCAGCCACAGCCAGATCGTCTTTTCCTACAACCATCTGGGCTATTCCACGACCTACGGCATGTTCTCGGGCTTCGACGGCACGATCCAGTTCGACCAGAACGCGCCCGAGAATTCCTCGGTCGAGGTTTCGTTCCCGGTGCGCACCATGCTGACCGGCTGGGAAGGCCGCTTCAATCACTTCATGTCGGCCGATTTCTTCGATGCCGCCGATGACGAGATGGTGACCTTCACCTCGACCGCGATCGAGGTCACCGGCGACACCACCGCCGACATCACCGGCGATCTGACCCTCAACGGTGTCACTAAGCCGGTCGTCCTGGCCGCCACGCTGAACCAGCAGGGCAACCATCCGATGGAAAACAAGCCCTGGGCCGGGTTTGACGCCACCACGACGATCAAGCGCAGCGATTTCAACGTCGGCGCCTTTGCGCCCTTCGTGTCGGACGAGGTCGAAGTGATGATCTCGATCGAGGCAATGAAGGCCGACTAAGCTCCGCACTCACGGAATCTGCAAAACACCCCCGAAGCGCGGCTTCGGGGGTGTTTTCGTGCCGTCAGCCCTTGCGACGGGGGCGCGACAGACGCATTCCGGGCGCGTGCAGCATCTCTTCGGGTCCGGTCCAGGCATAGGCCAGAAGACAGGGCTCGCGGTCGCCGGTGGTGATGCGGTGTTCGTCGCCGGGGCTGTTGAGGATCAGCGAGCCGGGCGCATAGACCGCCGAGTTGTTCTCGGACCAGGCACCCGCGATCGAGATATAGCTTTCCTCGATGTCGCGGTGGCTGTGCTGGGGGTAGGTCGTCTTGGGCGCGAACAGCACGAACCCCAGGATCAGCCGTTCCGACAGCACCGGCCCGCGCGGGCCCAGCACCTCGCAATAGGCGTATTTCTGCGCCAGCCCCTTGGGCACCTTGTCATAACCGTATTCCCAGTTCAGCCGGTCGCGCACCTCGCGCAGGGCGCGGGCCATGCCCTGCATCGCGCCGCGCTCGCCCAGATCGAGCGCGCGGGCGAAATGCGCGGTCACCGGCTTGGTGCCGGCCGGGGTGACGGCGATCTCGGCATTTCCGGCGATCACCGCCGACAGCCGGTCGCGCACCCGCTTCATATGGCTGCGGATCGTGGTGCTGCCCCCGGCCGACCCTTGCCGGTAAAGCGATTCGAACTCGCGCAGCAGGTAGATCCAGTCGGGATTTTCGGTCAGCCGGCCAAGCGCCGGGGCGGATGGGGAAAGGTCTGTCATGGCGCACCTGCGGCAGTCGGGGGTCACGCCCCCTCAGAAAGCCAAACCGGCGCCGGGATCAAGACCTATTCGGCGTCGGCGCGTATCGCGGTCAGCGACACGACTACATCGACGGCAAAGCCCAGCTGGCTGTCGTCGGTCATGGTGTCGCCGATGGCGAAGTCGCGCCGGTCGAGCGTCACGCGCCCGTCCATCGCCGCGCTGTCCCCCTCCAGCGTCAGGGCAAAGGGCATTTGCACCGGCATTTCAGCCCCGCGCAGCGTCAGCGTGCCGTCTGCCACATAGCCGTCGGCCGCGCGCAGGATGTCGGCGCGGAAGGTGGCGGTGGGAAATTGCGTGGCGTCGAAGAAATCCGGCCCCATGGCCTGCGCCGTGACCGACCCCAGAGACAGCGACGCGATGGCGATCTGCACCGTCACTTCGCCTTGTTTGCCGGGCTGATCCCGGTCCTCGAAGGTGATGTCCGCCGTCCAGTCGGCGAAACTGCCCGTGACCTCGGAACCGAGCTGCTGGACCGCGATCTGGAGCGTGCCTTCCTGCACCTGCCAGTCGGATTGGACCTCCTGCAAGGCGGCGACCTGCGCGGCGCTGGCCTGATGCTGGAACGCGCCCAGTCCGGCCCCCGCGCTCAGGGCTGCGGCCCAAAGCACTAGCGCAATCAGCGGCGCGGCAAGACCGCCGTGGCTGCCGCCGTGCTGGCCCGCCTCGGTCTTGCCCGGCAGCATCCGGCGCAGCGTGGCGTCGCGGTCGACGAAGTGGTGTTTCAGCGCGCCGAGGATATGCAGGCCGAGCGCGATGATCAGGACCCGCTCGAAGATGATGTGCAGCGCGGCGGCTGTGCCGGCCACCGCCTCGGATTTCGGCACGAAGGGCAGCGACTGGCCGAAGGGCCACCAGATCGGCGCAAATCCCGACGTGGCGGCGTGATGAACCCAGCCCGCCAGCGGCACGACCACCAGCGACCCGTAAAGCAGCCAGTGCACCACGGCGGCCAGCAGCGTCTCGGCCCGCCGCTCGGGGTGCAGGGACGCGGGCTTGGGCTGGCTCAGCGCCCAGAGGATCCGCAAGAGCGCCACAAAGAAGATCGTCACGCCCACGGTCTTGTGCGCCGAAAAGAGCAGCGCCTTCATGGCCAGCGCCTCGGGCGTGTCGAACGCCCAATCGTTGGCGAGGATGCCCAGCGGGATCGCGGCAAGAATGCCAAGCGCGGTCAGCCAGTGCAGCGTCTTGGTGACGGCGCCGTAGCGGGTGGAGGTGTTGGTCATGGCCATGGTGCAGTCTTTCATTTGCATTTCCGCGCAACCTACGTCGGCGCGCGGCGGCGGCAATGACCGCTGCCGCACAAAGACCGTGCAGGATTGCGCGTTCGGGGCGGGACGGGTAAGCACAGGGCAAAAGACAAGGCGACAGGAAGGAGTTTCCATGCAGCGTGCGTTCGTGTTTCCCGGTCAAGGGGCGCAGACCATCGGGATGGGCCGCGACCTGGCCCAGGCCTATCCGGCGGCGCAGGCGGTCTTCGACGAGGTTGACGCCGCGCTCGGAGAATCGCTCAGCGCGCTGATCTGGGAGGGCGAGATCGAAACCCTGACCCTGACCGAAAACGCGCAGCCCGCGCTTATGGCCACGTCCATCGCGGTGATGCGCGCGCTCGAGGCCGAGGGCGTCGGGATCGACACGGCCTCTTTCGTGGCCGGGCACAGCCTCGGCGAATATTCCGCCCTGACGGCGGCGGGCGCGTTCAGCGTCGGCGACGCGGCGCGGCTCTTGCGGCTGCGCGGCCGGGCGATGCAGGCGGCGGTTCCGGTGGGGCAGGGCGCGATGGCGGCTCTGCTGGGCCTCGACTTCGACAACGTGCGCGCGGTGGCCGAAGAGGCCGCCCAGGGCGAGGTCTGCCAGGCCGCCAACGACAACGATCCGGGGCAAGTGGTCGTCTCGGGCCACAAGGCCGCCGTCGAGCGCGCGGTCGAGCTGGCCAAGGCGCGTGGCGCCCGGCGCGCCGTTCTGCTGCCCGTCAGCGCCCCGTTCCACTGCGCGCTGATGCAGCCCGCCGCCGACGCCATGGCCGAGGCGCTGGCCGGGGTCGAGATCAAAGCCCCCGCCGTGCCGCTGGTGGCCAATGTGACCGCGGCGCCGGTCAGCGACCCGGCCAGCATCCGCAAGCTGCTGGTCGACCAGGTCACCGGCGCGGTGCGCTGGCGCGAATCCGTCGCCGCCATGACCGCCGCCGGCGTGACCGAGTTCTGGGAGATCGGCGCGGGCAAGGCGCTCACCGGCATGGTGCGCCGCATCGACCGCAACGCCTCGGGCCGCGCCATCGGCTCGCCCGACGACGTGCGCGCGGCGGCGGAAAGCCTGCAGGCCTGACATCCCGGCGCGCACCCCCCGCGCGCCCCCGAAAAGGAGACGACATGTTCGATTTGACTGGAAAGACCGCGCTTGTGACCGGTGCCTCTGGCGGCATCGGCGGCGAGATCGCCAAGACGCTGCACGCCGCCGGGGCGACCGTCGGCCTCTCGGGCACCCGCACCGGCCCGCTTGAGGCGCTGGCCGCCGAACTGGGGACACGCGCCCATGTACTGCCCTGCAACCTCTCGGACCCCGAGGCCGTCGCCGCGCTGCCCAAGCAGGCCGCCGAGGCGATGGGTGGCGTCGATATCCTGGTGAACAACGCCGGGATCACCCGCGACAACCTCTTCATGCGGATGTCGGACGACGAATGGCAATCGGTGATCGACGTGAACCTGACGGCGACCTTCAAGCTCTGCAAGGGCGTTCTGCGCGGCATGATGAAGGCCCGCTGGGGCCGGATCGTCAACATCAGCTCGGTCGTGGGGGCCACCGGCAACCCCGGGCAGGGCAATTACGCCGCCGCCAAGGCGGGCATGGTGGGCATGTCGAAATCGCTGGCCTACGAGGTCGCCAGCCGCGGCATCACCGTCAACGCCGTGGCGCCAGGCTTTATCGAGACCGCGATGACCGACAAGCTGAACGACGACCAGAAGGCCGCGATTCTGGGCCAGATCCCCGCCGGCCGCATGGGCACGCCCGAAGAGATCGCGGCGGCGGTGCTCTATCTCGCCAGCCCCGAGGCGGCCTATGTCACCGGGACGACGCTGCATGTGAACGGCGGCATGGCGATGCTGTGAATGCTGCGCCGCGGCGCGTTCGGCGAGGGGTGCGAAAGCATTTGCCATCCCCGCCGCGTATGCTATAGGCGCGTCAGTTTTGGCCGGGGGGCGCGTTTTGCGTTGATTGGCCAGACCCTCCGAAACGCGGGGGGACCGAGCCGCCCGAAAGGGTAACCAGAGCCACCCCCTCGGGGCGAGGGCAAACCGGGCCACAATAGGCCCGAACAGACGATGAGGATGACAATATGAGCGATATCGCAGAGCGCGTGAAGAAGATCGTGGTCGAGCACCTGAGCGTGGAAGAAGAAAAAGTGACCGAGAGCGCGTCGTTCATTGACGATCTGGGCGCAGACAGCCTCGACACGGTCGAGCTGGTCATGGCGTTCGAAGAAGAATTCGGTATCGAGATTCCCGATGACGCGGCCGAAACCATCCAGACCTTCGGCGACGCGGTGAAATTCATCTCGGAAGCCAACGACTCCTGATCCCCCGACGGATCGGAAATTTCAGCGGCGCTCCCATCCGGGGGCGCCGTTTCTCGTTGTGTGTGCCGCGTCAGGAGCTTTCGGGCTGCAGCAGGCCACGCGCCAGCAACGCGCGGAATTGCGCGATGTCGGTCTCGATGGCGCGCTCCAGCGGGATATGCGGCACCTCGCCCAGAACGCCGCGCAGCGCCGCGTCGTCGTAATCCGCCGCCACAGGCAGCGGCGTGCCGCGTTCATAGGTGATCTGTGCGCCGGGTTCCTGCCGCAGCACCATGTCGACGAAATCCGCGACCTCGACCACGTCGTTGCGCAGGTTGCAGGCCGCCGCCCCGCGGTGCCCGGCGCGCGCGCAGCCGATGAACATCCGCGCCACGTCGCTGGCGTGCTGCAGCGCGACCGGCCCGTCGAAACGGATGTGGAAGGGCGCCCCTGCGGCGACGGCCAGCAGCGCCCGCGCGGTGTCTGAACTGATGCCCTGGTCGCGGCCCACGCCATAGACCACACCCGGGCGCAGCCCGACGCTGCCGACCTCCCATTCCTGCCAGTAGATGCGCGCCATATCCTCGTTCGCCATCTTGGTGACGCCGTAAAGCGTATCTGGCAGGCGCGGCGCGTCGTCGGCGATGCGCCCTGGAGGATAGGCCGTGGCGGGGCCGAAGACGGCCATCGAACTGGCATAGCTCAGCCCGCTGACGCCGCAATGCCGCGCGGCCTCGAAGATGTTGGTGGTGCCGGTGACGTTCACCGCCGCGCCCAGCGGCGGGTTGGCCTTAACGAACGGCACCTGCAGCCCGGCCAGATGCACGATATGTGTGATGCCGTGATCCTCGACGGCGGCGCGCACCGCTGCGCCGTCGGTGACATCGAGCTCGATCCACGCGATGGCGTCGAGCGCGTCGTCCTCCATCAAAAGCCGGGGCCGCGCCAGATCCTTGCGCAGGTCCGAGGCGACAAAGGCCGCGCCTTCGCGCTGAAGGTGGTAAAGCACCCAGGACCCGATGCAGCCCGACGCGCCGGTGATCAGAAATTTCTCGTCCATTCCGCGACCGCCTTTCCCTTTTGGTATACCATCAACCCTACGCCCATCCCGCCCCGAATGCCATGCCGGGCGGTCGATGCCGCGAAGCGGCGTCGACATGTCGTGTGCAAACGACAGGACGCGCGGGATCGCTATTATGCTCTGATCCGGACGCATTGCGCGTCCACGGCGCAGGAGAGGTTGCCATGCAGATCATACCGACACTCGAATTGCAGAACGGGCGCTGCGTGACGCTGCGCAAGGGCCGGATGGCGGACCCGATCCTCTGGCATGTGGACCCGGTCGAAACCGCCTTGGGCTTTGTCGAGGCGGGCGCCAGCGCGCTGCGCATCACCGATTTCGACGCGATTGCCGGCGCGCAGGGCAACGACGCGCTGATCGAGACCCTGCTGCGCAAGGTCGGCGTGCCGGTGCAGATCGCCGGCGGCATCCGCTCGCGCGAGCGGGCGGAATACTGGATCGACAAGGGCGCGGGCCAGGTCGTCATCGGCACGCTGGCGGTGCAGGCCCCGCGCGTGGTGATGGAACTGGCCAAATACCACCCCGACATGGTGGTGCTGAGCCTCGACGTCTGGCAGGGCAAGCTGATGACCCATGGCTGGAATACCCCCAGCGCCTTCACGCCCGAGGCCTTCCTCGACTCGTTCCGCGACGTGCCGCTGGCTGGCGTGGTCGTGACCGATATCGACAGCGACGACGAGGATGTGGATGCCCAGCTGGGGCTGATCACGGGGCTGGCGGCGCACACCCGCCATCCGGTGATCGCCAGCGGCGTGGTCGATACGCTCGACGATATCGCGCGGCTGAAATACGTCTACAACATCGCGGGCGTACTGGTGGGGCGGGCGCTGATGCGCAAGACCTTCGCATTGGCCGATGCGCTGAGCGTGGCGCAGGAAAGCCGCGAAAAGGTCGCCGATTTCCAATAGCCGTCCCCGGGCCGGAATGAAAAACGCCGCCGGGGGACCGGCGGCGTCTCAACGTTCGGAGGGCGCAATCAGCCGTCGAAATCGACCTCTTCGACCAGGCGCAGCGCATCGGCGCTGTAGCCTGCGAGCGTCATCAGGTTGACGTCGTCGGCGGTGAAGCTGCCCCAGTTGTTGACCAGCGCCACCGGCTCGGTGCCCGGCGCGATGGGGTATTCGTAGTTGGCCGCGGCATAGATCTCCTGCGCCTCGGGCGAGGTCAGGTATTCCATCATCTTAAGCGCGTTGTCGCGGTTCGGCGCCGCCTTGGTCATCGCCACGCCCGAGATATTCACATGGGTGCCGCCGTTCTCGAACTCGGGGAACAGGATGCGCACGGAATTGGCCCATTCCGCCTGTTCCTCGTCCTCCAGCATCTCGCCCATGTAATAGGTGTTGCCCAGGCTCACGTCGCACTGCCCGGCCCAGATTGCCTTGACCTGTGCGCGGTCGTTGCCCTGCGGCTTGCGCGCCAGGTTCGCCTTGACGCCCTCGAGCCATTCCTTGGCGGCCTTTTCGCCGTGGTGGTGGATCATCGCCGACACCAGCGCGATCGTGTAGGGGTGCGTGCCCGAGCGGGTGCAGATGCGGCCTTCCCATTCCGGGGTGGCCAGCTCTTCGTAGCTGGTCAGCTCGCCATCGGCCACGCGGTCCTTGCTGGCATAGACGATGCGGGCGCGGGTGGTGACGCCGAACCATTGGTTGTCCGGGTCGCGGTATTGCGCGGGCACGTTCTGGATCAGCGTGTCGCTGGTCACCGGCTGGGTGACGCCCGCGTCGACCGCGGCGGCCAGGCGCGAGATGTCGACCGTCAGGATCAGGTCGGCGGGCGAGCGGTCGCCCTCGGCCAGCAGACGCTCGACCATGCCCTTTTCCAGATAGGCGACGTTGACCTCGATGCCGGTGGCCTTGGTGAAGGCGTCGGTCAGCGGCTGGATCAGCTGCGGCTGGCGGTAAGAATAGACGTTGACCTCGTCGGCGAAGGCCGGTGCTGCGGTGGTGGCCAGGGCCAACGCGGCGGCGGTGGT
Source organism: Aestuariicoccus sp. MJ-SS9 (assembly GCF_032586235.1). Lineage (NCBI taxonomy): Bacteria > Pseudomonadati > Pseudomonadota > Alphaproteobacteria > Rhodobacterales > Paracoccaceae > Aestuariicoccus > Aestuariicoccus sp. MJ-SS9. The sequence goes on from NZ_JAWHTD010000004.1 coordinate 31,250, forward strand.
GGTGCGGAATGACATGCAAACCTCCCAAGGCTTGGTGTTTCGATTACACCGCCCATAAATCCGACAAAAACACTCGGGTCAATACCCGATTTTTTAGATCAGGTATTTGTGAGCCCCTTTTCGCGCGCCTTTGCCGCATCCCAGAGCGCGTCCATCTCCGCCAGATCGCTGTCCTGCGGCCCGCGGCCTTGGGCGGCGAGCGCGGCCTCGATGGCCTGAAAGCGGCGGGTGAACTTGGCGTTGGCGGCGCGCAGGGCCTCTTCGGGGTCGATGCCCAGATGCCGGGCGAGATTGGCCATGACGAACATCATGTCGCCGAATTCTTCGTGCCGGTGGTCGGGGTCGGTGGCCTCGCGCAGCTCTTGGGCCTCTTCGATCAGCTTGTCGATCACCTGATCCGTGCTGGGCCAGTCGAACCCCACCCGCGCCGCGCGCTTTTGCAGCTTGACCGCTCGAGTCAGCGCCGGAAGGCCCCGCGCCACGCCGTCGAGCACCCCGGTCTCGGCCTTGCCCGCGCGCTCGGCGGCCTTGATCGCCTCCCAGTCGCGGGTCTGTTGTTCGGCGGATTTGTCCCGGCTTTCGTCGCCGAAGACATGCGGATGGCGCGCGACCATCTTGTCGCCGATGGCGTTGGCCACGTCGTCGAAGGTGAACATCCCCGCCTCGGCCGCCATCTGGGTGTGATAGACCGATTGCAGTAGCAGATCGCCCAGCTCGCCCCTCAGCTCGTCCCAGGCCTGCCGTTCGATGGCGTCGGCGACCTCATAGGCCTCTTCGATGGTGTAGGGCGCGATGCTGGCGAAATCCTGCTCGATGTCCCAGGGGCAGCCGGTCTCGGGGTCGCGCAGACGGCGCATGATCTCCAGCAGCCGCGGCATCCCGCCCTTGGGGTCGTGGATCAGATCGTCGCTCATTGCATTGTCCCTCCGTTTGGGCAAGGGATGAGACAATCCGCCAAAGGAGTCCAGCATTGCCCGTCATCAACCGAATCGCCGCCTTTGCCGAGGACATGACCGCCTGGCGCCAGCATCTGCACCGCAACCCCGAGCTGGGGCTCGACTGCCACCGGACGGCGGCCTTCGTGGTCGAGAAACTGCGCTCTTTCGGTATTTCGGAAATTACCGAAGGATTGGCGACATCCGGCGTCGTGGCGATCATCGAGGGGCAGGGCGAGGGGCCCTGCACCGGCCTGCGCGCCGATATGGACGCGCTGCCGATGGAGGAACGCACCGGGGTCGACTGGGCCTCGACCGTGCCGGGGCGCATGCACGCCTGTGGGCATGACGGCCACACCGCGATGCTGCTCGGCGCGGCGAAATACCTTGCCGAGACGCGTAATTTCGCGGGCCGGGTGGCGCTGATCTTTCAGCCCGCCGAAGAGGTCATCGGCGGCGGGCGCATCATGGTCGAGGAGGGCATGATGGAGCGTTTCGGCATCGACGAGGTCTATGCCCTGCACACCGACCCTTTCGGCGAGCTTGGCGAATTCCGAACCTGCCCGGGCCCGATCATGGCGTCGGTGGACGAATTCGAGATCGCGGTGAAGGGCGTCGGCGGCCACGCCGCCTATCCGCATATGTGCCGCGATCCGATGCCGGCGGCGCTGGCGATCGGGCAGGGCTTGCAGACCATCGTGTCGCGCAATGCCGATCCGGTGGCGTCGCTGGTGGTGTCGCTGACGCAGATGCACGGGGGTACGGCGATGAACATCATCGCCGACCGTGTCTATATGTCCGGCACGGTGCGCAGCTTCGACCCGGCGCTGCGCGATCTGGCCGAGACGCGGCTGCGGGCGCTGGCCGAGGGGCTTGCCGCCGCGCATGGCGTGACGGCCGAGGTCACCTATCACCGCAACTACCCCGCCACGATCAACCCCGCCGCTGAAACCGCGCAGGCGGCCGAGGTGGCGCGGCAGGTGTCGGGCCGCGTGATCGACGACCTGCCGCCCGAGATGGGGGCCGAGGATTTTTCCTACATGCTCAACGCCCGTCCGGGATGTTTCCTGTTTCTGGGGCAGGGGATCGGCCCGTCGGTGCACCACCCGGAATTCGATTTCAACGACGCGGCAGCGCCCTTCGGCGCGTCCTTCTTCGCGCGGCTGATCGAGACGCGCCAGCCGCTGTCGGCCTGAGCGGCGTCAGACCTCGACCGGGCGGATCAGAGTCGCCAGATAGTCGCGCGTGTCCTTGTCCCACTCGGCGGGGTTTTCGTCGTGGGCGATGCGGGCGTGGGCCTCCATCAGCTGCCAGACCTCCGCTTCGGTCTCGGCGACGACGGAGGCCGGGCAGGCCTCCATCCCCTCGCAATCGCGGCAGGCATAGGAATAGGCTTTCATGATCTCTTCTCCGGACGGTCAGGGGAATTTCGGATAGGCGCGCAGGCGTTCGTCCAGCACCACCCAGGGCTGCTTTTCGCTGACATAGACATTCGTCGTGGGCCTTGCCGCCGAGGGATCGTCGAGCGTGGCGCTGAGAATGGCGTAGTCGGTCCAGTCGTCCCCGGCATAGCTGAGCGAGGTGCCGCAGGTTCCGCAGAACCCGCGCCGCACGCCGGGCGAGGAATGATAGATCGCCATCTCACCTTGCAGGATCTCGAAATTGTCCGGGGCGACGGCGGAATAGGTGGCAAAGCCCGCGCCCACCGCGCGCTGGCAGGACCGGCAGTGGCAATGGGCGGAATAGGTGAAGGGCCCGTGCAGGCGGTAGCGGATCGCACCGCACATACAGCCGCCGTCGTGATGGGGGTTGGGGGCGGTCATGGCGCCTGTCCTCCTGTCAGAATTTCTGCGAAAAACCGGTGAAGTTTGCGTGATACCCCGGCAAGCTTGGCAGAAGCCCGCGAAAATGCGACATAATAATTCTCGGGAATTGTCAGGAAATCTCACAGGTGAGCTGGACCGCGCTGCCATCTCTGAACGCCTTGCGCGCCTTTGCGGTGCTGGCCGAGACCGGTTCGTACTCGCGTGCGGGCCTTGCGCTCAACGTCACGCACGGGGCGATCGTTCAGCAGGTCAAGGCGCTTGAGCGCGATCTCGATCTGCAGCTGGTCGCCCGGGCGGGGCGCGGCGTGGTGCTGACCGAAGAGGGCGCGCGGCTGGCGCGGGATCTGAACGCCGGGTTCCGGACCATCCGAAACAGCATCGAGGCGCTGCGCGACACCGGACATGAGCGGCCCGTGCAGGTGACGATGTCGCCCGCCTTTGCGGTGCAATGGCTGATGCCCCGGCTGGCGGAGTTTCAGACGCAGCACCCCGAGATCACGCTGATGCTGAACCCCAGCGGCAAGCTGGTCGAGCTGCGGCCCGGTGGCATGGATTTGGCGATCCGCTATGCGCGCAAGGACAGGCTGCCCGAGGGCGCGGATGTGCTGCTGAGCTGCGATCTGTTGGTGGTCGGAACGCCCGAGCTGGTCGCCGGGCGCGAGCTGCGCGATCCCGCCGATCTGCTGGGGCTGCCGTGGCTGCAAGAGCTTGGCACCGACGAGGTGGCGGAGTGGTGCGCGCGCCATGGCCTTCCGCCGGAGCGGCGGCCGGGAAACATCTCGCACATGCCGGGCAACCTGATTCTGCGGGCGGTGCGGCGCGGCGACGGGCTGACCTATACGGTGCGCTCGTGGGTGGCGGATGCGCTGGAGAGCGGCGCGCTTGTGGGCTTTTTCGCCGAAAAGGACGCAGGCGCCTTTCATATTCACACCCTGCCGCTGGCCCACCGCCCGGCGGTGCGTCACTTCATCCGTTGGCTGAAACGGCAGGCGGCGGGCGGCGCCCCCCTTGTACCCTGAGCCGTTTCGGTCAAGGTTGCGCGGCGGGAGGTGGCCAATGCCAATCATCAATTCCATCGCGGCCATGGAGGCCGATCTGACCGCCTGGCGGCGGCATCTGCACCAGCACCCGGAACTGGGGCTGGAGTGCCACCAGACCGCGACCTTCGTCGTGGACAAGCTGCGCTCGTTCGGTATTTCGGAAATTTCCGAAGGATGGGCGCAATCGGGTGTCGTGGCCATCATCGAGGGGCGTGGCCCCGGGCGCACCATCGGGCTGCGCGCCGATATGGACGCGCTGCCCATCGCCGAGATCAGCGGCGCCGCCCATGCCTCGACCGTGCCGGGCAAGATGCATGCCTGCGGGCACGACGGCCATACGGTCATGCTGCTGGGGGCGGCGAAATACCTCGCCGAGACCCGCAATTTCGCCGGCCGCGTGGCGCTGATCTTTCAGCCTGCTGAAGAGGGCGAGGGCGGCGGGCGCATCATGGTCGAAGAGGGCATGATGGATCACTTCGGCATCGACGAGGTCTACGGCATCCACAACGCGCCGGGCGAGACGGCGGGCAACATCCTGACCGCGCCGGGGCCGCTGATGGCGGCGGTGGACACGTTCTATATCGACGTGCAGGGGCAGGGCGGCCACGGTGCCATGCCGCATCAGGCGCGCGATCCGGTGATGGCGGCGGTGAGCATCGTGCAGGCGCTGCAGACCATCGTCAGCCGCAATGCCGACCCGCTCGATCAACTGGTGCTGACGGTGACGCAGATCCATGCCGATGGCGGCACGAACATCATCGCCGACAGCGCCCGCATCGTCGGAACCGTGCGCTGGTTCCAGCCCGAGGTGCAGCAGCTGGTCATCGACCGGATGGCTGAAATTGCCGAGTTTCAGGCCAAGAGCTTTGGCATGTCGGCCCGCGTGACCTACGAGAAAGGCTATCCGCCGACGATCAACCACCCCGCCCAGGCCGGTTTTGCCGCCGAGGCCGCGCGCGAGGTGGTGGGTGCCGATCACGTCGACGAGGCCACCCCGCCGATCATGGCGGCCGAGGATTTCTCGTATATGCTCGAGGCGCGTCCGGGGGCCTATCTGTTCCTCGGGCAGGGCGACACACCGGTCTGCCACCACCCGGCCTATGATTTCAACGACGCCATCGCGCCCGTGGGCGTGTCGTTTTTCGCGCGGCTGGTCGAAAAGGCCCTGCCGCTCTGATCCGGGGCAGGCGTCGCGCGGCCCTTTCGCGCAACGTCCACCCACCCACCCCGTTGCACGAAAGGGCCGCATCGCATGGCATTGGAAGACGCCAAGACCGAAGTGGATCGCGCCTTTACCGGCCAAGACCTCAAGGGGCCGTCGTTCGAGAACGTCTTCGGCGGCGCCGCCTCGTTCCTGCGGCGGCGCTACACCAAGGACCTCAGCATGGCCGATCTGGCGGTGACAGGCGTGCCCTTCGACCAGGCGGTGACCAACCGCCCCGGCACTCGTCTGGGCCCGCGCGCGATCCGCGAGGCGTCGCTCTTGCAGCCTTGCGACGCGCCTTACGGCTGGGGTTATGACGTGCTGAGCGAGTTCGCCATCGCCGATTACGGCGATCTGGCCTTCGATTATGCCGATGTGGCGGGGTTTCCCGCCACGCTCGAGGCGCATGTCAAAGGGATCCTCGACAGTGGCACCGGCTGCATCGCGCTGGGGGGCGACCATTCGATCACCCTGCCGATCCTGCGCGCCCATGCGGCGAAATACGGCCCCCTGTCGGTGCTGCAATTCGACGCCCATACCGACACCTGGGCGGATGACGACATGTCCCGCATCGACCACGGCACGTTTATGTACAAGGCGGTCAAGCTGGGGCTGGTGGATCCGGCGCGGTCGGTCCAGGTGGGCATCCGCACCGACAACCCCGACACGCTGGGCTTCAACATCATCGACGCGCGCGCGGTGCACCGCGAGGGGCCCGAGGCGGTGGCGGCGCGCATCCGCGACATCCTGGGCGATCATCCCGCCTATCTGACCTTCGACATCGACGCGCTGGACCCGGCCTTTGCGCCGGGCACCGGCACGCCGGTCTGGGGCGGGCTGACGAGTCATCAGGCGGCGGTGATCCTGCGCGGCATCGCCGGGATCAACATGGTGGGCGGCGATGTGGTCGAGGTGTCGCCGCCTTTCGACACCACCGGGGCCACGGCGATCGCGGGCGCGCATGTGGCGACCGAGCTTTGCTGTCTCTGGGGCTGGACCCGGCGCTGACGCGGCCGCCGCTGGTGCGCAGCACCCGGCACGATCGGCGGGAAATCGCGAAAATCCGCCCTATGGCCTTTCCCCCGCGCCCGAATCGTGGGACGCCCGTCGCCTGACGCGAACGAGGCATTGGCGGGCGGGATCAGATCGGGTAATCACTCGAAATGAGTGCCTCGGGCACAACCAAAACGGGATCAGGGTATCGTGCGGATGATTTTCTGGATCATTGTGGTGGCCATCGTGGCCGGGCTGGCGTGGATCCGCTTTGCCCCGTCCGATCCGGCGGATTGGCATGTCGACCCCAAGGTCACCGCCGATCAGGATCTGGCCGTCGGGGTGCGGCGGCGGATCGGGCTTGGCGCTGACACGTTCGAGACCCTGCATCAGATCATCCTGGAAACCCCGCGCACCGAGGTGCTGGCAGGCGGCCCCGAAGAGGGGCGCGCGACCTATGTTACCCGCAGCCTGTGGCTGGGCTTTCCCGATTACACGACGGTCCAGCAGGCCGACGACCATCTGGAGCTTTACGCCCGTCTGCGGTTCGGCCAGTCAGATCTGGGCGTCAACAAGGCCCGGGTCGAGGGCTGGCTGACGGCTTTGCGGCAGGCCGAGGCCGGAGGATAGGCAGCCCTCGCTCACCTCGCGCCACATCGGCACGTTGAGCGACATCTGGCATTGCGCCATGAACATGCGTCCGTCCACCTGCAGGCAGATCGTCTCGCCCAGCTCGACCCGCGCGCCGGTGCGGTCGGTGCAATAGCAATCCACCGTCTTGCCGCCGATATTGGCATCCGCCAGCGCCGGGCCCGCAAGCGCCAGAAACAAAAGCGTTATCCGTATCATGGGCCAAGGGTATCACGGTTTCGCCCCTTGACCAAAGCGCATTCCTGAGGGACAGAGACCCATGATCCCGTCAGACCGTCTTGAACAGCTCCGCCAGCGTCTTGGCTATATCGAGGCCCAGATGGCCGAGGGCGCAGGCGACATCGCCGCGCTGGGGCGCGAATATGCCGATCTCAAGCCCGTGGTGGCGCAGATCGACGAATGGGATCGGCTGCAATCGGACATCGCCGAGACCGAAGAGATGCTGTCGGACCCCGAAATGCGCGCCCTGGCCGAGGACGAGCTGCCCCGCCTGCGCGCCCGTCTGCCCGAGGTCGAGCGTGCCTTGCAGGTGGCGCTTTTGCCGCGCGACGCGGCGGATGCGCGGCCCGCCATGCTGGAGATTCGCCCAGGCACGGGCGGCGAAGAGGCGGCGCTTTTCGCGGCCGATCTCTTGCGGATGTACCAGCGCTATGCCGAATCCAAAGGCTGGCGCTTCGAGATCGTCGAGGCGCAGGAAACCGAGCTGGGCGGCATCCGCGACGTGACGGCGCATATCGCCGGCGAGGGCGTCTTTGCCCGGCTGAAATACGAATCCGGCGTGCACCGGGTGCAGCGCGTGCCCGAAACCGAATCCGGCGGGCGCATCCATACGTCAGCCGCCACCGTCGCCGTGCTGCCCGAGGCCGAAGAGGTCGACATCCGCATCGACCCCAACGATTTGCGCATCGACACGATGCGCAGCTCGGGTGCGGGCGGCCAGCACGTCAACACCACCGACTCGGCCGTGCGGATCACCCATATCCCCACCGGGATCGTGGTGACCTCGTCCGAGAAATCCCAGCACCGCAACCGCGAGATCGCCATGCAGGTCCTGCGCACGCGGCTCTACGACGCCGAGCGCCAGCGCGCCGACAGCGAGCGTTCGGCAGACCGCAAGGCGCAGGTGGGCTCGGGCGACCGCTCCGAGCGGATCCGCACCTACAACTTCCCGCAGGGCCGGATGACCGACCACCGCATCGGCCTGACGCTTTACAAGCTCGACCAGATCATGGCGGGCGATCTGGATGACATCATCGACGCGCTGATCGCCGAACATCAGGCCGCGCAGCTGGCCGAAATGGGCGCATGAGGGGCGCCGAGCTTGTCGCGCGCGGCACCGCCACGTTGAACGCCGCCGACGTGCCCGACGCGGGCCGCGACGCGCGCCGCCTGCTGGCGCATGTGCTCAAGGTGCCGCCGGGGCGGCTGACGCTGTTTCTCAGCGAAGAGGTCGACCCGCATCTCGAAGTGGCCTTCAACGTGCTGATCGAACGGCGCGCCGAGCGCGTGCCGGTCAGCCACCTGACCGGGCGGCGGCTGTTCTACGGGCGCGAATTCCTGGTCACGCCCGAGGTGCTCGACCCGCGCCCGGAAACCGAAACCCTGATCGAGGCGGCTTTGGCAGAACCCTTCGGCGGCGTGCTCGATCTGGGCACCGGGTCGGGCTGCATCCTGCTGACGCTCTTGGCCGAGCGCGACTCTGCCTGGGGCATCGGCACCGACCTGAGCCCAGAGGCGCTGAACGTCGCCTTCTGGAACCGCAACGCGCTGAAGCTCGAAGGCCGCGCGGCGCTGGAGCAGGGCAGCTGGTACGACCCCCTGCGCGATCTCGACGAGGTCTTCGACCTGATCGTGTCGAACCCGCCCTATATCGCACAGGACGAGCTGCGTGATCTCGCCCCAGAGGTGCGCGATTACGAACCCCACATGGCGCTCAGCGACGGCGGCGACGGGCTGTCGTGCTATGCCGAGATCTTTGCCCAGGTGCTGGATTTTCTGGCGCCCGAAGGCCGGCTTCTGGTCGAGATCGGCGCCTCTCAGGGCGCCGAGGTCAGTGCGATGATGCGCGACGCCGGGCTGAGGCAGGTGACCGTGATCCAGGATCTCGACGGGCGCGACCGGGTGGTCCTGGGCCGTCATCCGGCCGCAAAGCGACGCTGATCGGCCACTTACGCCCGAAATTCGGCGTTTTATGCTTGTATATCGGGGCTTGGCGTGTTTATCAGTAGATGTTCCAGCGGTGGATGCCTTGCGGCGGTCCCGCGGAACGCCAAGCCATACATTGTCGTGGTTCGCACATCAGGGTGCACATCGTACCCGCCGAACCGCTAAAGCAGGCAGTCAAAACGAAGGCTGGAAACACCACACCATGCGCTCATCGAAATCCCGTTCGCGGAACAAGTCGAACCGCAACCGTTCGTCGGTTGGCAATGTCGTCAACCGTGTGTTCGACAGCTCTGGCCCCGAGGGCAAGGTGCGCGGCACCCCGCAGCAGATCATCGACAAGTACAATCAGCTTGCGCGCGACGCGCAGCTCTCCAACGACCGCGTCGCGGCGGAAAACTTTCAGCAGCACGCCGAACACTACCTGCGCATGCTGAGCGAGGCGCAGCGCGAACAGGATCAGCGCCGCGAACAGCAAGAGCGGGAAAACCGCGAACGCCAGGCGCAGCGCGACCGCGAACGCAGTGACCGGCAGGACCGCGACCAGCAGCATGGTGGGTCCGACACCTCGGGCGATCAGGGCGACCAGCGCCCGCAGCAGCCGCCGCGCGACCCCGCTTATTCCGATCAGCCCGACGTGGTCGACATGTCCGGGCCTGACGATGGCCCCGGCCTTGTGGACACCCCTGAAAGCCGGTCGGACAACCAGCCCGAACTCACGTCCGAGGACAAGCCGCGCAAACCCCGCGCCCCGCGCAAACCGCGCGCCCCGCGCAAGAAGTCCGAGCCCAAGTCCGACGGTACCGACAGCTCCGGCGACGAAACGCCGAGCGCCGCGGAATAACAGCCCGCGCACCAGCCCGAAGTGACGAAAGGCGCCCCCGCGGGCGCCTTTTTGCTGCGTCCTGCCGACCTGGCGCGGCCTCAGCCCCGGCGCGCGGCCTCGACGGCGCAGGCCAGCGCACAGAACGCCTCCAGCGGCACCTGTTCGGCGCGTTCGGTGGGCGCGATCCCGACCGAGGTCAGCAGATCCTCGATTTCGGGGTGCAGCCCCCGCAACGCGGCGCGCAACATCTTGCGGCGCTGGTTGAAGGCCATGGCGACCACCCGCTCCAGCACCGCGGCCGGCGCGGGAAAGCGCGGCTCGGGCAGGGCACGCAGATGCACCACGGCCGAACTGACCTTGGGCGGCGGGGTGAAGGCCTCGGGCGGCAGGGTCAGCACGATCCGTGCCTCGGTACGCCACTGCGCCAGAATCGCCAGCCGGCCATAGGCCTTGCTTCCCGGCTGAGCCACGATGCGCTCGGCCACCTCGCGCTGGAACATCAGCGTGAGGCTGGTCCAGAACGGCGGCCAGTCCTCGGGCGTCAGCCAGCGCACCAGCAATTCGGTGCCGACGTTGTAGGGCAGGTTGGCGCAAACCGCGATGGGCGGCGTCAGATGCGCCAGCGGATCGATGCGCAGCGCATCTCCCTCGATCACACTCAGCCGCCCGGGATAGGCCTCTGCGATCTCGGCCAGCGCCGGCAGACAGCGCGCGTCCTTCTCGATCGCCAGCACATGCCGCGCGCCCTCGGCCAGAAGACCGCGCGTCAGCCCCCCGGGGCCGGGCCCCACCTCCAGCACATCCATGCCGCTCAGATCCCCCGCCGTCCGCGCAATCCGCGCGGTCAGGTTCAGATCGAGCAGAAAGTTCTGCCCGAGCGCCTTGCGGGCCCGCAGCTCGTGCCGCGCGATTACCTCGCGCAGAGGCGGCAAGCCATCGATCCCGCTCATGATTTCACTGATCCCAAAATATCTCGGGGGGTTTGGGGGGCTGGCCCCCCAGCGGGTCGCGTGCGCAGCACGGGAAACCGGATCATCGCCCGACGCCCGACACAAGCCGCCAGGCCAGTTTCAGCGCCTCCACGGTCGACGAGGGGTTGGCCACACCCCGCCCGGCGATGTCGAAGGCGGTGCCGTGGTCGGGCGAGGTGCGCACGAAGGGCAGGCCCAGAGTCACGTTCACCCCTCGGTCGAAATCCAGCGTCTTGATCGGGATCAGCGCCTGGTCGTGATACATCGCCACGGCCACGTCATAGCCTGCGCGGGCGGCGGCGTGGAACATCGTGTCGGCAGAGAGCGGCCCGGCGATGTCCATCCCCTCGGCGCGCAGGCGGTCTAGCACGGGGTTGATGAGGTCGATCTCCTCGCGCCCCATCCGCCCGCCTTCGCCCGCGTGGGGGTTGAGCCCGGCCACCGCGATGCGCGGGGCAGGGATGGCGAACTGCGCGCGCAGGGCTTCATGGGTGATGCGCAGACGGCGCTCCAGCAGATCGGCGGTCAGGGCGGTGGGCACCTCGGCCAGCGGGATGTGAATGGTGACCGGCACGACGCGCAGCCGGTCCGAGGCCAGCATCATCACCACCTCGTCCGCGCCCGCGAGATGCGCGAGAAACTCGGTATGGCCGGGAAAGGCGAAGCCCGCCCCGTCCTGCAGCGCCTGTTTGTGGATGGGCAGGGTGCAGAGCGCCGAGGCCGCGCCGTCCTGCACCAGCCCGACGGCGCGCGCGATCACGTCGATCACCGCCTGCGCTTGCGCCGGCTGCGCCGTGCCGGGGGTGCGCGGGCCGGGGAAGGTATGGGGCAGGACGGCCAGCCCCTCATCGGCCCCTTGCTGGGCCTCTTCGGGACGTCCGATCAGCCGTACCGGCGCGCCTTCGGGCAGATGCGCGGGATCGCCGATCCAGAAGAACGGCACCTCCGCCCCCAGCGCCTGCCAGGCGGCCACTGCCAGTTCGGGGCCGATGCCCGCCGGTTCGCCGCAGCTGAGCGCGATGGGCGCCGGGCTCATCGCTCCACGATGCGCGCTTCGGCGCGCAGCTGCGCCAGGTATCCCTCGGCCAGCGATTCGATCCGGCGGTTGCGCAGGCCCTGGGCCAGATCAGCGCGCGCCACATCCTCGGAGATCGCATTGGTGCGCCCGCAGAGCATCAGCACCATCAGCGTCTCGCCGCCATTGCGGGTCAGCGCGGTCGAGATCTCGCCCGCGTCGAGCTTGGAGAGCTCGAAGGCGATGTCCGTGGGAATGTCCGCCGGCGCCTGCGAAACCCGTTCCAGCGTGCCTTCGGGCTGGCCCTTGGCGGCGGCGTAAAGATCGTCGCAGCGGTCCATCTCGGCATCCAGGACCCGCGCCCGCGCCAGCGTCTCGGGCGTGCGGCCGCCGGGCATGCGGAACATGGCGTATTCCACCGCCGCCACCTCGGGCGGAGTATAGCCGGTCTCTTCGATGGCGCGCAGCTGAAACAGCGCGACCGCGTCCGGGATGGGCAGTGGATCGCTGACCTCGCCGGGGGCGAGGCCCAGCACGATGGGCCGCAGCGGCGGCGGCAGGTCATTGAGGCTCTGCCAGGGCAGCCGACCGCCGGCTCCGCGCGTGGCGGTGGCCGAAAATTCCCGCGCGGCGGCCGAGAACTCGCCAATCGTGGTGAATTGCGAAATCCGCTGGGCACGGGCGCGCACCGCCTCGGCCTCTTGCGGGGGGGCGGGCATGATGATCTCGGACAGCAGCACACGGATGTTGGCCCCGCCGGTGTCGCGCGAGAGCGCCCGGTCGATCTCGGCCTCCGACACCTGCACCCGTCCGGCAAAGCGCGATTGCACCAGCTGCCGCCAGCTGAGGCCTGCGCGCACGAAGTCGCGGAAGGTCTGTTCGGCCACGCCCGCGCCTGACAATTCGCGCACGAATTCCTCACGCGTGAGGTTGGCGCGACCGGCGAATTCGTCCATCCCGTCCAGCACCTCCTGATCGGAGGGAACGATGCCCGCGTCCTGCGCGGCCTGGATGCGCAGCCGGTCGTCGATCAGCTGCTCGCGGGCGACCTCGCGCGGATCGCCTGGCGCGTTCAGAACCTCGAGCATGCGCGCGCGCTGTTCGATCTCGAAGGTGGTGATCACCCGTTCGTTCACCTTGATCGCGGGCGAAAACAGCCCCTGCGCGGACGCGGTCGGCGGCGTCAGGCCCGCCACGGCGGCGAGGGCGAGGCAGGTTGTCAGGACACGGATCAATTGCTGCATGTGCGGCGGTACTCCCTGGCGCTGCCGCCGGTGCTGAAGCCCTTCAGCGCGACGGTCAGGCCGACATCTGTTGTTGGTTCGAGATTAGTGGAAGACACGAAGCGGCGCGAGACCGAAAAGTTCACCTCGACGCATTCGTTGCGGTATTCGAGCCCCAGTCCCGCGCGGGCAAAGCGGCCGTCGGCCAGATCGTAGCGCCAGTCGGCTGCGGCGGTCCAGTTGCGCGCCATCCGGTAGCGGCCGTCGAAGGACCATTCCGACAGCGTCTCGTTGCGGCCTTCGGCCAGGTCGCCGACCAGCAGCACGTAGGATGCACCCAGGTCCATGCGTGGGGTCGACCAGCCGGCCCGCGCCTCGGCATTGGAGAACTCGAAATCGGAATCGAGCAGCCCGCGCGCCGAAAACGACAGCCCTCCGGCCGTCGCCAGCCGCCCGGCGATGAGCCAGTCCGATGTGTCCCCCTGAAGCCCCGACGACAGGCTGAAGCCGTCCTCGTCGCGGTCGCGCCAGACCCGGCCCAGCGTCATCCCCGCGCGCCAGGCGCCGGGACGGTCGTGCAGCCAGCGCAGCCCGACGGCCATCTGCCCGCCACGCTCGCGCCGGTCTGCGGCGGGGTAGCGCGACAGCGACAGAAGGTTGCCTTCGTCGAACTCGACCACGGTGCTTTCGTCGTTTGGGTTGCGCTGGCGGTCGCCGCCGGTCCAGCCCAGCTGCACCACCGGTTCCAGCAGGGTGCGGCCGCCGCCGGGGCCGGTGCGGGCGAAGGGCCAGCGCAGCTCGACCGCAGCAGCGGGGGTCGCCTGAGTGACTTCGCCGGGGCTGGTGACGTCCTGGCGGATTTCGAACCGGTCGATCCAAAGATGCGCGCGCGCGCCTGCGCGCAGCCCGCCGGCCAAAGTCCAGCGGTTGCGCCAGCTCAGATCGGCGTTGAGCCGCGACAGGTCGAGCCCGTCTACCAGCAGATCGTCGTCCGGCCCGTCGAAGGCGCGGGTGGAATAGCGGTGGTGCGCATGGGCCACGGCGCCAAAGCGCAGCTCGCCGCCGATCCGGCGTGGGAAGAAGCGCCGCTCATAGCGCAGATCGGCGATGATCGTGGGCTGTGTTGCGTTGTTCTCGCCATCGCGCAGGGATTCGTAATGGATCAGCGACGCCTGCACGAAGTCGTCCCGCCGCACCCGCGTCACGCTCAGCTCGCTGTCCAGCCGGTCCTTCGAGCTGTAGTCGTAATCGCTGAGATAGGCCTCGTCGCTGGTGGCCTCAATGTCGAAGGTCAGCTTGAAATCGCGCGGCAGATCAAAGGCGCCCTCGGCAAATAGATAGCCGCGCGGCTGGTCCTGGGCGAGCGTGTCGCGGGTGATCGCCGTCTCGATCTGCAGATCGCCGTAGGTGAAGGCGCGGCGGTAGCGCGCTTCGAGAGTGCGGGTGACCGGCGACAGATAGGGCGTCAGCGTGATGTCCTGGTGATCGCCGATGGGGATGAAATAGGGTGTCTTGATCCCGAACCCCAGCAGGGTCGAGCTGCGCAGCGACGGGATCAGAAAACCGCGCGCGCGCCGCAAGGTGGGGTCGGGCAGGCGCAGGTAAGGCAGATAGGCGACCGGCACGTCGAGAATGCGCAGCTGCGCGCCCTCGAAATAGATCTGGCGGGCCTCTTCGTCATGCACCACGCGGTTGGCGCGGATCTGCCACAGCGGCGTTTCGTCCGCGCCGCAGACCTGGCACGAGGTGACGGCCACGCGGCTCAGCTGGGTATAGCGGCCTTCGGCGCGGCGGGCCTCGACGGCGGCCAGTTGCAGCTGCTGGTCCAGCACCAGCCGCGCCCCGGTCAGCAGCCCGTCGCGCAAGCGGGGGTCGAGCGTCGCGGCCTCGGCCAGAAAGACGTTACCGTCGGGATCGGTGATGCGCAGCGGGCCCTCGATGATCAGCGCGTCGGCGGCACGGTCATAGACGATGCGCGTGGCCGTCAGCCGGTTGCCCTCGAAAAGCGCCTCGACATTGCCCTGGGCGATCAACCGGTCCTCAGCCTCGACAAACACCGCGTCCGCCACCAGCAGCGCGGCGTCGCTGCTTTGGGCGCGCAGAGGGGACGCCAGCAGAAGCAGCGCCAGGATCAGCCAGCGCATCATCCGTCCTCCATGTGCAGCACCAGCCCCATGGCCAGCAGCACCGACGCCACCGGCGGCACCCAGGCGGCGAGGATCGGGCTCAGCTGGCCGGATTCGCCGAGGATCTGCGCGAAATTGCGGATGTAATAAAGCCCGAATCCCAGCAGCACCGCCGCCAGCACCGCCAGCCCGGTCTTGCCCATCCGGCTGTGGCGCATGGTGAACCCCGCGCCCAGCAGCACCATGGCCGTCAGGAACAGCGGCCGGGCCAGCTCCATCTGCATCCAGACCATGTGGCGGCGGGCCGAGAAACCCGCCTCCTCCAGCCCGTCGATAAAGGCGGGCAGGTTCCAGATCGAGATCGCCGAAGGCGTGCCAAAGCGGTCGCGGATGCTGTCCTGCGTCAGCGTCGAGGGCACGCGCAGCCGGTCGTGGGTCTGCGCCGCCGCCTCGGGGTTGAGCCCGGGCGTCAGCGGCCAGGCCTTGGCGTCGCTCAGCACCCAGGCGCCGCCCTGCAGCGCGGCCTCGGCGGCCTCGATGCGCCGAACGGGGCTGCCGCCGGGGGCGTAAGCCACGAAGGTCACGTCATAGAGGACCGTGGCGTCGGGGTTGGCGCGGGCGGCGCTGATCACCGTCTGCCCGCGCGCGTCGCCCTGCCGCAGCCAGAGCCCCTCGGCCCCGATCGACAACACCGACCCGCCGCCTGAACGGTAGGATTCGCTCAGTTCCGCGTAGCGTTTCGAAGTGGCGGCGACGATAGGGTTCATCATCGCCACCGCGATCCCGCCGATGATCAGCGCCACCAGCACCGGCGCGGCCAGCGTAGTCAGCCCCGACCGCCCCGTCGCCCGCACCACCACCAGCTCGGACGACCGCGAAAGCCCCAGAAACAGCGCGATGGTCGACAGGATCGTGATCAGCGGCAGGATCTGGTACATGCCCTCGGGCGTGTTGAGCAGCGTCAGCTCCAGGACCTGGCCAAAGCTCACGTCGGAATCGTGGCGCCGGATCTGCTCGATCAGGTCGAGCAGCGACTGGAACAGGAAGAAGACGCCGAAGACCGTGCCGAACATCTTCAGAAACCGGCGCGCGAAGTAGAAATGCAGGGTCATGCCGTGCCTCCCGCCGCGCGGCGGCGCGGCCGGAAGGGCCGGGCGGCCAGATGCAGCATCACGCCTGCCATGGCGAACCCGGTGGCCGAGGGCAGGTAGATCAGCGGCCAGAGCCGGGCATTGGCGCGCACCGGATCGCTGACCGCGCCCTCGATCAGCTTGATGATCACCAGAAGAAAGATCGCGCCCACGATCTGCTTGCCCACGCCAAAGCGCGAAAAGCCCCCCTGCAACAGCGCCGAGAACCCCACAAGCGCGGCCACGACGCACAAAAGCGCCTGCGCGACGCGGCCGTGCAGTTCTTCCAGCGCTTGGCCCAGGTCCCTGCGCGCCTCGTCCGCCGCCGCCTGCGGGTCGGCGGCCAGCTTCAGCGTCGACATATGGCTCAGCCGGGGGCGCTTGGCGGTGGCGGGCTCGATCAGCCCGCTCACGTCATAGGTCAGATCGGCGAAGGTCGTGGTCGAAAGCCGCTGGTTGTCCGTTTGCAGCGTCTGCGCCTGGCCGCTCAGCATCACCAGCTTGGGCCCGTCGTCGTCGCGCATCAGAAAGGCGCGGTCGGCGGTATAGATCACCGACCGCCCCGCCAGCCGCCGGTCCGACAGGAACACGTCGCGCAGCTCGCCGTCCGGGGTGATGTCGCGGATGTAGAACGTCACGCCGCGCGCGGGATGCAGGAACGCGCCCTCGCGCAGCAGGCGGGCACTGACCGAACCCGAGATCTCGATCTCGCGCTCGCGCAGCTGCTGCAGCGATTGCGGCACCAGGAAATGCGTCAGGATCGTCATCATGCCGGCCACGATCAGCCCGAAGACCAGCACCGGCCGCGCCAGCCGCCAAGGCGAAAAGCCGGTGGCCTGCATCACCGTCAGCTCGGAATCGTTCGAAAGCCGGTTTGTGACATAGACCGTGCCCGCGAAGGCCGCCATCGGCAGCACCAGCCGGATCACGTTGGGCAGGCTCAGCGCGGTGAACTCCAGAAAGACGCTCGCCGAATGGCCGTCGGCGATAAGCTGGTCGAACAGGATCACCGCGCGGTTCACCCAGTAGACCGACACCAGCACCAGCGCGAAGAAGCCGAACAGCACCATGAGCTGCACCAGCAGGTATCTGTCGAATCTCTGCAAGCCGATTGCCCCTTGCGCGCCTTCAGTCGCCGCCAATCTACGCAATGCAGGCCGGAGGGGAAAGCAGGCTCTGGTCAATGCGGCGCGCGCCCGCTACCTCTTGTCGCCAAAGAAGGAGCCCCCGCATGACCGACCGACGCGCCATCACCTTTACCGCCACCGATCCCGATGCCCTGGCCGAGGCCACCGGCCGCATCGCCGTCTGCATCACCGGCGAGGGCAAGCTCAGCCCCGGGGCCCGGCGGCTCAACCGGCTGACCAAGGGGGCCGTGGCCCGCGCTGTCGGTTCGGAACGCTGGGGCAAGCTCAAGGCGGGCGAGGTGCTGACGCTGGCCTATCCGGTGGGGCTGGCCGCCGACGCGGTCGATCTGGTGCGGCTGGAACGCCGCCCCGATGTAGCCGAGGCGCGCAAGGCCGGCGTGTCGCTGGCCAAGGCCGCCGGCAGCGCCGCGCTGACGGTGCTGACCGAGGCCACCGCGCGCGCAGAAGAGGTGGCCCTGGGCCTTGCGCTGCGCGGCTACAGCTTTGCCGATCATAAATCCGACAAGGGCAAGGCGCTGGAACCTGCGGTCTTCATGTGCTCGAAACCCGACGAGGTCGCCGCCAGGGCCGAAGGCCTGCTGGCGGTGGCCGAGGGCGTGTTCTTCACCCGCGATCTGGTGTCCGAACCGGCCAACGTGCTGACCACCACCGAATTCGCCGCCCGGCTCGAAGGGCTGCGCGATCTCGGCGTCGAGGTCGAGGTGCTGGAAGAGGACAAGCTGGCCGAGCTCGGCATGGGCGCGCTGCTGGGCGTGGGGCAGGGGTCGCACAGCCCGTCCAAGGTCGTGGTGATGCGCTGGTCCGGCGGCGGCGACAGCGCGCCGCTGGCGCTGGTGGGCAAGGGCGTGGTCTTCGACACCGGCGGGATCTCGCTCAAACCCGCGGGCGGGATGGAAGACATGACCATGGACATGGGCGGCGCGGGCGTCGTGGCGGGCACCATGCGCGCCCTGGCCGCGCGCAAGGCGCGGGCCAATGTCGTGGGCCTCGTGGGTCTGGTCGAGAACATGCCCTCGGGCAACGCGATGCGCCCGGGCGACATCGTGACCTCGATGAAGGGCGACACGATCGAGGTGCTCAACACCGACGCCGAGGGGCGGCTCGTGCTCTGCGACGTGATGTGGTACGCGCAGGAACACATCAAGCCCGCCGCAATGATCGACCTGGCGACACTGACCGGCGCCTGCATCATCGCGCTTGGGCATGAAAACGCCGCCACCTATTCCAACGACGAGGACCTGGCGGCGGATTTCCTCAAGGCCGCCGCGGCCGAGGGCGAGGGCGCCTGGCGGATGCCGCTGGGGCAGGCCTATGACGACATGCTGAAATCGCCGCTTGCGGATATGAAGAACATCGGCGGCCGGCCCGGCGGGTCGATCACCGCGGCGCAGTTCCTCAAGCGCTTCGTCAAGGACGACACGCCGTGGATCCACCTCGACATTGCCGGGGTGGCACATGTGAAGGCCGAAACGGCCTATGCCCCCAAGGGCGCGACCGGCTGGGGGGTTCTGGCGCTCAACCGTCTGGTGCAGGAGCGTTTCGAGACCGAATAGATGGGGGCGGCCTATTTCTACCACCTGACCCGGCGTCCCTTGGAGGATACTTTGCCGGTGCTTCTGGAAAAGGCGCTGGCGGCGGGCTGGCGGGTCGCGGTGCGCGGCACCGACGGGGCCCGCATGGCCTGGCTGGACGAACGGCTCTGGCTGGGGGCGGAGGACGGGTTTCTGCCGCATGGTCTGGCGGGGGGCGACCACGATGCTTTGCAGCCGGTGCTTTTGACCACCGCAGTTGAGGCCGCCAACGCGCCGCAATGCGTCATGGCGGTGGACGGCGCGGCACTCGATCCGGCCGAGGTACAGGCGCTGGAACGCGCCTGCGTGCTTTTCGACGGCAATGATCCGGCGGCGGTGCAGGCCGCGCGCGAAGAATGGAAGCGGCTGACGGACGCAGGATGTGCGGCGCAATACTGGTCCGAGGAATCGGGCCGCTGGGAAATGAAAGCCGAACGCTGACCGCCGCGCCGGAATTTTCCTCAAAATTCCGGATCATTTTTCGTCACGAAAAATGGCCCCGGCGTCAGCGTTCCAGCACCAGTCGTCCGTCCGAGATTTCCAGCCGTGCATAGCGCTGCAAATAGCTCATGCCGAGCAGCGATTGCTCCATCTCGCCTTCGTTGACGAAGGCCGGCACGTCGCGGTCGACGAAGGGGCCGATGGCCACGCTCTTCAGCGTCACCGGCGCCGTGCGCACCGGGCCATTGGCGGTCATCGCCTCGGAAAAGAAGATCAGCCCATCCTCGCCCATCCCGGCGCGCCGGGCGTCTTCGAGCGTCAGCACGATCGACGTCGCCCCGGTGTCCACCACGAAGCGCGTCGGCACGCCGTTGAGATCGACGGTGGCATAATAATGCCCGTCCGGGCTGCGCGGCAGCTCGATCCGGCCCTCTTCGGCAAAGACCGCCTGGGTCGGGATCACGGTGCGGCGGATGTCCTCCCAGAGCCCGATTGCCGCGATCGTGCCGAGAAATATCAGCCCCCAGACCACCATCTGTTGCAGCTTCTGCCCCAGCTTCTCGCGGTTCTGCACGAAGACCCAGAACACCAGCACGGATCCCAGCAGAATAAGATAGAGAAGATTGCCGATTTCGAATTCCGACATGGGGGCGCCGCTCCGTCCGTTGCCACCCTCCTGATGTAGGCACGCGCGGCCGCTTTTCACAGAGCCTGCGTCAGCCCGCCAGCCCGAAGGTGCGCAGCCCGTCCAGCACGAATTGCACCGACAGCGCCGCCAGCAGCATCCCCAGCAGCCGCGTGGCGACGGTGATGCCGATCTTGCCAAGCGCCCGTTCGATCAACCCGGCGCTCAGAAAGAACAGGAACACGATCCCCACGACCCCCAGCATCACCCCCAGCACCGCGGCCATGCCTGCGGCGTCGTTCGTCTGGCCCACCAGCAGGATCATCGAGGCGATCGCCCCGGGCCCGGCGATCAGCGGGATGGCGATGGGAAAGACCGAGGGGTCGGGCTTGTCCTCGTCCTCGGCACTGTCCGACCGCCGCTTGGTGCGGCGCTCGAACAGCATGTCGAGCGCGGTCAGGAACAGCAGAATGCCCCCCGCGATGCGGAAGGCCGGCATGGAAATGCCGATGAACCCCAGCACCGCCTCGCCCAGAAAGGCAAAGAGCATGAGCAGCACCGCCGCGATCCCGCAGGCCCTCAGCGCCACCGCGCGCCTGTGCGCCGCATCCGCGCCCTGCGTCAACGCGATGAAGATCGGGGTCAGCCCGATCGGGTCGATCACCACGAAGAGCGTGACGAAGGCGCTGATGAGAAAGGTCGTGTCCATGCCCATGGGCTCAACCACGTTTGCGCTGTCCGCGCAAGGGCTCAGGCCGCCGCGGCGGCCCGGCCCCAATCGCCGCGCATCCCCTGCACGCGAAAGCGCGAAAAGGACGACCGGTCGAACATGGCGTCGCCGAAATGCCCGTCCATCTGTCCGCGATGCACGCCCGGCTTATAGGCCGCCTGCACCATGGCCGCGTCGCTGTCCCAGAGCGACAGCGTCAGCCCGTCGCGCCCGTCCACGCCCGCGCCGTTGCCGACATCGCGAAAGATGTTGCCGGGTGCCTCGGCATAGCCCTTGAGCACCGCCTCGACCCCCCGGGCGAAGTCCAGCCGCCGCGCCATCGGCACCGCGCTGTCCGCGTCGAACCCCGCCGAGGTCACCACCGCCAGCGTGCCCTCGGGCGGCGTGCGGCAGACCCGCAGCGCGCTATCGGTCTCCACCGCGTCGCGCCACTTCACCGCGCCGCGATGCGCAAAGGGAACGGCGAGCGCGACCCAGACGTTTTCCGCTTCGGCCAAAAAGGGCAGATGCGCCTGCGGATCGTCAAAGGCCGCCCGCGCCGCTTCCTCGTCGTCAAAAACGGCCATGCCGCACCATACATCCGAGGCATAGCTCGGGATGCCCTCGGGCCCCAGCCTCTGGGTCGGGCAGAACCGCCAGATATCCGCGCCCGGCATGGCCGGAAAGCGACGGTCGGCGGCGGCGATGATGTCGGGAAAACAGACGCGCAGGAACGTCACCCAGTGGAAATCGGACATGACGAAGGACCTTTCGGAAAATAAATCCGGGCCAGCCTAACACGCAACCGCCCGAACCCTAGGCTTTTTCCGCCCGCTCAAGCTTTTCCAGCGCCGCCATCCAGAGTGTCTCGGCCTTGTCGAGCCCCTCCATCACCTCGGCGTACTTGCGGTTCCAGGTTTCCAGCTCGCCGACACGGGTCTCTTCATAAAGCGCGGGATCGGCCAGTTTCGTGGCCAGCTTGTCGCGCATGGCGTTGATCTTGCCGACGCGCTCCTCGCATTTGCGCACATCGGCGCGCAGCGCGAGGATCTCGTCGCGGCTGGCCTTCCGGGGCTTGGGCGCCTCGCGCCGGGGCGACCGCGCGGGTTTGTCCGAGGCCAGCAGCAGCGCGCGATACGCCTCCAGATCCTCGTCGAAGGGGCGCACCGTGCCATCCTTGACCAGCCACAGCCGGTCGGCCACCAGGCTCAGCAGATGCATGTCGTGACTGACCAGGATCACCGCGCCGTCATAAGCGGTCAGCGCCTCCACCAGCGCCTCGCGGCTCTCGATGTCCAGATGGTTGGTCGGCTCGTCGAGGATCAGCAGATGCGGCGCATCCAGCGTCGCCAAAAGCAGCGACAGACGCGCCTTCTGCCCGCCCGAGAGCCGCCCGACCTCGGTCTCGGCCTGCTCGGCCATCAGCCCGAAGCCCGCCAGCTGCGCGCGCAGCTTGGGCGGGGCCGCCTCGGGCCGCATCCTCTGCAGATGCTGCAAGGGCGTCTCGTCCACATGCAGCTCATCCACCTGATGCTGCGCGAAATAGCCGATGCGCAGCTTGGAACTGGCGGTCTTGCGCCCGCCCATCATCGCCAGCCGGTCCGACAAGAGCTTGGCCAGCGTCGACTTGCCCTGACCGTTCTTGCCCAAAAGCGCGATGCGGTCGTCCTGGTCGATGCGCAGGTTCAGGTCGCGCAGCACCAGCCGGTCGCCGTAACCGGTGCGCCCGTCCTCGATATGAATGATCGGCGGGCTCAGTTGGTCGGGCGTG
Organism: Aestuariicoccus sp. MJ-SS9; assembly: GCF_032586235.1. NCBI lineage: Bacteria > Pseudomonadati > Pseudomonadota > Alphaproteobacteria > Rhodobacterales > Paracoccaceae > Aestuariicoccus > Aestuariicoccus sp. MJ-SS9. The sequence continues at coordinate 53,618 of NZ_JAWHTD010000004.1, forward strand.
GGAAAGGTAAAGACCCGGCGGGCCACATCCTCGGGCGCGGTGATCCGCTCCATCCGTTCAAGCATCTTGACCCGGCTCTGCGCCTGCTTGGCCTTGCTCGCCTTGGCCTTGAAGCGGTCCACGAAGGCCTGCAGATGGGCGCGCCGCGCGTCCTGCTTCTTGGCCTGCGCGGCCTGCTGCGCGCGCACCGCAGCGCGTTGGCGCGCAAACTGGTCGTAAGGCCCCTGCCAGAGCGTCAGCTTGCGTCCCTCCAGATGCAGGATCGACCCCACCGCGCGGTTCAGAAGCCCGCGGTCGTGGCTGATGATGATCACCGTATGGGGGTAGCGCGCCAGATAGCTTTCCAGCCACAGCGCCCCCTCGAGATCAAGATAGTTGGTCGGCTCGTCCAAGAGCAGCAGGTCGGGCTGCGCAAAGAGCACCCCCGCCAAAGCCACCCGCATCCGCCAGCCCCCCGAAAAGGCGCTGCACGGCATCTGCTGCTCGGCATCGTCGAACCCCAGCCCCTTCAGAATGCTCGCCGCCCGCGCCTCCGCCGACCAGGCGTCGATATCCGCCAGCCGGGTCTGCACCTCGGCGATGCGCGCGCCGTCCTCCGCCGCCTCCGCCTCGGCCATGAGCGCCGCGCGCTCGGTATCGGCGGCCAGCACCGTGTCCAGCAGGCTTGTCTCCGAGGCCGGCACCTCCTGCGCCACCCCGCCGATCCGCGCCTTCGACGGCAGCGAGATCTCGCCCCCGTCCAGCGTCAGCTCGCCCCGGATCAGCCGAAAGAGCGTGGTCTTGCCCGCGCCGTTGGCGCCCACCAGCCCCACCTTGTGACCTTCGGGAATCGTCGCCGAGGCCGCCTCGAACAAAGGCCGCCCTTCCACCGAATAATTGATCTCACGGATCCTCAACATGGCCGCGCCATAGCAGAGCCCCCGGCGCCATGCCAGCCCGTCATCCCCCTTTCACTGATCCAAAATATCCCGGGGAGTGTGAGGGGCTGGCCCCTCACTCCCGCAGCCCGCCACAGACGGACCGCCCGCGCCCTTGGCTCTTTCCAATCCCGCGCGCCCATGCTAACCGCGCGCTCAATTATTCATCGCCAACGGAGCAGCCCCATGGAACGCACCCTCTCGATCATCAAGCCCGACGCCACCCGCCGCAACCTCACCGGCAAGATCAACGCCAAGTTCGAAGAGGCCGGCCTGCGCATCGTCGCGCAGAAGCGCATCCACCTGACCAAGGCGCAGGCGGGCGAGTTCTACAAGGTCCACGCCGAACGCCCCTTCTACGACGAGCTGTGCGAATTCATGGCCTCCGAGCCGGTGGTCGTGCAGGTGCTCGAAGGCGAAGGCGCCATTGCCAAGAACCGCGAAGTCATGGGCGCCACCAACCCCGCCGACGCGGCACCGGGCACCATCCGCGCCGAATTCGCCGAATCCGTCGGCGAAAACTCGGTCCACGGTTCCGACGCGCCCGAGACCGCTGCGGTCGAGATCGCCTATTTCTTCTCGGGTCTCGAACTGATCGGCTGAGACGCACCGGTAAACAGAGTGTTTCCATCACAGGGGACTTGAAACAGGCCGTCCGGCACCGGGCGGCCTTTTTTCTGCCACATTTCGGCGACCATCCTGCCGTGTTCTGATCCCGTGTCGGGGGCGCGCCGGCGATCTGTGAACGCAAGACCTGAAACAGAAAGTGACAGATCAGATGGCCCTTCCGTTTTCCAACGCCCTTTTCAACCGCGACGATGAATTCGTCTTCGAGCCGCCGGATTCCGATCATCGCGGCCCCGCGCTTTTGCGCACCGATCTCTGGAGCGCGGCCAAGCCCGACAAGACCGATGGCGGGGGCGGCGGCGGCGGCAAGCCCGATTCCGGCGGTGGCGGCGGTGGCGGCGGCGGCAAGCCCGACAAGGGCGGCGGCGACACCACCCCCACCGATCCCGGCGTTCTGACCGAATACACCAGCGGCGGCGACGCGGCCACGACCTACAACGTCGAGATCATCTTCTCGGGCACCTGGACCACCGCCCTGCAGGACGCCTTTATCGCGTCGGCCGATTTCATCTCGGGGCTGATCCTGGGGGATGTCACCGACGTGATCGGCGGCGGCAGCCGGATCGACGACATCTCGATCGACGCCTCGCTGATCGACATCGACGGCAGCGGCGGCGTGCTGGGCCGCGCGGGTCCGACCGCTGTGCGCGGCGGCAGCTATCTGCCGGCCACCGCCATCATGGAGTTCGACGTCGCCGACGCCGAAACCTACGACGGCCGGGGGCTCTGGGACGACATCATCCTGCACGAGATGCTGCACTCGCTGGGGTTCGGCACCATGTGGAGCTATATGGGGCTGGCCACGGGCAGCGTCGCGGGCGGTGATCTGCGCTTTACCGGCGACCTCGCGAACGATTTCTATCGGACCGAATTCACCGACATCTACAATGCCGACGGCGGGCGCGACGCGGGTATCCCGATCGAAACCGACGGCGGCAGCGGCACCGCGGGCGGCCACTGGGACGAGCTGCTCTTCGTCGGCGAGATCATGACCGGCTACATCAACGGCTCCAACTACCTGTCGACCATGTCCGTCGCCGCGCTCGAGGACATGGGCTATGACACCGTGCTGGACGATCCGCGCGACGGCTCGGACCTCTCTGGCCCGATGCCCGACGATTCCTACTTTTTCGGCTAGGCCGTCCTTCCTATGCAGCCAGACGGCCGTTCCCTTAACCGGGAGCGGCCGTTTCGCGTTTCGCCCCGGATGACTGGTGGGATACCACCGTTGGAGACAGGGCGATCTTGGTGATAAGCTTCACCTATTACGTGTATTGCGGTTGGGGGCAAAGATGGCCGTCACGCGACGCATCTTGATTTTGAACGCCGCCGCCGGGGCGATTTTGCCCCTTACATTCCTGCGCGCGATGACGGATGGTTCGACCATGGCCGATTTCGAGTTTCAATTCACCGAAGGCTTTACCGGTCAGACCGTCACCCTTGTCGTCGATGCGGAACCGCGCGCCGAATTTCTGGCGCGTACCAAGCTGATGACCGGGCTCGCGAACATCATGCCCCTGTCATTGCCCGACGGAAAGGAGGTGACCCTTCGGGTCGCTGATGCCTCAAGGCCCGAGACCAAGCCCGTATCCGTGACCGTGACGGTCGACGCAACCACGCCATTCTACGTCATCGCCTGGCAGGACGGCGCGCTCGATGTGACATCGACCGCCCGGCGGCCGGGGTATCTCTGACGCAGTCGCCGGCCAGGCCGGCCGCGGATTTTAAAGACCAAACCTTTTCGAATCAGGAGACTTGTCATGGCGAGAACGCCCAAATCCGGCGTGTCCGGACCCCAAACCGAAGACCAGAACCCCGCAGCCACGCTGCCCGACGAAGAGCATCCCGACTATGTTCCGGGCCAGATGGAGGAGGGGGCCGATCCCTCGGGTTTCGATGCCAATCAGCTGACACCCGTGCCCGGCGGCCCGATCCCGGGCCCGATTCCGGGGCCCATACCCGGGCCGATCCCGCGCCCGTTTCCGCAGCCTGCGCCGGTGCCGCTCCCGCGGCCGCTGCCCGTGCCGTGGCCGCCGTTCCCGCGTTTCTGCGCGCCGGTCAGCGGGCGCTACAGCTATCAGCCGCGTCTGCGCCCGGTGCCTCTGCCGCAGCCTCAGCCGATTCCGCAGCCGATCCCGGTGCCGCAGCCCGGCCCCATCGTGCCGCGCCGTCCCACGATCCCGCCGCTGGTGCCCGGGCCTGTGCTGCCGATCAACCTGCTGAATATCACGGTACGCGTCGACGTGGACCGCTTCACGCCGCAGAACCGCATCTCGATCGAGCTGTCGCGGCTCTTCCCGCGCCAGACCGCGCATGTGATCGCCGAGGTCACCTCGGACCGGTGCATCGGCAGCAACAACCGCGAGGTGACCGCCAACATCGTCTATCGTGACGGCGATCCCGGTGCGATCCCTGGCACCACGGTGACCTTCCGCGCCCGTGCGGTGCGCAGCTTCCGCTATAACGAATATACGCTGGAGCTGTCGGGCGGCGGCACCACCCCGCGGACCTACGATCTGACGTTCCAGTCCACCCGGTTCGACAACGTCGAGTTCGAGGTCGACCGCGTGGCCAACGCCGGCACCATCGTGACGGCCTACGACACCGGTTCGCATCCCAACCGTCCCGCCAGCCTGCCGTCCGAGACGCTCTCGCTGGCGACGATCTATGAGCGCGCCGGGTTCGACGTGACCATGTCGCCCAACACCACGGTGATCCCCACCTCGGGGGCCAATGCCAACGGCACCTGGTCCGACACCGAGATGCACAACGCCATGGTCACCTACTGGTCGCGCTTCGCCGACCGGCCGCAATGGGCGATGTGGGTGCTCTATGCCGCGCGCCACGATCAGGGGCGGTCGCTGGGCGGCGTGATGTTCGACGACATCGGCGCGAACCACCGGCAGGGCACGGCGATCTTCACCGACAGCTTCATTCAGGACGCGCCTCCGGGCGATGCCAACGCGCAGGCCTGGCGCAACCGGATGCAGTTCTGGACGGCGGTGCACGAGATGGGCCACGGCTTCAACCTCGCGCATGCCTGGCAGAAGGCGCTGGGTGCGCCGCAGGCCCCCGGCGATCCCTGGATCCCGCTGGCCAACGAGCCCGAGTCGCGGTCGTTCATGAACTATCCGTTCCGCGTCGCGGGTGGCGAAAACACGTTCTTCAGCGACTTCCGCTTCCGGTTCTCGGATGACGAACTGGTGTTCATGCGCCATGCGCCGCGCCGCTTCGTGCAGATGGGCAATTCGGACTGGTTTGTGAACCACGGCTTCGAGGCCCCGAACGCGCTGATGCAGACCGGCAACTGGGCGCTGCAGATTCGGCCCAACCGCGGCACCAACGCCTATCGCTTCCTCGAACCGGTGACGATGGAGCTCAAGCTGACCAACACCGGCCCCCAGCCGGTGATGCAGGATCCCGACCTGCTGGAGGACGGCCGCCACGTGACGGTGTTCATCCAGCGCGAAGGCGGGCCGACCCGGCAGTGGCAGCCCATGATCACGCGCTGTCATGAGCCTCACGCCGAAAAGATCGACCCGGGCGAGTCGATGTACGGCGCGCATATGGTGTCCAACGCCACCAGCGGCTGGATGGTCGACGAGCCGGGCTTCTACAAGCTGCAGGCGGCCATCGACATGGGCGGCGAGATCGTGGTCAGCAACGTGCTGCGGCTTTACGTGGCGCCGCCCCAGAGCGGCGAAGAGGCAATGGTCGCGCCCGACTACTTCACCGAGGACGTGGCCCGCGTGCTGACCTTCGGCGGCGCGCCGACGCTGGACAAGGCCGAAGACACCCTGCGCCACATGGTCGAAGCGGTGCCCGGGCATCCGGCGGCGGCAATGGCCGAGCTTGCGCTGACGACGCCCGATCTGCGCGACTTCAAGGTGCTCGAGGCCGGGGCCGACCGCGCCAGCCTCGGGATCGCGACGCGCGACAAGAAGGTCAGCCAGGCGGCCAAGGCCCAAACCGAGGTGCTTCTCAAGGAACCGGCGACGGTGGCCGACACCATGGGGCACATCCCCTATTTCGGTCAGCTGCGCGCTCTGGCCGAGGCGCTCGAGGAGGCGGGCGCAGAGGATCAGGCCGTCGACGTGATGGAAAAATCCATCGAGGTGATGAAGCTGCGCGGCGTCCTGGGGTCGGTGATCGACAACGCCGAACGCCGCCTCAAGCGCCGCAAGTAAGGTTCGGATGAGCCCTTGGAACGGCCCGGTGCGGTGGCATCGGGCCGTTTTGTGTGGGAGCCTATGATGAGGAAGAGCCGCAACCAGTGCCTGCCCGTGGGATGGCGCTGTAACGTCCGGTCTGCGCGCTTTATCCCCACCCAGTCATTGCTCCGAACGAGCGGCGCGCTCACGTCACCAAAGCGCCAGCCCGCCGGGACGGGCAGGCGCTGGTCGCGGCGGCCTTCGGCCTTGATTCCGCGACTTGGGGCGCCGACCCTAGGGCGGCCCTGACTTCCTAAACTTGAAATTTCCCGCGCGCTCAGCGCACCACGATTTCATCTGCGCGGATCAGGCCCAGCACGTCGCGGACCTGCTGGTCGACCAGATCGAGATCGAGATACTCGTCCGACAGGCGGCGGGTGAGGTTTTCCATCCGCGCGACCTCGGCCTCGAGCGTGGCCAGTTCCTGCGCCAGTTCATGGCCTTCGAGCTGGATCTCGGCGCGGCGGAAGAGGCCGAAATCGCCCTGCACGGCGGCAAAGGCGAAATAGGCGCCAAGGCTGGTCGCCACGGCGAAGAAGACAAGGGCCCCAAGGGCCGGTCTGTTGCGACGAGTGGTCATGCTGCGCCTCTGTTCCGCGCCTCTTGCCCGGGCGCGTGACGGAATCATGACACAGTTGCGCGGGCCTGTGAATCCCTCACATTCACCCGATTCGCAAAAAAGCCGCGCGGGCTGGCCGGCGTGGCAAATCTGCAAAGGCTTCGGGGTTTTATCCCAGCGCCGCGACGCCGGGCAGGGTCTTGCCCTCCATCCATTCCAGAAAGGCGCCGCCGGCGGTCGAGATATAGGTAAAGGCCTCGGCCGCGTCTGCCTTGTTGAGCGCCGCCACCGTGTCGCCGCCGCCCGCCACCGACACCAGCTTGCCCGAGCGCGACAGGCCCGCCGCATAGGCCGCCGCCGCGTTGGTGGCCGCATCGAACGGCGCGATCTCGAAAGCGCCCAGCGGGCCGTTCCAGATCAGCGTCTTGGCGCGGTCGAAGGTCTGGCAGATATGCGCGACGCTGTCGGGCCCGGCGTCGAGGATCATCGCATCGGCGGGGCAGTCTTCGGCCTTGACGACCTTGCTGTCCGCCCCTTCCTTGAATTCCCAGGCCACAACGACGTCGCGCGGCAGCAGGATCTCGCAACCGCCTCTGGCGGCCTTCTCGGCGATGTCTTTCGCGGTGCCGGTCATGTCGTGTTCGCAAAGCGACTTGCCCACGTCGATCCCCTGCGCGGCAAGGAACGTGTTGGCCATTCCGCCGCCGATCACCAGGATGTCGACCTTTTCGACGAGGTTCGACAGCAATTCCAGCTTGGTCGACACCTTGGCCCCGCCCACCACGGCAACCACCGGCCGCTCGGGCGCGCCGAGCGCCTTTTCCAGCGCGCTGAGTTCCGCCTGCATCAACCGGCCCGCGCAGGAAGGGAGAAGATGCGCCAGCGCTTCGGTCGAGGCATGGGCGCGGTGCGCCGCCGAGAAAGCGTCGTTGCAATAGACATCGCCCAGGCGCGCCATTGCGGCGGCCAGTTCGGGGGCGTTCTTTTCCTCGCCCGCGTGAAAACGGGTGTTCTCGAGCAGCAGCACCTGGCCGGGCTGCAGGGCGTCCGCCGCCGCCTCGGCCGCGGGACCGATGCAATCGGCGGCAAAGACCACCGGCGCGCCCAGATGCTGCTCAAGCGCGGGGATCAGCGGCTGCAGGCTCATGTCGTCGACGCGCTGGCCCTTGGGGCGGCCGAAATGCGCCAGCAGCACGGGCTTGCCGCCCGCCGCCAGAATGTCGCGCACCGTGGGCGCGATGCGTTCGATCCGCGTGGCGTCGGTGACGCGGCCCGCCTCGACGGGCACATTGATGTCGACGCGCGTCAGCACGCGCTTGTCCTTGAGATCCATATCGTCGAGCGTCTTCCAGGCCATGGCGTCCTCCGTCGGTTGGGTTGCGCGTGGTTTCGCGCGTCACGGGCGCGGCGTCAATGCGGCTCTCTTGGCAATCGCGCGGGGCTTCGTTACCTAAAGCGCAAGACTTAACGCATGGGAGCGCCACATGGCCGATATCAAAGACCCCGAAAACACCATCCTGATGGAGCTGAAAGGCGGCACCGTCACCATCGAGCTTTTGCCCGACGTGGCCCCCAAACATGCCGAGCGCATGAAAGAGCTGGCCCGCGCGGGGGAATACGACAACGTCGCGTTCCACCGCGTGATCGACGGCTTCATGGCCCAGACCGGCGACGTGCAGCACGGCGACATGGAAGACGGCTTTGACCTGCGGAGAGCCGGGACCGGCGGATCCGATCTGCCCGACCTGCCGGCGGAGTTTTCCAAACTGCCGCACGATCGCGGAACTTTGGGGGCGGCGCGGTCGCAGAACCCCAACAGCGCCAATTCGCAGTTCTTCATCAACTTCAAGGACAACCACTTTCTCAACGGGCAGTACACGGTCTACGGCCGGGTGATCTCGGGGATGGAGCATGTGGACGCGATCACCCGCGGCGAGCCGCCCGCGACCCCCGACCGGATGATCAGCGTGAAGGTGGCGGCGGATGCGTAAGCTGGCTCTTGTCCTGTCGCTGATGGCGAGCCCGGCGCTGGCCACCGGCCTGCAGATCGAAATCGCGGGCGAGGGGGCCAATGGCACCGTCACCGTGGATCTCTTCGAGGATGTGGCGCCCAATCATGTGGCGCAGATCGCCGCGCTGGCCGCCGAGGGCGCCTATGACGGGGTGGTTTTCCACCGCGTGATCGACGGCTTCATGGCACAGACCGGCGACGTCGAGTTCGGCAAGTTGGGCGGCGACATGCGCATGGCCGGGCGGGGCGGGTCGGACCGGCCTGATCTGAAGGCGGAGTTTTCGGACATCAATTACGATCGCGGGGTCGTGGGCATGGCGCGCAGCCAGAGCCCGGACAGCGCCAATTCGCAGTTCTTCATCATGTTCGCGCCGGGCCCGTTCCTGAACGGGCAATACACCGTCGTGGGCGAGGTGACGGGTGGGATGGAGGTGGTCGACGCCATCAAGCGCGGCACCGGCCCCAACGGCGCGGTGATCGGCGCGCCGGACGTGATGCAATCGGTGACGGTGACCGACTGATCTTTTCGCCTTTTGGCGATCCTGCGGTGCGGCCCCTTTTGGGGGCCGCGCTTTTTTGTTGGGGATCGGCTGCGCAGAGCGCAGCCGATCCGTCGGGGGCGCTGCCCCCGCCGTGCCTGTGGCACGTCTCCCCCGGAGTATTTTTGCCAAGAAGAAGCATGGGTGTATCGCGCCAGGTCACAAGCGCGTGTGAGGGGTGGCGCGTGTCGGGGTGCCTGGAGCAAGCTGGTGGTGCGTGTATGGGGAGGTGCGGCGATGCGGATGCTGGCGGTATGGGTTGTGGTTCTGGCCGGCCTGGGGCAGGCGGTCTGGGCCAGCCCGGAATTCTGGCGGCACGAATGGCCGCGGACCGATTTCGAAACGACCAGCGTGGAGAATTGGGTCGAGATCCTGTCGGGCGGGCCGCCGAAGGACGGCATCCCGGCGCTCGACGATCCGGTGTTTCTGAGCGTGGCGGAGGAAGAGCGGATCGAAGGGACCGAGCCTGTGATCGCGGTCGAGATCGCGGGGGCAGAGCCGCGCGCCTATCCGTTGCGCTATCTGACGTGGCACGAGATCGTCAACGACAGCGTGGGCGGGGTGCCCGTGGCGGTCACGTTTTGCCCGCTGTGCAATTCGGCACTGACCTTCGACCGGCGTGTCGGGGGGCGGGTACTGAGTTTCGGCGTGTCGGGCAAGCTGCGCCATTCGGACATGGTGATGTACGACCGCGAGACCCAGAGCTGGTGGCAACAGGCGCTGGGGGAGGCCATCGTCGGCGAACTGACGGGGATGCGGCTCGATCAGGTGCCCAGCTGGATGGAGAGCTTCGCTGAATTTCGGGCGCGCAATCCACAAGGGCTGGTCATGGACGAGCCGGGGTATCCGCGCGATTACGGGCGCAATCCTTATGTGGGCTACGACAGTTCGAAACGGCCGTTTCTTTATTCTGGCGATCCGCCGCCCCATGGGGTGCCGGCGCTGATGCGCGTGGTGCGGGTTGGCGACCGGGCCTGGCCGATGGACCGGTTGGCGCGCGAGGGGGAGATCCGCGAGGCGGGTGTGACGATCAGCTGGCGGCCCGGGCAGGCCTCGGCGCTGGATACCGGGCGGATCGCGGAGGGGCGTGACGTGGGATCGGTGCGGGTGCGCGACGCGCAGGGGCGCGATGTGCCGCACGACGTCATGTTCGCCTTTGCCTTCCACGCGTTCTGGCCTCAAGGGAAGTGGATGCTGGGGCGGTAGGCCGTTTTCTTGCAAAGAAAACGATACGAAGTCTTGCGAAGACTTCGGTCCGGAATTTTCTGAAAATTCCGGCTCGGCCCCGTCCCGTGCACTCAGTCGGCCAAGCGCACCAGCGCATGGCGCTTCTTGCCGGCGCTTAGCTTGATCGGCGCGGCCAGCGCGCCCCGGTCGATCATCAGGCCTGCGTCGGTCAGCGGCGCATCGTCGATCTTTGCCCCATGTTCGGCGATCAGACGCTTGGCCTCCTTGCCGGATTTCGCCAGCCCCGCGCGCACGATCAGCTGCACCACGGAAATCCCGTCGCCGAGCTCTGCCGCGCCGATTTCCAGCGTCGGCAGATCGTCGCCCACGCCGCCCTTCTCGAACACCTCGCGCGCCGTCGCCGCGGCGGCCGCCGCGGCCTCCGCCCCGTGGCAGAGCGTGGTGACCTCATTGGCCAGAACGATCTTGGCCTCGTTGATCTCGGCCCCTTTCAGCGCGCCCAGCCGCTCGCACTCCTCCACCGGCAGCTCGGTGTAGAGCTTGAGGAACCGGCCAACATCCGCATCCGTGGTGTTGCGCCAGAACTGCCAGAACTCGTAGGGCGAACGCATGTCTGCGTTCAGCCACACCGCACCGTCCGCCGACTTGCCCATCTTTTTGCCGTCCGAGGTCGTCAGTAGCGGCGAGGTCAGGCCGTAAATCTCATGGTCGAGCACCCGGCGCGTCAGGTCGATCCCGTTGACGATATTGCCCCACTGGTCCGACCCGCCCATCTGCAAGAGACAGCCGTAACGCCGGTTCAGCTCGAGGAAGTCGTAGGCCTGCAGGATCATGTAGTTGAATTCCAGGAACGACAGCGACTGCTCGCGGTCGAGCCGCGATTTCACGCTCTCGAAGCTCAGCATCCGGTTGACGCTGAAATGCCTCCCGATGTCGCGCAGGAAATCCAGATAGTTCAGATCGTCCAGCCATTCGGCATTGTTCAGCATCAGCGCGGCATTTTGCGGCCCGACCGCTTCGCTGCTCGAGGGCATGGGCCCCTCATCATAGGCGATGTATTTGGCAAAGACCTGCTGAATCCCGGCGATATTGCCGTCGATCTCTTCCGGCGTCAGCAGCGGGCGCTCGTCGGCGCGAAAGCTCGGGTCGCCCACCTTGGTGGTGCCGCCGCCCATGAGCGTGATCGGCTTGCCGCCGGTCTTCTGCAGCCACCGCAGCATCATGATCTGGATGAGGCTGCCCACGTGCAGCGACTTGGCCGTGGCGTCGAAACCGATATAGCCCGGCACGACCCCCTTGCTCAGCGCCTCGTCGAGGCCCTGATAATCGGTGCAATCGGCCAGAAAGCCGCGCTCGATCATGACGCGCATGAAGTCCGATTTGGGATGGTAGGTCATGGGGCCACCTCGTATTACTGACGGCGGCAGCTATAAGACCGGGACGGGCGAAGTTGAAGGGCAAGTTGGGGCAAAAGCACAAGGCGCCGGTCTGGGCGCCTGTCTGGGCGCTGGGGGCGATGTCGGGCACATCGCTCGACGGGGTCGACGCGGCGATGGTGCTGACCGATGGGCGGACGATCGAGGCGTTCGGCGACAGCGCCTACCGCCCCTATACCGAGGACGAACGCGCTTCGCTGAAGGCGGTGCTGGGGCGCTGGCCCGACGACGATCTGGGGCGCGCGCCGCAGGTGTTGCATGACGCCCATGTCGAGGTGCTGTCGGGGCTCGAGGGCTCGGAGGTGATCGGCTTTCACGGCCAGACGCTGGCGCATGATCCGGGCGGGCGCGGCACCCACCAGATGGGCGACGGCGACGCCTTGGCCGAGGCGCTGGGTCGCGACGTGGTCTGGGATTTCCGCAGCGCCGATGTCGAGCTGGGCGGGCAGGGCGCGCCGCTGGCGCCGTTCTTTCACTTTGCCTGCGCAGGGTGGATCGGGGCCGAGGCGCCGCTGGCGTTCCTCAACCTGGGCGGCGTGGGCAACCTGACCTGGATCGATCCGCGCCGCGCGGCGCCCGAGGACGAGGGCGCGCTGTTGGCCTTCGACACCGGCCCCGCCAACGCGCCGATCAACGATCTGGTGGCCGAGCGCCGCGGTTGGTCCTTCGACCGCGACGGCGCTTTGGCCGCGGAGGGCACGGTGGTGGACGGCGCGCTCGAGCTTTTCCTGGATGAGGCCTATTTCCTGAAAATTCCGCCCAAGTCCCTGGACCGGAACGATTTCTCTCTTATGCTCGATCTGGTGCGCGAGCTTTCCGATGCCGATGCGGCCGCCACCATGACGGCCATGGCCGCGGCTGCCGTGATGCGCGGGATGGAGCATTGCCCGGCCCCGCCCGACCGGGTGCTGGTCACCGGCGGAGGGCGGCGCAACCCGGTGATGATGCAGATGCTGGCCGCCGGGCTCGACTGCCCGGTCGCGCCGGTCGAGGATGTGGGGCTCGACGGCGACATGCTCGAGGCGCAGGCTTTTGGCTATCTTGCCGTCCGGGTGCTGCGCGGTCTGCCGACCTCGGCCCCAGGCACCACGGGCGTTGCCGCGCCAGTGGGGGGCGGGCGGATCAGCCGGGTTTAAGAGCAGCTCCTCAAGCCCTTGCGGCCTTTCCTCGCGAGGACGCCCGCAAGGGCGGATGAGCGGCTCCGCCTGACCGGCCTCAGCCTTAGGTCTATCTTCATAATCGTTAATAAATCAATAGGTTAAACGTCATGCTTCCTGTCCCAATGTTTCGCGCGCGAAACACTGGGACAGCATTGGTGACCTATGTGATGATCTCGAATTTCACCACATCCACCATGCCGCGATCGGTGATCTTGAGCGCCGGAATCACCGGCAAGGCCAGAAAGGCCAACTGCAGGAACGGCTCTTCCAGCGTGACCCCCAACGATCTCGCCGCCGCGCGCAGCGCCTCCAGCCGGTCGCGCACGACCTCGAACGGCTCAAGGCTCATCAGCCCCGCCACCGGCAGCGCCAGCTCCGCCAGAACGCGGCCTCCCTCGGCCACGACGAACCCGCCTTCGATTTCGCCCAGCCGGTTCGCGGCGACCGCCATGTCGGCATAGTCCATGCCCACGCAGGCGATGTTGTGATGGTCGTGGCAGACGGTCGAGGCGATCGCCCCCTTGGTCATCCCGAACCCGCGCACGAAACCGCAGGCGATGTTGCCGTTCAGCCCGTGCCGCTCGACCACCGCGATCCGCGCCAGGTCGCGCGCGGGGTCAGGGGGCTTGTCGCCATCTGCGATGGCGATCCGTTCGTGCAGGTGATCGGTCAGGATCTGCCCTTCGCGGATGCCGATCACGTCGGTGTCCTCGCGGTTGGCGGTGGCGCGGAAGCTGGCCGCCGTCACCTTCGGCGCATGGACCGAATCGCGGCCCACAGGTTCCACCGATCCCCGCGCTGCAAAGGCTGCGTCGTTCACCCTAGTTCCGGCCGCGAACACCATCTGCGCGTCGCAAGCCTCGAGCGATCCCAGCGCCACGATATCCGCCCGCTTGCCCGGCGCGATCATGCCGCGATCCTTCAGCCCAAAGGCTTCCGCCGCCGACAGCGTCGCCGCGCGGTAGGCGGCGAGCGGCGGGGTGCCCAGCGAAATCAGCCGCCGGATCATGTAATCCAGATGCCCGTATTCGCCGATATCCAGCGGATTGCGGTCGTCGGTGCACAGGCACATATACGGCGCCGTGCGTTCGGTCAGCAGCGGTTGCAGCGCGTCCAGATCCTTTGAGACCGAGCCTTCGCGGATCAGAACCCGCATCCCCTTGCGCAGCTTCTCCAGCGCCTCTTCGGGGTTGGTCGCCTCGTGTTCGGTGCGAATGCCGGCGGCGATATAGCCGTTCAGATCCTTGCCCGACAGCAGCGGACAATGCCCGTCGATATGCCCGCCCTGAAACAGCTCCAGTTTGCGCAGAACATCAGGATCGCGATGTATCACACCGGGATAATTCATGAATTCCGCCAGGCCTATGCCCGAAGGATGACCCATAAGCCCGGCGATATCCTCGGCGCTCAGCTCGGCCCCGGCGGTCTCCATATGTGTCGACGGCACGCAAGAGGACAGCTGCACGCGGATGTCGATCAGCGTGTGTTCCGAGGCCTGCTGGAAATAGCGCACCCCGGCCGCTCCGATCACGTTGGCGATTTCATGCGGGTCGCAGATCGCTGTCGTCACCCCGCGCGGGGCGACGCAGCGGTCGAACTCGAACGGCGTGACCAGCGAGGATTCGATGTGCAGATGTGTGTCGATGAATCCGGGGACGAGGATTAAGCCAGAGACATCAACAACTTCCGTGCCATCGTAAACGTCGCAGATGCCGACGATAGTATCGCCGCAAATGGCGACGTCGCCCTCCAGCATCTCACCGGTGATCAGGTCGAAAATCCGCCCGCCGCGCAGCACCAGATCGGCCGGCGCGTCCCCCCGGCCTTGTGCGATGCGCGCCGACAGCTCTGCCATGTCAGCCGCCGGTATGGCTCATGTGACGTGAAACACGCCCGTCAACCGATTGACGGGAATAGTCAAAATCGTGTCCCTTGGGCTTCAGCGCGATGGCGGCGCGAATGGCTTCTTCCAGCGGTGCATCGGTGCCCGGATGGTTGCGCAAAGCGGCGCGCAGATCGGCGTTATCCTCTTGCCCGAGGCACATGAAGAGCTCGCCGGTGCAGGTCAGCCGCACCCGGTTGCAGCTTTCGCAGAAATTATGCGTGAGCGGCGTGATGAAGCCGATCTTCTGGCCCGTCTCCTCGATCCGCACATAGCGCGCGGGGCCGCCGGTGCGTTCGGGCAGGTCGGTCAGCGTATAGTTTTCGGCCAGCCGCGCCCGCAGATCCGACAGTTTCCAGTATTGCCCCAGCCGATCCTCATTGCCGATGTCGCCCATGGGCATGACCTCGATCCAGGTCAGGTCCATGTCGCGCTCGGCGCACCATTCGGTCATGCGGAACAGCTCGTCCTCGTTGAAACCCTTGAGCGCGACCGCGTTGATCTTGACCCGCAGCCCGGCGGCCTGCGCCGCGTCGATGCCGCGCAGCACCTGCGGCAGGCGGCCCCAGCGGGTGATGTCGGCGAATTTCTGCTCGTCCAGCGTGTCCATCGAGATGTTCACCCGCCGCACGCCCGCGCCATAAAGATCGCCCGCGAATTTCTCCAGCTGCGAACCGTTGGTCGTCAGCGTCAGCTCTTTCAGCGTGCCCGCATCAAGATGGCGCGTCATTGCGTTGAAAAAGCTCAGGATATTGCGCCTGACCAAAGGCTCGCCGCCGGTGATGCGCAGCTTTTCCACGCCCAGCCGAATAAAGGTCGAACACATCCGGTCGAGCTCTTCCAGCGTCAGAAGCTCTTTCTTCGGCAGAAAGGTCATGTTCTCGGACATGCAATACACGCAGCGGAAATCGCAGCGGTCCGTGACGGAGACACGCAGGTACGAGATCGGGCGCAGGAACGGGTCGATAAGCGGCTGGGTCATGAGAATGAACGTAATCTCGCGCGTGGGCGGTGGCAAGTGCGCGCGGGCCATTGCAGGGGCAAGACCAAGGTCTTAGGCTTTGGCCCATGCGCCTGCTGATCGCCCTTCTTCCCGCCCTTTTCCTTGCCGCCTGCGGCGAGGGGTTTCTGAAATCCATCTTGTCGCCGCCGACGGGGGCCGAAGGCCAGACCCGGCCCGAGGCGCGGCCCGACGGCATGGCCGCGCGTCGCCCGCCCGAGACCGCGCGCACCGTTGAGGAGTTCGACACCACCACCGCCGCCGAACGGGCCGAGGCGGCGGCCGTGCCGGTCCCCGCGGGCGAGCGCCGCCTAGGGGTGACCGTGGCCTCGCTGGGCGATGTGACGGCGCCGGGGTTCTGGCTTGAGACGCCTTTGGTGACCGAGCCGGCGAAGGGGCGAATCGTTTATCAGGGCAAGTCGGCGCAGGTCGATCTGATCCCGATCCAAGGGGCGACGACGGCGGGCAGCCGGATATCTCTGGCAGCGATGCGGCTGATCGGTGCGCCGCTGACGGATCTGCCGGAAATCGAGGTTTTCGCGGGCGGCTGACGGGTTCTTCGCAATTTCATGAAATTGCGAAGAAGGCTAGTCGCTTACCTCTTCAGATTCGCGCCGATGCCTGTCGGCCGCCCGTCGAGCGAGGTGGCGTTGCGTGTCTCCCAATAGGTCTCGATCCCCTTGGGGCCCTTGTCCTCTGTCCACTTACGCAGCGTGTCGCGTTCGCCCGCATAGTCGAAAAACGGGATCGAATAGCCGCAAGAGGTCTGCACCATCTCGACCTTCATGTCGTAGATCTGCCGCGCGCCCAGCGGGTCGCCAAACAGCGCCACCAGTTCCGACCAGTCGGGGCTGTCGCGGTGATGGGTCTGCGCGGTGCCGTAAAGCCGCAGGATCTCAGGGCGTTTCGTGAACGAGGCCCACATCAGCGTCATGCGCGGATCCTCGGCCAGGTGGCTGGCGGTCTCGTTGCCCGAGCCGGTCAGGTTCAGCCAGATCACCCGGTTCGGCCCCAGCACGCGCAGGCTGTCCATGCCCTTGGGTGAGACGTTGACGCGACCCGTGGGCGCGGCGGTGCCGGTGAAAAAGAGGTGCTGGTCCTCGATAAAGGTGCGATGCGCGTCCGAGATGCTGTCGAATTGCTTGCCCATCATTCCACCGTCACGGATTTTGCCAGGTTGCGCGGCTGGTCCACATCCGTGCCCTTGGCGACGGCGGTGTGGTAGGCCAGCAATTGCGCAGGCAGAGCGTAAAGGATCGGGGTCAGCAGGTCGTCGACCTCGGGCAGGATGATGGTCTGCCAGACCTCGCCGCCGGCCGCCGAGGCCCCCGCGGCGTCGGTGATCAGCAGCACTTTGCCGCCGCGGGCCATGACCTCTTGCATGTTCGACACGGTCTTGTCGAAGAGCGCGTCGCGGGGGGCCATGACGACCACCGGCACGGTCTTGTCGATCAGTGCGATGGGGCCGTGCTTGAGCTCTCCCGATGCATAAGCTTCGGCGTGTATATAGCTGATTTCCTTTAGTTTCAGCGCGCCTTCGAGCGCCAGGGGATACATCAGCCCGCGCCCCAGAAAGAGCACGTCGCGCGCCTCGGCGATGCGGCGGGCGGCCTTGCGGATGATCTTGTCGCGTTCCAGCGCCACGTTCAGCACACCCGGCAGCCCGCGCAACGCGCCAAGGGTCTGCGACAGCGCGGCGTCGCTCAGCCGCCCGCGTTCATGCGCGGCCTGCAAAGCCAGCAAAAGCAAGACGTTGAGCTGACATGTGAAGGCTTTGGTCGAGGCGACGCCGATCTCGACCCCGGCATGGATCGGCAGCGCGATGTCGCTTTCCCGCGCGATCGAGCTTTCGGGAACGTTGACCACAGACAAGATACGGTCGGCCTTGCCCTTGCAGTAGCGCAGCGCGGCGAGGGTGTCGGCGGTTTCGCCCGACTGGCTGACAAAAATCGCGGTGGTGCCGGGGGTGATGGGCGGCTCGCGGTAGCGGAATTCCGAGGCGACATCGACCTCGACGGGCAGCCCGGCGATTTGCTCGAACCAGTATTTCGCGGTCAGGCAGGCGTAACAGGCGGTGCCGCAGGCGACCATGGTCAGGCGCTCGGTTCCGGTGAAATCGAGCCCCTCGGGCAGCGCGATTCCGTCGCCGTCGAGATAGCTCGTCAACGCATCGGCCAGCACCGTGGGTTGTTCGGCAATTTCCTTTGCCATGAAGTGCTTATAGCCCGATTTGTCGATCCGCGCGGCGTCCATCCGGACGGTTTTGACGGGGCGCGAAACGGGGGTCCCGGTGGCATCCACGATCTCGGCCCCTGCGCGGGTGACGACGGCGCGGTCGCCCTCTTCGAGATAGGTGATGCGGTCGGTCAGCGGCGCCAGCGCGATGGCGTCCGAGCCCACGAACATCTCGCCGTCGCCATGCCCGATGGCCAGCGGCGAGCCCTTGCGCGCGGCGATCAGCAGATCCTCTTCGCCGTCGAAGAGAAAGACGAGGGCAAAGGCCCCCTCGAGCCGCGCGAGCGTCTTGTCGGCGGCCGCGACCGGCGAGAGGCCCTGCGCCATGTGATGCTGGATCAGAAGCGCCACGGTTTCGGTATCGGTTTCGGTGACGGGCGTCAGGCCAGAGGTCTCAACTTCGGCCCGCAACTCTTTGTAATTCTCGATGATTCCATTGTGCACCACGGCCACCGGACCAGCCTGATGCGGGTGCGCGTTGTTGGTGGTCGGCGCGCCGTGGGTGGCCCAGCGGGTGTGGCCGATGCCGGATTTGCCGGGCAGCGGGTCGTGCACCAGAAGATCGCTGAGATTGACCAGCTTGCCCACCGCGCGGCGGCGGTCGAGCCGGCCCTGGTTCACAGTGGCGATGCCCGCGCTGTCATAGCCGCGATATTCCAGCCGCTTGAGCGCCTCGACCAGGATGGGCGCGGCCTCGTGATTGCCCAGAACGCCAACGATTCCGCACATTTAGCGGCCCTCCTGCTGTTTTGCCTTCTTGGCGCGCAGAAACTGCATGAGCTTGCGCGCGCGGCCCGGTTTGTTGCTCTGCTGGACGCGGCCAATGGCCAGGTCGCCCTCGGGGACGTCCTGGGTGACGATGGTGCCGGTGGCGGTCATGGCGGCGTCGCCGACGCTGACCGGGGCCACAAGCATGGTGTTCGACCCGATGAAGACATCCGCGCCGATTGTGGTGCGGTGCTTCATCACGCCGTCGTAATTGCAGGTGATGGTGCCCGCGCCGATGTTGGTGCGGGAGCCCACCTCGGCGTCGCCGATATAGGTCAGGTGATTGACCTTGGCGCCCTCGTCGATGAGCGCGTTCTTGATTTCCACGAAATTGCCGATGTGCACGTCCTCGGCCAGCTCGGCCCCGGGGCGCAGGCGCGCGAAGGGGCCGACGGTGGCGCCGCGGCTGACATGGCAGCCCTCGAGATGGCTGAAGGCGCGGATGCGCGCGCCGGATTCGACGGTGACACCGGGGGCGAAGACGACGTTGGGCTCGATCTCGGCGTCGCGGCCGACGATGGTGTCCCAGGACAGATAGACCGTGTCTGGGGCGTGCAGGGTGACGCCCTCGGCCATCAGCGCGGCGCGGGCGTTCTGCTGGAAAAGCGCCTCGGCCCGGGCCAGTTCGGCGCGGGAATTGACGCCGAGCGTCTCGGCCTCGTCGCAGCGCACGGCGGTGGCGGTCAGCCCGCGCGCCTGGGCCAGCGCGACGATGTCGGTGAGGTAGTATTCGCCCGACGCATTGTCGTTGCCAACCGCGTCGATCAGACTGAATAGGGTTTGTGCATCCGCCGCCAGAACACCAGAATTACAGAGGGTTATGGCACGCTCCTCATCCGTGGCGTCCTTGTATTCGACGATCCTTTCCAACTGGTCGCCCGAGGTCACCAGCCGCCCATAGCGGCCCGGATCGGCGGCGTCAAAGCCCAGCACGACCACATCCGCGCGGGCACGCGCGATGGCCATTTCCTCAAGCGTGTCCTGCGTCAGGAAGGGCGTGTCGCCGTAAAGCACCAGCGCGTCGCCGTCGAAATCCGCCAGCGCGACGCGGGCCTGCGCGACCGCGTGGGCGGTGCCCAGCTGTTCGGTTTGCAGCACGACCTCGATCTCGTCGTCGTAATCGTGGGCGGCGGCGGTCACCGCCTCCGCGCCGTGACCGGCCACGACGACCACGCGTTCGGGGCCAAGCGTCTGTCCCGCGCGCACGGCGTGGATCAGCATGGGCGCGCCGGCGATGGGGTGCAGGACCTTGGGCAGGTCGGACTCCATCCGGGTGCCCTTGCCGGCGGCCAGGAGAATCAGGGCGATGCTCATCGGGTTTCTCTTTGTCTTTTGCCTCGGCCCGTTCTATCGCTCTGAGGCCGCCGTGCAAGGCGCGGCGTTTCACTTATGCTTTCGGGTTGTGACAGAGGGGCGGAATGCGCTGCGTGATATTCGATCTGGACGGGACGCTGGCGGACACCAGCGGCGATCTGATCGCTGCCGCGAATGCGTGTTTCCGCGACATGGGGCTGGGTGACGTGCTGGACCCGGCGACCGATGCCGCGACCGCGCTTAAGGGCGGGCGGGCGATGCTGACGCTGGGGCTGGAGCGCACGGGGCAATATTCCGCCGATACTGTGGACCGCTGGTATCGCCCGCTGCTTGAGGCTTACGGCGGCGCGATCGACGCGCACACAGTGATGTACCCCGGATCGGTCGAGGCGGTCGAGGCGCTGCGGCAGGGCGGCTATGCGGTGGGCGTGTGCACCAACAAGCCCGAGGCGCTGGCGCAAAAGCTGCTGGTGTCGCTGGGGGTGCGCGATCTTTTCGGGGCGCTGATCGGCGCGGATACGCTGCCGGTGCGCAAGCCCGACCCCGCGCCCTATCAGGCGGCGGTGACGCAATCGGGCGGGGTGGTCGGGACAAGCTGCCTGATCGGCGACACGGTAACCGACCGCAAGACGGCCCAAGCGGCCGGGGTGCCCTGCGTGCTGGTCGATTTCGGCCCCGGCGGGGCCGAAGTGGCGGCGCTGGAACCCGAGGCCGTCATCGGCCATTTCGACGAGCTGGGCGGCGTGGTGCGGCGGCTGATCGGGTGAGGGCTTCACCCGGCTTAGAGCCGCGATGGGCGCCTGCCCGTGGGGTGGCGCTGCTACCTCTGATCTAAGCGCTTTATCCCTGCCAAGTCATTGCTCCGAACGAGCGGCGTGCGCAGGTCAGCCAAAGCGCCAGCCCGCCGGGACGGGCAGGCGCTGGTCGCGGCGGCCTGCGGCCTTGACTCCGCGACTCTGGCGGCGGTGAACCTTGGCGTTAAACACTCACTCCCAGCAGATGCCCCGTGAGCGCGCGCAGCGGTGTGTCGGCAAGCGTCTCGACCGCGTCGAAGATGGCGGCGCTGCGGGGCTCTCCCAGAACCGGGGTGGCGAGGGCGCGGTATTTGGCGTGCAGATCCTGCGGCCGGGGCGGCGTGTCGGCAGACCAGCGCGGCTCGGTCCAGTCGCTGGTCACCTCGCGCCCGTCCGTCAGCGTCAGCGTCACGCGCGCCAGCCGCTTGCCCGGAAAGAGGGCGTTGGCCTCTGCGTCCTCGAACATCGAGGTCGCGGCGGAAAGGCGCAGGATCTCGGGGTCGTGCAGGGCCGCGCCGTCGATGTCTGCGGGCGTGATGTCGCCTCGCGCCAGCGCCACGGCGCAGGGGAATGAGGTGGAATATTGCGCCTCTTCGGTGGTGTCGGGGCGCGCGCTGGCCAGACGCGTGGCCTCGTGGAAGGTGTCGATGCGCAGGGCGGTGACGTCCTCAGGCCGCAGTTGGTGGCGGGCGCGCAGGGCCAGCACGGCCTCGACCGGGCCCTGGGCCCAGCGGCAGACGGGCCAGGGTTTGAAATACTGCTCGGCAATGCGCCAGTCGTGGCCCAGATCGGCCCAGAACTCGGGCGCTGCCTCGACCGTGATCGCGGGCGCACCGGTAAAGCCGCGCGCGGCCAGCTGCGCGGCCGACACCCCGGCCATCGCGCCCCAGCCCGAGCCGTCCTTGACCATGGTGGGATGGTCGATGCAGCGCATCATCTGGCTGCGCGGCCCGTGATATTCGGCGATGCCGAGCGCGTGGCGGGTCTGATCGGGCGAGAGGCCCATCAGCCGCGCGGCCCCGGCGGCGGCGGTCACCGCGCCCCAGCTGCCCGAGGTGTGGTAATCGGGGCAGGTGGCGTGCTGGGCGGTGGCCGCCCGCGCGCCGAATTCGTAGCCCATCGCGAGCGCGGTCAGGAACGCCTTGCCCGAGATGCCCCGCGCATGGCCGATCAGCAGAAGCGGCGGGATCAGCGGGCAACCGATATGGCCCTTGGCGGGGTTATAGCCGTCGTGGCCGTCGAGGCTGTCGATGGTCATGGCGGCGGCCAGCGCCGCGCCGGGCAGGCTGGCGCTGCGGGCGTCGAAA
The DNA here is from genome assembly GCF_032586235.1 of Aestuariicoccus sp. MJ-SS9. Taxonomy (NCBI): domain Bacteria; kingdom Pseudomonadati; phylum Pseudomonadota; class Alphaproteobacteria; order Rhodobacterales; family Paracoccaceae; genus Aestuariicoccus; species Aestuariicoccus sp. MJ-SS9. The sequence continues at coordinate 75,566 of NZ_JAWHTD010000004.1, forward strand.
AGCATTGGCGTGTCGCCGGGCCAGTCCTCGGCGGCGTGGTCGTGGACAATGCCGCTGAGCCGGGTGCCAAGGCCCCCCGCCGCGACGCCCAGCAGGTCGAGCAGGCAGAGCCGCGTCTGGCGCTGCACCTGCGGTGGCAGGTCTTCCCATGTCAGGGCGTGGATGAAGGCGAGAGGATCGGTCATGCCATGAGCGTAAGTCGCCGTGGCAGGCCGGGACGGCCGGATCCCGACATGCGCCTGTCGCGAATGGCGATTGACGCCCGCGCGGGCGCGTCCCATCAAGGGCCTATGACAGAGACATTCACCGGAAGCTTCACCCAGCAGGAGCCGATCCCCGACGACGGCATCGCCGCCGCGCTTGAGGTGCTGCGCCATGGGCGGCTGCACCGCTACAACACCGCGCCCGGAGAGCTGAGCGAGACCGCGCTGCTGGAGCAGGAATTCGCCGCGCAGACCGGGGCGAAATACTGCCTTGCGGTGGCCTCGGGCGGCTATGCCATGGCGACGGCGCTGCGCGCTGTGGGCATCGGGCCGGGCGACAAGGTGCTGACCAATGCCTTCACGCTGGCCCCGGTGCCCGGGTCCATCGCCAGCGTTGGCGCGGTGCCGGTGTATGTTGGCGTGACCGAAGGGCTGACCATCGATCTGGACGATCTGGCGGCCAAGGCCGGGCAGGCGCGGGTGCTGCTGCTGAGCCACATGCGCGGGCATCTGTGCGACATGGAGCGGCTGATGGCGATCTGCGACGCCGCGGGCGTAACGGTGATCGAGGATTGCGCGCATACCATGGGGGCTGCGTGGAACGGCGTGCCCTCGGGACGGTTCGGGGCGGCGGGCTGCTATTCCTGCCAGACCTACAAGCATGTGAATTCCGGCGAAGGTGGCCTGCTGGTTACCGATGACGAAGAGCTGGCGGCGCGGGCGGTGATCCTGTCGGGGTCGTATATGCTTTATGAGCGGCACCTTGCCGCGCCGGGGCCGGAGGTGTTCGAACGGGTGAAATACGTCACCCCCAATATCTCGGGGCGGATGGACAATCTGCGCGCGGCGATCCTGCGGCCGCAGCTGCGTGCGCTGGATGCGCAGGTGGCGCGCTGGAACGAACGCTACGCGGCGCTGGAGGAAGGGCTGCGCAACTTGCCGGGCCTGACGGTGGTGGACCGGCCGCCCGAGGAGCGTTTCGTCGGCTCGTCGATTCAGTTCCTGCTTCTGGACTGGGCGGGCGAGACCGTGGCCGAGGTGGTGCGCCGCACGGCGGCGCGCGGGGTCGAGATGAAGTGGTTCGGCGCGGCCGAGCCCGTGGGCTTCACCTCGCGCTACGATTCGTGGCGCTATGCGCCGCACGCGTCCATGCCCGCCACCGACCGGATCCTCGCCGGGCTGGTCGACCTGCGCATCCCGCTGACTTTTTCGGTCGAGGATTGCCGGCTGATCGCGCGGATCATCCGCGACGAGGTCTCTGCGGTCTATGGTGGCGCGGCCTAGCGCGGGCCGCGCCCTGGATTTGTCTTTTGGTCGAACCGTTTACGCACCGCCGAGGGTTTGCTCCCGGCGGCGCGTCGTGTTGTGCGGGTCTTCGGTGGAGCTCCCGTCGCGGGGGCCGGGACTGTGGATCGCCAAGCTTGACCGGTGGGCGGCAAGGCTCTAGATTTGAACAAGTGTTCAATAAGGCGGCGGGGAGGCCCTGGAATGTTTAACGCGGTGATGCAGTTCGATCTGGGCGAGGACGTCAACGCGCTGCACGAGATGGTGCATCGCTGGGCGCAGGAGCGGGTCAAACCGATGGCGGCCGAGATCGACCGGAGCAACGACTTTCCGCCCGCGCTCTGGTCCGAGATGGGCGAGCTGGGTCTGCTGGGCATCACCGTGCCCGAGGCATACGGCGGCGCCGACATGGGATACCTCGCCCATGTGATCGCGGTGGAAGAGATCGCGCGGGCCAGCGCCTCGGTCTCGCTGTCTTACGGCGCGCATTCCAACCTCTGCGTCAACCAGATCAAGCTGAACGGCAACGACGCGCAGAAAGAGAAATACCTTCCGCCGCTGGTCACGGGCGAACACGTGGGCGCGCTGGCCATGTCCGAGGCGGGGGCCGGGTCGGATGTGGTGTCGATGAAACTGCGCGCGGAAAAGCGCAACGACCGTTTCGTGCTGAACGGCAACAAGTACTGGATCACCAACGGCCCGGACGCCGAGACTCTGGTGGTCTATGCCAAGACCGATCCCGAGGCCGGGTCGAAGGGGATCACCGCCTTTTTGATCGAGAGGTCGATGAAGGGCTTCTCGACCAGCCCGCATTTCGACAAGCTTGGGATGCGCGGATCGAACACCGGCGAGCTGATCTTCGACGATGTCGAAGTGCCGTTCGAGAACGTGCTAGGCGAGGAAGGCCGCGGCGTGGCCGTGCTGATGTCGGGGCTGGATTTCGAGCGTGTGGTGCTGGCGGGCATCGGCACCGGCATCATGGCGGCCTGTCTCGACGAGATCATGCCCTACCTCAGTGAACGCAAGCAATTCGGCAAGCCCATCGGCAGCTTCCAGCTGATGCAGGGCAAGATCGCCGACATGTATACCGCGATGAACTCGGCCCGTGCCTATATCTACGAGGTGGCCAAGGCCTGCGACCGGGGCGACGTGACCCGGCAGGACGCGGCGGCCTGTTGTCTTTACGCCTCGGAGGCCGCGATGACCCAGGCGCATCAGGCGGTGCAGGCCATGGGCGGCGCGGGCTTCCTGAACGACGCCCCGGTGGCGCGGCTCTTCCGCGACGCCAAGCTGATGGAGATCGGCGCGGGCACATCCGAGATCCGGCGGATGCTGGTGGGGCGCGAGATGATGGCGGCGATGGGGTGAGACGGTGGCGGCATGAGCGGGACCCGGCAACAGGGCGCGGGGCGGTGGATCTGGTTCGCGCCTGTGGCGCTGATCACGCTCTTGGGCGCGGTGCTGGCGTTCCGTCTGGGCTGGATCCGCGCGCATCTGACCGAGACCGACGTGATCGAGGCCTATGCCGCGCGCTACCTCGACAGGGCGGGCGCGGGGGCGCGCGCGTCGGATTGCGTCGCCTATCCGGCGCAGGGGCAGGGGCTGTGGCTGATCGTGGCCTGCACCGACCCGTCGGGCGCGGGCTGGCGCTATGGGGTCAACCGCTTCGGCGGGCTGAAGAGCGTGGTGGAGCCGGGGGCGGAGAAGACAGAGTGATGGAGGAAGCCCGATGACACGCCTTGCCGCCCTGATCATGGTGCTGGCTTTGCCCGCGATGGCCCAGGAGATGACCTTTAGCTTTACCGCGACCGAGGAGTGCCTCGCCTCGGAGGGCACGTTCGGGGAATGCGTCGGAGCGTCGGCGGATGCGTGTATGCAGAGCAACGCGGGCGGCTATACCACCGTCGGCATGGGCTATTGCTTGGAACAGGAATGGCAGGCCTGGGACGGCCTTTTGAACCTGCATTATGGCGAGGTGCGCGCGGCGGCCCGCGCGGTCGATGCCGAGATGCGCGAGCTGGGGTCGAGCGCGCCGTCGCAGGCCGATGCCCTGCGCGACATGCAGCGCGCCTGGATCGCCTTCCGCGACGCCAAGTGCGATTATGAACGCAGCCTCTGGGGCGGCGGCACCGGTGGCGGCCCCGCGACCCTGTCCTGCCTGATGCAAGAGACCGCGCGGCAGGCGCTGTATCTCGAGGCGCAGCGGAACTGATGTTGCGGCGGGCGGAGACATATGACGCGCTTCGCGAGGGCTTTGCCTGGGATCTGCCCGGGCGGCTGAACATGGCGCACCAGGTCTGCGACCGCTGGATGGTGTCCGACCCGGATCGGCTGGCGATCATCGACATGACCGGCGAGGCGCGGCGGGACGTGAGCTTTGGCGCGCTCTGGGCGCTGTCGCGGCGGGTGGAATCGGCGCTGGTGGCGCGCGGGGTGATGGCGGGCGACCGGGTGGGCGTGCTGCTGAGCCAGTCGCCGCTCTGCGCCGCGGCGCATATCGCGGCCTGGCGGCTGGGGGCGATATCGGTGCCGCTCTTTAAACTGTTCCGCGAGGACGCGCTGCGGTCGCGTCTGGGCGACAGCGGCGCGGGCGTGGTGGTGACCGATGACGAGGGCGTGGCGATGCTGGCGCCGTTCGGCGTCAAGGCGCTGACCGAGGCGGATCTGGAGGGGGACGGCTTTGCCTCGTCGGCCGGAACCGACACCGGGCCGGAGACGCCCGCCGTTTTGATCTACACCAGCGGCACGACCGGCACGCCCAAGGGCGCGTTGCACGGGCACCGGGTGTTGACCGGGCATCTGCCGGGCGTCGAGATGAGCCACGATTTCCTGGGCCAGCCGGGCGACGTGCTCTGGACGCCCGCCGACTGGGCCTGGATCGGCGGGCTCTTCGATGTGCTGATGCCGGGGCTGGCGCTGGGGGTGCCGGTGGTGGCAGCGCGGATGGCGCGGTTCGATGTGGCGGATTGCGTGAACTTGTGCCGTGAAGCCGCTGTGCGCAATGTGTTTTTCCCGCCCACTGCCCTGAGGATGCTGAAGGCGGCCGATGCCCGGATCGAGGGGCTGCGCAGCGTCGCCAGCGGAGGAGAGCCGCTGGGCGCGGAGATGCTGGCCTGGGGCCGCGAGGCATTCGGTGTGACGATCAACGAATTCTACGGCCAGACCGAGTGCAACATGGTGGCCTCGTCGAGCGGGGCCCTCTTCAGCCCGTTGCCGGGCTTTATCGGGAAAGCTGTGCCCGGCTTCGACGTGGCGGTGATCGACGAGGCGGGCAACGTGACCCAGGGCGAGGGCGATATCGCGGTGCGGCGGGGCGCGGCCTCGATGATGCTGGAATACTGGCGGCGGCCCGAGGCCACCGCCGAGAAGTTCCGTGGCGACTGGCTGGTGACCGGGGATCGCGGCGTGATCGAGGATGGCTTCATCCGGTTCGTGGGGCGCGAGGACGACGTGATCACCAGCGCGGGTTACCGCATCGGCCCGGCGGAGATCGAGGATTGCCTGTTGACGCATCCGGGTGTGGCCACGGTGGGCGTGGTGGGCAAGCCCGACAAGCTGCGCACCGAGATCGTCAAGGCCTATGTCGTCTGCAAGCCCGGTGTCGCGGTGACCGGGGCCGAGCTGCAGGACTGGGTCAAGGACCGGCTGGCAAGTTATTCGTACCCAAGGGAAATCGCCTTTCTGGACGCGCTGCCGATGACCGTCACCGGCAAGGTGATCCGCAAGGAGCTGAAGGCCCGCGCGGCGGCGGAGGCGGGGACATGAGCCGCGACGCGCCCACCGATCCCCGCACCCTGCCGCGCGACGCGGTGCGCCGCGCGCTTGATGCGCAGCGCGCCTATGAGAGGCGGCGGCAGACGCTGCTCGGGAAGGGCGCGGAGCGGCTGACCGAGCCAGTCGGCGGGCTCTTTGCACGCGCGGTGCCGCCGGCGCTGGTGCGCATGGGGCTGCGGGCGGCGGACCGGGCGGCGGGGCTGACGCTGCCGGCCGAGATCACGTCGCACGATATCAATGACCCGGATGCCTGCGAGGCCGCCGCGCGGCGGGTGCAGGCCTGGGCGGTGGGCACGAACGCCGCAACGGGCGGCGCGGCGGGCTGGTTCGGCGCGGCGGGCCTGACCGCCGACATTCCCGCCACCATCGCACTGGCCGCGCGCAACGTGCGCGCCACAGGCGCGGCCTGGGGCTTTGCCGCCGACAGCGAGGCGGAGCGGGCGTTTCGGCTGATGGTGCTCGAATTGGCCTCGACCCATGCCGAGAAGACCCGGCGCGAGACGCTGGGCGCGCTGGACGGCATGGCGCGGGTGCTGGAGACCCCGGCGGGCCGCATGATGGTCGACAAGGGCGGGGAATGGGTCACCGAAAAGGTGATCGAGCGGGTGCTGCGGCAGATGGGGGTGTCGCTGGGGTCGCGCAAGGCGGCGCAGGTGGTGCCGGTGATCGGCGGCGCAGTGGCCGCGGTGGTCAATGCCAGCTTTCAGACCGATGTCAGCCGGGCGGCGCGCTATTCCTATCGCCTGCGCTGGCTCATGAGCCGCAACCTGCTGCCCGCGCCCGAACCCGCGGCCACGACCGATACGGAGGCGGGGGCATGAAGGCGGCGATCCTTGCCCTCTTCGTTGCCGTACCGGCGCAGGCGCAGGCGCCGCTGCCGGAATTCGCCACCTGCCTCGATATCGAGAACGCGCGATTTGAACGCGCGCTCCGGCGCGACGTTGCGGCGGGCGTTGCGGCGTTCGAGGCGGGCGACGTGACGGGGGCGGAATATTGCGGCACCGTCGGCATCGTGCGCTGCGATCGCTCCGCCGCGCCATACGACTGCCAGCACGCGCTGGCGGCGGAGCAGGATGCGCTGGCCAACGCGGTGCGCGCGCTCTTGCCCGCGCCCGAGGGCGATCCACTTTACCAGGCGCTCTGGGCGCTGGCGCGGGACGTCTCGGCCGGGCCGGATTGCGCGGGTCAGAACGAGGCCTTTACCGCGTGGTGTGCCGCGCGCGAGGCCAACCGGCGGCTGATGTCGGTGGTGCTGGCGTGGCAGAGCGCGCGCTATTTGGGCCGGGTTCCGCCCGCGACCGAAGCGGGCTGGGCCGACGCGCCGCCGCCCCGCCGCCCCGTGGCCCGGCCTCTGGCCGGCAGAGATTGAAGAAGGACCGAGAAGCAAATGCGTCTGAAATCCGCTTACTTGCCCGGCAGCGACAGCGCCCGGGTCAACCGTGAGGCCCATCTGGAGGCGCTGCGCCAGATCGAGGAGGCCGCCGCCCTGGCCGCCGAAGGCGGCGGCGAGAGGGCGCGCGCGCGGCATGTGGGACGCGGCAAGATGCTCCCGCGTGAGAGGGTGGCGAACCTGCTCGACCCCGGTTCGCCGTTTCTGGAGGTGGGCGCCACGGCGGCGTACGGGATGTACGACGGTGCGGCACCCTGCGCGGGCGTGATCGCGGGCGTGGGGCTGGTCGGGGGCCGGCAGGTCATGGTGGTGTGCAACGACGCCACGGTTAAGGGCGGCACCTATTACCCGATGACCGTCAAGAAGCACCTGCGCGCCCAGGAGATCGCTGAGGAGAACCATCTGCCCTGCGTCTATCTGGTGGACAGCGGCGGGGCGAACCTGCCGAACCAGGACGAGGTTTTTCCCGATCGGGATCACTTTGGCCGGATTTTCTATAATCAGGCGCGGATGAGCGCCAAGGGGATCGCGCAGATCGCGGTGGTGATGGGGTCTTGTACCGCGGGCGGGGCCTATGTGCCGGCGATGTCGGATGTGACGATCATCGTGAAAGAGCAGGGCACGATCTTTCTGGCCGGGCCGCCTTTGGTGAAGGCGGCGACGGGCGAGGTGGTCACGGCCGAGGATCTGGGCGGCGGCGACGTGCACACGCGGCTGTCGGGCGTGGCCGATTACCTGGCCGAGGACGACGGCCACGCGCTGGCGCTGGCGCGGCGGGCGGTCGGATCGCTGGGGGGCGGTGCGCAGCAAGTGCGCACCCTACGGGGTCAGGCGCCGGAGCCGCCGGCCTATGACCCGGACGAGATCCTCGGCGTGGTGCCTGCCGATCTGCGCACGCCCTACGACATCCGCGAGGTGATCGCGCGGGTGGTGGATGGCTCGTATTTCGACGAGTTCAAGGCGCGGTTCGGCGAGACGCTGGTCTGCGGCTTCGCCCATATCGACGGGATGGCCTGCGGGATCGTGGCCAACAACGGCGTGCTTTTCAGCGAGGCCGCGCAGAAGGGCGCGCATTTCGTCGAGCTGTGTTCGCAGCGGCGCATTCCGCTGGTTTTCCTGCAGAACATCACCGGGTTCATGGTCGGCCGAAAGTACGAGAATGAGGGCATCGCCCGGCACGGGGCTAAGATGGTGACTGCGGTCGCGACGACCTCGGTGCCCAAGATCACCATGGTGGTGGGCGGCTCGTTCGGGGCCGGCAATTACGGTATGGCGGGGCGCGCGTATCAGCCGCGCTTCATGTGGTCCTGGCCGAATTCCCGGATCAGCGTCATGGGCGGCGCGCAGGCGGCAGGCGTGCTGGCCACGGTCCGGCGCGAGGCGATCGAGCGGCAGGGCGGCAGCTGGTCGGACGAGGAGGAGGCCGAATTCAAGCAGCCCACCATCGAGATGTTCGAACGCCAGTCGCATCCGCTTTATGCGTCGGCGCGGCTTTGGGACGACGGGGTGATCGACCCGCGCCGCGCGCGCGACGTGCTGGCGCTGAGCCTGCGCGCGGCGCTGAACGCGCCGATAGAGGAGACACGTTTCGGCGTGTTCCGGATGTGAGCGGTGTGACGGTGGCTGAGGCGCTGGCGCGCCATCCCGGGGCGGTGACGTTCAGCTTTGGCGACAGTGCGGCGCTCAACGCCGAGATCCTGGCGCTGGTGCGGGCCGGGGCCAAGACCGTGACCTGCGACGCGCAAGCGGCCTTTGCCGCGCGCGGCGAACCGCTGCCGGTGGCGGGCCGGGTGGACATCGCGCTGGACTGGGCGGGCGCGCCGCAGTTGGCGCTGCGCACCGAGGCCGTCGAGGTGATCGCATTTGACGCAATGACCGGGGACCGCATCGCGGCGCAGGGCGAATTCGCCGATCTGGCGGCGTGGCGGCGCGGCTATGAGGCCTATCTGCGGCGCTCGGGGCATTTCGCGCCCGATGCGCCCATGGTGGTCGAGACTTTCGCCGTGGTGGAGGATTTCGCATGTCCCGCGAGGTGACGCGCTTCAGCCGCCATGCGCGCCGGCATCCCAAGTGGGACATGGGCAGGCCGCCGGGCCGCCCGCGTCGGCCACGGCGCAGGCTGCCGCTGGGCCGCTGGGTGCTCTTTGGTGCGGTCGGTGCGCTGGCCGCGCTGCCGGTGAGCGACCGAGCGCTGGGCTGGGTCAAGCCGGGGTTGGATTGCCGCGTGGCGGGGATAGTCGACGGCGATACCGTGCGGGTGCGCTGTGACGACGGGACCACGGGCTCGGGCCGGGTGCTGGGCTATGACACGCCCGAACTGAGCGCGCGCTGCCCGCGCGAGGCCTGGGGCGCGTTCGTCGCGGGGATGCAGCTGCGCGGCATCCTGTGGCGCGCTGGGCGGATCGACATCCGGCGCGACGGAGAGGACCGCTATGGGCGGATGCTGATCGACCTGCGGGCGGATGGCCGGTCTGTCGCGGGGCGGATGATCGCGGGCGGCTGGGCGCGCTCGTATGACGGTGGAATGCGGCGGCCCTGGTGCAACGGCGCCTGGGGCACAGAGAACGGAGCGGGAAATGTTTGACACGATCCTGATCGCCAACCGGGGCGAGATCGCCTGCCGGGTGATGCGCACGGCGCAGGGCATGGGCCTGCGCTGTGTCGCGGTCTATTCCGAGGCGGATGCGGGTGCGGCGCATGTGCAGATGGCCGATGCGGCAGTCTGCGTGGGCGGGCCCGCGCCCCGCGACAGCTATCTGCGCGGCGATGCGATCATTGCCGCGGCGCTGGAGACGGGCGCGCAGGCGATCCATCCGGGCTATGGCTTTCTGTCGGAAAATCCCGATTTCGTCGAGGCGGTCGAGGCCGCCGGGCTGACCTTCATCGGGCCTTCGGCCGAGGCGATCCGGGCCATGGGGCTCAAGGACGCGGCCAAGCGGCTGATGCAGGAGGCGGGCGTGCCGGTGGTGCCGGGCTATCTGGGCGCGGACCAGGATCCGGGGCATCTGGAGGTCGAGGCCGCGCAGATCGGCTATCCGGTGCTGATCAAGGCGGTTGCGGGTGGCGGCGGCAAGGGGATGCGGCTGGTCGAGCGGCCCGAGGATTTCGTCGACGCGCTGGAGCGCGCCAAGGCCGAGGCGCGCACCGCCTTTGGCAACGACGCGGTGCTGATCGAGAAGTTCATCGAAAAGCCGCGCCATATCGAGGTGCAGGTCTTTGGCGACGGCCAAGCTGCGGTGCATCTTTTCGAACGGGATTGCTCGTTGCAGCGCCGTCACCAGAAGGTGATCGAGGAAGCCCCCGCGCCGGGCATGACTGAAGAGATGCGTCAGGCGATGGGCGACGCGGCGGTGCGCGCGGCCGAGGCCATCGGTTACAAGGGTGCGGGCACGGTGGAATTCATCGTCGACGGGTCGGAGGGGCTGCGGCCCGACGGCTTTTGGTTCATGGAGATGAACACCCGCCTGCAGGTCGAACATCCCGTGACCGAGGCGATCACCGGCGTCGATCTGGTGGAATGGCAGCTGCGCGTGGCCGCAGGCGAGGCGCTGCCGCTGTCGCAGGACGAATTGTCGATCGAGGGCCACGCCTTCGAGGCGCGGCTTTACGCCGAGGACGTGCCGGCGGGCTTTCTGCCCGCGACCGGGCGGCTGGCGCATCTGGCCTTCCCGGGCGGCGTGCGGGCCGACAGCGGGGTCAGGACCGGCGACGTGATCTCGCCTTTCTATGATCCGATGATCGCCAAGGTGGTGGTCCATGGCCCGACGCGCGACATCGCCCTGCGGCGGCTGTCGCAGGGGCTGGCGCAGACGCAGGTGGCCGGGACGGTGACGAACCTGGCCTTTCTGGGGGCCCTGGCGGGCCACGCGGGCTTTGCCGCCGGAGAGGTGGACACCGGGCTGATCGCGCGCGACCTCGACGCATTGGTCGCCGTGCCGGAACCCGATGCGCGGGTGATTGCCCAGGCGGCGCTGGCGGTGTCGGGCGTGGCGGAGGCGGCGGACCCGCTGACGGGCTTTGCGCTCTGGCAGCCGAGGGCGCATTGGATCAGGCTGCACCGGGGCGACGCCGACATTGCGGTGCGCCTGCGCGTCCACGGGCCCGACCGCGTGACGCTGGAAACCGGCGGGGCGACGGTGGAGGCGGCGCGTGTCGGTGGCCTCTGGCGGTTCGACGGTGCACCGGCGGCGGATGTACATGTGGCGCGGGGCCGGGTGACGGTGTTCGAGGGCTATGGCTTTGCCTTCGACGTCGCCGATCCGCTGGACCGCGCGTCGAGTGCGGCGGGCGACGGTAATCTGATCGAGGCGCCGATGCCGGGGCGCGTGGTGTCGGTGGCCGCGCGGGTGGGGGCCGTGGTCGCCAAGGGCGACCGGCTCTGCGTGCTCGAGGCGATGAAGATGGAACACACCCTGACCGCCGCCCGCGACGGCGTGGTGGCCGAGATCCTGGTGAGCGAGGGCGCGCAGGTCGAGGCGGGGGCGGCGCTGGTGCGGCTGGAAGAGGCATGAGCGGGGGCGCAGGAGCGAAGGAGACCGCCATGATCAGATTGCACCACGTGCCGTTTTCACGCTCGTTCCGGGTGTTGTGGCTGCTGGAGGAGATGGGGCTCGATTGCGAGATCGAGACCTACGACATACGCGACGGCAGCCTGCGCGACCGCGGCTTTCCCGGCCTGTCGCCCGCAGCAAGGGTGCCCGCGCTGGAGATCGACGGCATCGCGCTGCACGAATCTGGTGCCATCGTGGAATATCTCTGCGAAACCCGCCCCGAGGCCGGGCTGGGCCGGGCAGTGGGGCATCCCGAGAGGCCTGTGTTTCTGCAGTGGGTTCACTATGCCGAGACCATGGCGTCGCTGATTGAACAGCTGAACATGAACCACGTCTTTCTGCGCGATCCCAGCGAGGCCAGCCCGGTGGTGATCAAGCTCAACACCGCGCGGCTGAAAGGCACGCTGGCGGGAATGGAGGCGCGGCTGGGCGGGTCTGATTACCTGCTGGAGGGGGGCTTTTCCGGGGCGGACGCGATGATGGGGTTCAACCTTTTCGCGGCGCCCTATTACGTGCGGCTGGACCCGTTTCCGAAGCTGCGCGCCTACCGCGAAAAGATCGAGGCGCGGCCCGCGTTCCAGCGCGCCCGCGGCCGGGACGGAGAGCAGACTTTCTACGACCGCGACTTCTATCCGGTGCCGGAGGTCAAGGCATGATCCGGCTGCATCATTGCCCCGAGACGCGCTCGATGCGGACGCTGTGGCTGCTTTACGAGCTGGAGGTGGAGTTCGAGCTGGTGCTGCACGCCTTCGACAAGAGCCTGCGCGCGCCGGATTACCTGACGCTCTCGCCCGCGGGCCGGGTGCCCGCGCTGGAGATCGAGGGCGAGCGGATGTTCGAAAGCGGGGCCATTGCGGAATATCTCTGCGAGCGGTTTCCGCAGGCGGGGATGGGCCGCGCGCCCGGCGCGCCGGACCGCATGGCGTGGCTGACCTGGCTGCATTTCGCCGAGACCGTGAGCCAGCATGTGGCGGCGCTGACCCAGCAGCATATCGTGCTGCGCGAGGATCATATGCGGTCGGCCTACGTGATGAAGCTGGAGGCGGCGCGGCTGGGCAAATGCTATGACGCCATCGAGGCGCGGCTGTCGCCGCCGCTGGAGGCGCGGGATTACCTGCTGACCAGCGGCTTTTCGGCGGTGGATGTGGGCGTCGGGCAGGCGGTCCATCTGGGCCGGCATTTCGTTTCGTTGGAGAACCACCCAAAGCTGGCGGCCTGGTACGGCCGGATCACCGACCGCGACGCTTTTCGCCGCAGCCTGCCCGCGCCGGAGGAGCGGCTATATACGCGGGATTTCTATCCGCCGTGGCCGGTGTGATCTTGCGGAGCGACGGGCCTTCGGCCCGCCGCGCTGGATGTCTCGGCGCCCGGGGCGCCTCGGCGCGGGAGGGCGGGCGTGACGGGTTTGTGTTTCGGTGGACTTGTGGCGGGCGTTGAGCAGCCTCCGGCGGGGATATTTGGGGATCGGTGAAACGAGGGTGAGATGGGCGAAAGAGTCGAGATTTTCGAGGTGGGGCCGAGGGACGGGTTGCAGAACGAGGCGCGGCCTATTGCGGTGGCCGACAAGATCGCGCTGGTGGATTGTCTGAGCCGCGCGGGGTTCCGGCGGATCGAATGCGCGTCTTTCGTCAGCCCCAAATGGGTGCCGCAGATGGCGTCTTCGGCAGAGGTGCTGGCCGGCATCCGGCGTGCGCCGGGGGTGTCCTATGCGGCGCTGACGCCGAATATGCGCGGGCTCGAGGATGCGCTGGCGGCGGGGGCGGACGAGGTGGCGGTTTTCGGGTCGGCCTCGGAGGGGTTTTCGAAGGCCAATATAAACGCCAGCATCGCCGAGAGCCTCGAGCGGTTCCGCCCCGTGGCCGAGCGCGCGAGAGAGTTGGGGCTGCCGGTGCGGGGCTATGTGTCCTGCGTGGTGGAATGCCCGTACGATGGACCGGTGGCGCCCGGGGCCGTGGCGCGGGTGGCGGAGGCGCTGCGCGACATGGGGTGCTATGAGATCAGCCTGGGCGACACCATCGGGCGGGGTACGCCCGAGGCGGTGGATGCGATGTTGACGGCGGTGCTGGACGGTCTGCCTGCGGAGCGGCTGGCGGGGCATTTCCACGACACCGGGGGGCGGGCGCTGGATAATGTCGAGGTGGCGCTGGGGCGCGGTCTGAGGGTCTTTGACGCTGCCGTGGGCGGGCTGGGCGGCTGTCCCTATGCGCCGGGGGCTGCGGGCAATGTCGCGACCGAGGCGGTGGCGGAAAGGCTGGAGGCGCTGGGGTTTGAGACCGGGCTGGACCGGGCGGTGCTGGCGGAGGCCGCGGCGCTGGCGCGCAAGCTGCGTCCGGCGGTGTGACAGGAGGATGGGCATGGACGATTTGATCAGGGTGACGCGGGACGGGCGCGGGGTCGCAACGCTGTGGCTGGCGCGAAGCGCCAAGCACAATGCGCTGTCGGCGGAGATGATGACGCAGCTGGAGGCGCGGGCGCGTGATCTGGCAGAGGACAGTTCGGTGCGGGTGGTGGTGCTGGCCGCCGAGGGGCCCACATTTTGCGCCGGGGGCGATCTGGCCTGGATGCGGGCGCAGATGGGCATGGACCCGGCCACACGGCGGGCGGAATCGGCGCGCATCGCTACCGCGCTGGGCGCGCTCGCCGATCTGCCGCAGCCGCTGATCGGGCGGTTGCAGGGCAATGCCTTTGGCGGCGGGGTGGGGCTTGCGTCGGTCTGCGATGTGGCCATTGGCGTCGACGACCTGAAGATGGGGCTGACCGAGACCAAGCTGGGCCTGATCCCGGCCAATATCGGCCCTTACGTGGTGGCGCGGATGGGGGTCGCGCGGGCGCGGCAGGTCTTTATGAACGCGCGCATCTTCGGCGCGGAGGAGGCGGTCGCGCTGGGGCTCTTGACCCGTGCCGTGCCGGCAGAGACGCTGGACGCGGCGGTCGAGGCCGAGGTCGCGCCGTATCTCGCCTGTGCGCCCGGCGCGGTGGCCGCCGCCAAGGCTCTGCTGCGCCAGCTTGGCGGTGGGGTCGGGCAGGCGCAGGTCGACCTGGCCATCGACGCGCTGGCCGAGCGCTGGGAAAGCGACGAGGCCGCCGAGGGAATCGCGGCCTTCTTCGACAAGCGCAAGCCGGGCTGGGCCTGAGGCGTTGAAATCCTGACCTGGCCGTGTAGCCTTGCCTTCGGTGTCGAGGATACGCGTTGATGTTGGACAGTTTCTTTTTGTTGCTCGCCGATCTGGTTCTGGCGATGTCGGAATCCTTGCGCATGGCGGCGACGGATCCGTGGTTCGAGGTGATCTGGAAACCCGCCGCCGCGATTTTTGCACTTTTGCTGACCGCCCTTGCGGCCATGCGGCAGCTCTGGCGGTTGGTCTTTCGCATCGACAGCAAGGTGCGCGAGGACATGCGCGCCGCCCAGAGGGCCTGCGCGGAGGCGCAAAGGACGCTCAAGGAAACCGAGGCGCGGGTGGACGCGCTGCGGCTGTACGACCCAAAAGTGTTCCTGCGCGACGTGCGCAAGGCGGCAGAGGAAGGCGTGATCGGCAAACCGGCGGCGCTGGGGGAGACCTATGTGCAGCCGCTCGCCCCGGCGCTGGCCCGGGCCTATACCGACATAGCGCGCGAGGCGCTGATCGCCGCCCCGGACCGCGCCGCGCTGGAGGCCGCGCGGCGGCTGGCGCGTGGGGCCTTCGCCGCCCATCCGCAGGCGCCCGATGTCGGCGACGTGCTGGAGGCCATCGACGAGGCCGCCGCGAGCCTCTCGGCCGAAGGGCTGAGCGCCGAGGAACGCGAGGCCTGGGCGCTGTCCCGGCAGGGCGGCAATCCGGTGGCCATGGTTAAGATCGGGCAGGCGCTACTGGAGAAAGGCCGCTACCGGGTGGCGCAAATCCTGCTGGAACGGGGATGGACCCTGCTGCGGCAAACGCCGGGGCCGGAGGCTGCCAATACTCTCTGGGCCAAGCACGCATTTGCAGCATGTCTCGGGCGCGAGGGAAAACATGCGCGTGCCATGTCGCTGTTCACTGAGGTGTGGGAGGTGATGCGCCGTCCGGAGGTTCTGGGGCCGGAGCATTCGGGTACGCTGAACACAGCGGTGCATATGGCGTTTCAGCGTGGGTTGGCGGGGCAGGCCGAAGCGGCGGTGGCTGCGTTCGAAGAGGTCTGGGCCGCGGAACGGACGGAGGCGGTGTTTG
This sequence comes from Aestuariicoccus sp. MJ-SS9, assembly GCF_032586235.1. NCBI lineage: Bacteria > Pseudomonadati > Pseudomonadota > Alphaproteobacteria > Rhodobacterales > Paracoccaceae > Aestuariicoccus > Aestuariicoccus sp. MJ-SS9. Next base: position 90,951 of record NZ_JAWHTD010000004.1, read on the forward strand.
GGCCTGATCACCCGAGGCACCTTTACCGCCGCTATCAACTCGCGCGGTTGAAGGACCTGGCGGGCGACTTGACCGGGGCGGAGGAGCTGCTGGACGGGCTGCGCGACGCGATGCTGGCGCGGTTCGCGCCGACGCATCAATGGATCCGGGAACTGGACGGTTGGACCGCTGGGCGGACCGGCGCGCCGTCCGCGCCTGTCTGATGGGCAGCGCCCCGCGACGCATCGGCGCGGGGGGCGGCGGGCGGATGGCGGGCGGCATCGGTAGAAACCTGAAAACACTTGCGAAACCGCAGGGGGTGGCGCGATGTTAGCGCCCACATTCAATGCCGCGAATTCCCCGGGATCTGTTGACCCTCCGGGCGGGCGGCGATAAGTCAGCGGTATGCCATTGCGCACGGGGCCTGCCCCTCGCGCCGATTGAAGGAGCCGCCTCTTGGAAGAGATGCTCAGGGAATACCTGCCGATCCTCGTCTTTCTGGCCATTGCCATCGGGCTTGGCCTTGTCCTGATCCTCGCCGCCGTGATCATCGCGGTGCGCAATCCCGACCCCGAGAAGGTCAGCGCCTATGAATGCGGGTTCAACGCCTTCGACGATGCGCGGATGAAGTTCGACGTGCGGTTCTACCTCGTGTCGATCCTCTTCATCATCTTCGACCTCGAGATCGCGTTCCTGTTCCCCTGGGCGGTCGGGTTCCAGGACATCAGCATGGTCGGTTTCTGGTCGATGATGGTGTTCCTGGCGGTGCTGACCATCGGCTTTGCCTATGAATGGAAGAAGGGGGCGCTGGAATGGGAGTGATGGCCGGAGCCAACACCGCGGGCGCCGACCGCGAGGTCGCGACCCAAGATCTGAACCGCGAGCTGCAGGACAAGGGGTTCCTGCTGACCTCGACCGAGGACATCATCAACTGGGCGCGCACCGGGTCGCTGCACTGGATGACCTTCGGCCTGGCCTGCTGCGCGGTCGAGATGATGCACACCTCGATGCCGCGCTACGATCTGGAGCGTTTCGGCACCGCGCCGCGCGCCAGCCCGCGCCAGTCCGACCTGATGATCGTGGCGGGTACGCTGACCAACAAGATGGCCCCGGCGCTGCGCAAGGTCTACGACCAGATGCCCGAGCCGCGCTACGTGATCTCGATGGGGTCCTGCGCCAATGGCGGGGGCTATTACCACTATAGCTACAGCGTCGTGCGCGGCTGCGACCGGATCGTGCCGGTCGACGTCTACGTGCCGGGCTGCCCGCCGACCGCCGAGGCGCTGCTGTACGGCATCATGGCGCTGCAGAAGAAAATCCGCCGGACAGGGACGATCGTGCGATGACCGAAGCGCTGAAGGAACTGGGCACCCATATCGAGCTGAAGCGCCCCGATTGCGTGATCGGCTGGGACGTGACCCATGGCGAGCTGAACGTCGATGTGGCCCCTGCCAATATCAAGGGCTTCGTCGAGTTTCTGAAAACCGACGCCACCTGCCGGTTCACGTCGCTGGTGGACATCACCGGGGTCGATTATCCCGAGCGGTCCAAGCGGTTCGACGTGGTCTATCACTTTCTGTCGATGTACCAGAACCACCGCATCCGCCTGCGGGTTTCGATCCGCGAAGAGGATATGGTGCCCTCGATCACCGACGTGCACCCCTCCGCCAACTGGTTCGAGCGCGAAGTGTTCGACATGTTCGGCATCCTCTTTTCGGGCCACCCGGACCTGCGGCGCATCCTGACCGACTATGGCTTCCGCGGATATCCGCTGCGCAAGGATTTCCCGACCACGGGCTATACCGAGGTGCGCTATGACGACGAGCAAAAGCGCGTGGTCTACGAACCGGTGAGCCTGGTGCAGGAATACCGCCAGTTCGATTTCATGTCGCCCTGGGAGGGCGCGGAATACGTGCTGCCCGGGGATGAGAAGGAAGCGGCGAAATGATGGGCGGCTTCGGATTCGGCGGTGGCGGGCTGCTGTGGTTGCTGATCGTCGGCGCGCTGATCGTGGTGCCGTTCTGGCGGCTGCTGCCGCGCTTCGGCATCCCGAACTGGGTGGCGCTCTTTACGATCTTCCCGCTGGTGGCGCTGATCCTGCTCTGGGTGATGGCGTTCAAGGAACAGATTGACGGAGGCAAGTCGTGATGGACGGCTCCAAAGGTTTTGACGACGCCCTGACGGGCGAACAGAAGATCCGCAACTTCAACATCAACTTCGGCCCGCAGCACCCCGCGGCGCATGGGGTTTTGCGGCTGGTGTTGGAGCTGGACGGCGAGATCGTGGAACGCTGCGATCCGCATATCGGCCTGCTGCACCGTGGCACCGAAAAGCTGATGGAAAGCCGGACCTACCTGCAGAACCTGCCCTATTTCGACCGGCTCGATTACGTGGCGCCGATGAACCAGGAACATGCCTGGTGCCTGGCCATCGAAAAGCTGACGGGTGTCGAGGTGCCGCGCCGGGCCTCGCTGATCCGGGTGCTCTATTCCGAAATCGGCCGCATTCTGAACCACCTCTTGAATGTCACCACGCAGGCCATGGACGTGGGCGCGTTGACGCCGCCGCTCTGGGGCTTTGAAGAGCGTGAAAAGCTTATGGTGTTCTACGAGCGCGCCTGCGGGGCGCGGCTCCACGCCGCGTATTTCCGCCCCGGCGGGGTGCATCAGGATCTGCCGCCCGACCTGATCGACGACATCGACCAGTGGGCCGACGAATTCCCCAGGGTGATCGCGGACATCGACGGGCTTTTGACCGAGAACCGCATCTTCAAGCAGCGCAACGCCGATATCGGCGTGGTGACCGAAGAGGACATCCAGAACTGGGGCTTCTCGGGCGTCATGGTGCGTGGCAGCGGTCTGGCCTGGGACCTGCGGCGCGCGCAGCCCTACGAATGCTACGACGAGTTCGACTTTCAGATCCCCGTGGGCAAGAACGGCGATTGCTACGACCGCTATCTGGTGCGCATGGAAGAGATGCGCCAGAGCCTGAAGATCATCAAGCAAGCCATTGAAAAGCTTCGCAACGAGCCGGGTGACGTTCTGGCGCGCGGCAAGCTGACGCCGCCCACGCGGTCCGAGATGAAGACCTCGATGGAGGCGCTCATCCACCACTTCAAGCTTTACACCGAGGGCTTCCACGTGCCCGAGGGCGAGGTCTATGCCGCCGTCGAGGCCCCCAAGGGCGAGTTCGGCGTCTACCTCGTGGCCGATGGCACCAACAAACCCTATCGCGCCAAGCTGCGCGCGCCGGGGTTCCTGCACCTGCAAGCGATGGATTACTTGGCCAGCGGCCACCAGCTCGCCGACGTGGCGGCGATCATCGGCACCATGGATGTTGTTTTTGGAGAGATTGACCGATGATCCGATTGGTTCTTGCCGGCGCAGCGCTGGCCTCGCTGGCGGCCTGCGCCATGCGGCCCGAGGGCACCAGCGCCGAGGATGCGGCAGCCTTTGACGTCGCGGTCGCCTCGATCGGCTGCGATCTGCGCACCGAGAGCGATTACCTGCCGGTGGAGCTTCAGACCGGGCTCAGCCGCGAACAGGTGCAGGGTCTGGCGCAGTACCGGGCCGAGCTGGGCCAGATGGCCGAATTCGAAAGCGGCGGTTACCGGTTGCTCACCGGCGCCTGCGAACCCAAGGCAGAGACGCCGGCAGAGGCCTGAGCGCCGCCCCAACCCGAAACGCACGGAAAGACCTGAGACATGCTTCGTCGTCTTCACCCCGAACAGCCCGACAGCTTTGCCTTTACGCCCGCCAACCAGGCCTGGGCCGAGGCGCAGATCAGCAAATACCCCGAAGGCCGTCAGGCCAGCGCGATCATCCCGCTGCTGTGGCGCGCGCAAGAGCAAGAGGGCTGGCTGACCCGCCCCGCCATCGAACACGTGGCCGAAATGCTGGATATGGCCTATATCCGGGCGCTGGAAGTGGCCTCGTTTTACTTCATGTTCCAGCTGCAACCGGTTGGCAGCATTGCGCATATCCAGATTTGCGGCACCACCTCCTGCATGATCTGCGGGGCCGAGGATCTGGTCGCGGTCTGCAAGGACAAGATCGCGCCGCGGGCGCATGAGGTGTCGGCGGACGGCAAGTTCAGCTGGGAAGAGGTCGAGTGCCTGGGGTCCTGCGCCAATGCGCCGATGGCGCAGATCGGCAAGGATTATTACGAGGATCTGACCGCCGACAAACTGCGCGACCTGCTCGACGCGCTGGCGCGCGGCGAGGTGCCGACGCCGGGCCCGCAGAACGGCCGCTTCGCCTCGGAACCCAAGTCCGGCATCACCAGCCTGACCGATTATGTGAACGCGCAGATCAAGCTGAACGCCAGCGCCGCGCTGGCCACCGACATCGGCGATACGGTCAAGCGGATCGACGGCACCGAGGTGCCGCTGAACACGCCTTGGCTGGGCAAGACCGATGCGCCGGCCAAGTCCAAGACCGCACCGGCAGAGACCGAAGAGACGACCGGCACCCAGCCCGAAGCGCTGGCCGCGCCGCGCGAGGGCGGGGCGGACGATCTCAAGCAGATCAGCGGGATCGGGCCCAAGCTGGAAAAGCTCTGCAACAGCCTGGGCTTTTATCATTTCGACCAGATCGCGAACTGGACCCCCGAAGAGGTGGCCTGGGTCGACCAGAACCTCAAGGGCTTCAAGGGCCGGGTGACCCGCGACGATTGGGTGTCTCAGGCCAAAGTACTGGCCTCGGGAGGCGAGACGGACTTTGCTGCTCGTGTTAAGAAGGGTAGTGTCTACGATAATTGACACGGCTGACACGGACAGGGAGGTTCAAGATGAACGACGGCAAGGACGGAATGAGCTGCGGATTGGGCTGTTGGGCCCTGGCGGCGGGCGTTGGTCTGGTGGCCTTCCTCATGCTCTTGGTGCTGGGCGATCAGGGCTGGATCGCCTCGATCTTCCTCAGCGGCGTCGCCTTTGTCGTATTGGGCCTGCTGTTCAGCCGCATCTTCTGCTCGGACCTGCCGAAACCCGGCGAGGTGAAGCCGGGCGAGGATCGCGGGTTGCGCGCGGTGCCGCCTTCTGCGGATGATGCGGCCCCCGCACCGGCCAGCGCCGCACCGGCCCCGGCGGCCGCAGGCGCACCGGCCGAGGCGTCGGCGGTCAAGCCCTCGACACCGCTGCCGGGCGAGGCGGACCTGGCGTCGCGCAAGGGCGAATGGACATACGGCGGCGATGCGCCTGCCGCGGCCGAAGGCGAGGGCGCCAAGCCCGAGGCGCTGAGCGCCCCGCGCGACGGCGGCGCCGACGATCTGAAAAAGATCAAGGGCATCGGACCCAAGCTGGAACAGGTCTGCAACAGCCTCGGCTTTTATCATTTCGACCAGATCGCGAACTGGACCGCCGACGAGGTGGCCTGGGTCGACCAGAACCTCGAAGGGTTCAAGGGCCGCGTGACCCGCGACGATTGGGTCGCGCAGGCCAAGACGCTGGCGTCGGGCGGAGAGACGGATTTCTCGAAGCGCGTCGACGACGGCGACGTTTACTGAAAGGACAGCGGGCGGCGCATGGCGGACAGGAACGACACCACTCGGGCCGGGCGCATCACCGCGCTTGTCATCGCCGGTGTCGGTCTGTTCTGGATCGCCGCCACCGCTCTCGGCTCGGCGCTGGAGTGGAGCCAGCGCACCCGCGCGCTCTTCGATCTGGCCGCGCTGGCCGGGTTCGGCTGGGCGATCTGGATGATTTACGGCATCTGGCGGCAGCGCCGGAACGACAGGGACGGATAGCGTCATGCTGAACCAAGAGAACCGCGGTTTCACAGGCCGCGACGGGTGCGGGGTTCTGCGCATGGTGGATCGGAAGGGCCGTTCCCAGACGGCGGCGAGCGCATGAGCGTGCTGCGCAACGGGCTGATCCTGGGGCTTGCGGCGCTGACCCTGACAGCTTGCGGCAGGGACCGCGCCAACAACGTCGTCTTCGACGGGGTCTATTATCGCGGCGCTGCCAAGGGCGACCGTGACGACCGGATGAATTTCGTGGCCACGGTCCGCCCGGTGTCCAGCGGCCTGGACGGCGCGCGCGCCGCGGCGCTCTACGAGGGCACCAAGTATTGCATCACCTATATCGGGCGCAGCGATATCGACTGGGCCATCGGCCCAGAAACCGACGCGGATGCGCTGCCCATCGAGGGCGACACGCTGACCTATCGCGGCCGCTGCACCGAGTGATCCCGGCGGAGGATCGCCTGAAATCAACGGCTTGCCCTTCGGCTATTGCATAACAGCGGCCCGCGCTCCCATCTGTGACGAAAGTTTGCGAAAGGAGCGAGACATGCGAGCCATTCCGGGAATCGCGCTGGCGCTTGTGCTGGCGTCCGGGGCGCTGGCCAAGGTGCCCCTGCGCGACGTGGCCGAGATCGACAACAGCCTAATGGCCGTGGCCATCGCCGATGAAATCCGCAAGACCTGCGACGGCATCAGCGCGCGGATGTTCCGCGCGTTGGGCGTGCTCAACGCGCTCAAGAACCATGCCCGCGATCTGGGCTATACCGACGACGAGATCGAGGCCTATGTGACCTCGAAGGCCGAAAAGGCGCGGATGCGCGACAAGGCCACCGCCTATCTGGCCGAGCGCGGCGTCGTGGCCGACGACAAGTCGCAGCTTTGCGCCTTCGGCCGCGAGGAAATCGCCCGCGGCGGGCCGATCGGCGACTTGCTGCGCTGACCGGTGACCCGTGTCCGGCGCGGCGATTCTCGGGGCTGGGGGCAGGGGCGGTGAGCCGTTTGCGCTAACGCCCGAACGGCGGGCTTGCGCGATCACACAATGCACTTTCCATGCCCCGCGTCGATTTTTCCTAGCTTTGAATGGCCTGCGCGTCTTTCATCACAGAGAGTGTCGCGTTAGACAGCATGTCGACGGGGTGCCTGCGTCGCGGTTGCGGGGCGGCTGCGCCTCAGGGAACAGCAGCAAAGGGTCCGGGCATGTCCGACTTGCGCAAAATCATCATCGACGGGCAGGAAATGGAAGTGGACGGTGCGATGACGCTGATCCAGGCCTGCGAAACGGCCGGGATCGAGATTCCGCGCTTTTGCTATCACGAACGTCTGTCGATCGCCGGCAATTGCCGGATGTGCCTTGTCGAGGTGGTGGGCGGCCCGCCCAAGCCCGCGGCAAGCTGTGCCATGCAGGTGCGCGACCTGCGCCCCGGCCCCGAGGGTCAGCCGCCGGTGGTCAAGACCAACTCGCCCATGGTCAAGAAGGCCCGCGAAGGGGTGATGGAGTTTCTGCTGATCAACCACCCGCTGGATTGCCCGATCTGCGATCAGGGCGGCGAATGCGACCTTCAGGACCAGGCGATGGCCTATGGCGTCGACTTCAGCCGCTTCCGCGAGCCCAAGCGCGCGGTGGACGATCTGGACCTCGGCCCGCTGGTCGAGACACATATGACGCGCTGCATCTCCTGCACCCGCTGCGTGCGCTTCACCTCCGAGGTGGCCGGGATCACCCAGATGGGCCAGACCGGGCGCGGCGAGGATGCAGAGATCACCTCGTATCTGGGCGAGACGCTCGATTCGAACCTGCAGGGCAACATCATCGACCTCTGCCCGGTGGGCGCGCTGGTGTCCAAGCCCTATGCCTTCACCGCCCGGCCGTGGGAGCTGACCAAGACCGAATCTATCGACGTGATGGATGCGCTGGGGTCGTCGATTCGCGTCGACACCAAGGGGCGCGAAGTGATGCGCTTCCTGCCGCGCAACCATGACGGCGTGAACGAGGAATGGATCTCGGACAAGACCCGCTTTGTCTGGGACGGGCTGCGCCGCCAGCGGCTGGACCGGCCCTACGTGCGCGAGAACGGCAAGCTGCGGCCCGCGTCATGGCCCGAGGCGCTGAAAAAGGCCGCCGAGGCCCTGCAAGGGGCCGAGAAGGTGGCCGGCCTTGTGGGCGATCTCGCCCCGGTCGAGGCGGCCTTTGCGCTCAAGCAGTTGATCGAGGGGCAGGGTGGCGTCGTGGAATGCCGCACCGACGGGGCGAAACTGCCCTCGGGCAACCGCTCGGCCTATGTCGGCACCGCCTGCATCGAGGACATCGACGACGCCAAAGCGATCATGATCATCGGCTCGAACCCGCGCAACGAGGCGCCGGTGCTGAACGCGCGCATCCGCAAGGCCTGGACCCGCGGCGCGTCTGTCGGCGTGATCGGTGAAAAGGTCGATCTGACCTATGATTACGATCATTTGGGCGACGGGCCCGCCGTGATCTCGGGTCTGCTGGGCCGCGATCATTCCGGTGTGCAGGACAAGCCCTCGATCGTCATCGTCGGGCAGGGCGCGCTGGTGCGCGAGGACGGCGCGGCCGTTCTGGCCGCTGCCATGGCGCTGGCTGAAAGCACGAAATCCAAGCTTCTGGTGCTGCACACCGCCGCCGCCCTTGTGGGCGCGATGGATGCGGGTGCGACCAACCCCGACGGCATGAACGCCGTGCAGGGGGCCGATGTGATCTACAACCTCGGCGCGGATGAGATCGACATCGCCGAAGGCGCTTTCGTGATCTACCAGGGCAGCCACGGCGACCGCGGCGCGCATCGCGCCGACGTCATCCTGCCCGCCGCCGCCTACACCGAGGAACAGGGCCTTTTCGTCAACACCGAGGGCCGTCCGCAGCTGGCGCTGCGTGCCGGTTTCGCGCCGGGCGAGGCCAAGGAGAACTGGGCGATCCTGCGCGCGCTCTCGGCCGAACTTGGCGCGGTCCAGCCCTGGAACAGCCTGGCGCAGCTGCGTCAGGCGCTGGTGGCCGAGGTGCCGCATCTGGCCGGTATCGACACGGTGCCCGAGAACGACTGGCAGCCTCTCGAGGCGGGGCAGATGAGCGAAGCGCCCTTCGTCAACGTGATCGGGGATTTCTATCTGACCAACCCGATCGCCCGGGCGAGCGCGCTGATGGCCGAGTTGAGCGCCAACGCCAAGGCCCGCAACGAGACCAAGATCGCCGCAGAGTAAGGGCGGATGCGGGCCATGTTGCCGATACTCAGCCTTGCCGCTCTGACCGCCTGTGAGGCGGCCGAAGAGGACGCGCTGCCGTTCACGCCGGTCTACGATGGCGTCGAGACGCGGCTGCTGGATGGCGATCTGGTGGAGTTCCGGGTGCGCATGCGCGGCGCGCGCACCGGAGAGGACGTGGCGGATTACGCGGAATGCGCCGCGGCGCAATACGCGCTGATCCGGGGGTACGGGTTTGCGCGGCATTTGCGCACAAATGTATACGAAGAGGGTGGCCTCTGGCGGGCAGATGCGGTTTACACCATCTCAGCCGGGCTGCCGCGCGGGCTCAAGACGATCGACGCCGAAGTTGTCGCTCTGAACTGCTCCGAGACCGGGATACCGATGGTATGAGGACCTGATGGCTGATTTTCTAAGCACGCCCCTGGGCACATTGGCGATTGTCGCGGCGCAATGCCTGCTGGTGCTGGGCTTTGTCATGGTGTCGCTGCTGTTTCTCGTTTACGGCGACCGCAAGATCTGGGCCGCCGTTCAGATGCGCCGCGGGCCCAACGTGGTCGGCGTCTACGGCCTGTTGCAGACGGTGGCCGACGCGCTGAAATACGTTGTGAAAGAGGTCGTGGTGCCCGCGGGCGCCGACAAGCCGGTGTTCATGCTGGCGCCGATGACCTCGTTCGTGCTGGCGATGATCGCCTGGGCGGTGATCCCGTTCAACGACACCTGGGTGTTGTCGGATATCAACGTGGCGATCCTTTATGTCTTCGCGGTCTCCTCTCTCGAGGTCTACGGCGTGATCATGGGCGGCTGGGCGTCGAACTCGAAATACCCGTTCCTGGGAAGCTTGCGCTCTGCGGCGCAGATGATTTCCTATGAGGTCAGCATCGGGTTGATCATCATCGGGGTGATCATCTCGACGGGTTCGATGAATTTCGGCGACATCGTGCGGGCGCAGGACGGCGGCTTCGGGCTCTTCAGCTGGTACTGGCTGCCGCATCTGCCGATGGTGTTCCTCTTCTTCATCTCGGCGCTGGCCGAGACCAACCGCCCGCCCTTCGACCTGCCCGAGGCGGAATCCGAACTGGTGGCGGGCTACCAGGTGGAATATTCCTCGACGCCCTTCCTGCTCTTCATGGCGGGCGAATATATCGCCATCTTCCTGATGTGCGCGCTGACCTCGCTGCTGTTCTTCGGCGGCTGGCTGTCGCCGATCCCGGGCCTGCCGGACGGGGCGCTGTGGATGGTGGCCAAGATGGCGTTCTTCTTTTTCATCTTCGCGATGGTCAAGGCGATCACCCCGCGTTACCGCTACGACCAGCTGATGCGGCTGGGCTGGAAAGTGTTCCTGCCGTTCAGCCTGGTCTGGGTGGTCTTCGTATCCTTTGCCGCGAAATTCGACTGGTTCTGGGGCAGCTATGCCCGTTGGGCCACGGGAGGCTGACAGATGGCGAATATCGACTACGGACGTGCCGCGAAATACTTTTTGCTGGCGGACTTCTTTCAGGGCTTCAAGCTGGGGCTGAAGTATTTCTTCGCCCCCAAGGCCACGCTGAACTACCCGCATGAAAAAGGGCCGCTGAGCCCGCGGTTCCGCGGCGAACACGCGCTGCGCCGCTATCCCAACGGCGAGGAACGCTGCATCGCCTGCAAGCTCTGCGAGGCGATCTGCCCGGCGCAGGCGATCACCATCGACGCCGAGCCCCGCGACGACGGCAGCCGCCGGACCACGCGCTACGACATCGACATGACCAAGTGCATCTATTGCGGCTTCTGCCAGGAGGCCTGCCCGGTCGATGCCATCGTCGAAGGCCCGAATTTCGAATTCTCCGCCGAGACCCGCGAGGAGCTTTACTACGACAAGGCCAAGCTTTTGGAGAACGGCGAGCGCTGGGAAGCCGAGATCGCCCGCAACCTCGAACTGGACGCACCCTACCGATGACCTGGAGCGGACAAAAATCTTGCAAGATTTTTGCCAAGGATTTTTCAAAAATCCTTGGCCCGGGGAGGGCGTGATGTCTGATCCCAAGACCCCGTTCGAGCTGATGATGGCACAGGCGCAGGAGATGGCGAAGGCGTTCAATCCGGCGCTGTCGTCCTTCGACCCAAAGGGTTTCGAGAAGATGTGGCCGACCATGCCCAAAGACGCCATGGAAATGTGGTTCGGCAAGGGCATCAGCAAGGACGGTCTGGACGCCAAGACGCGGCTTTTGCTGACGCTGGCGGGGCTGACCATGCAGGGCGCACAGGCCGACACCCAGGTGCGCATGACCGTCCGCCACGCGATGGAGGCCGGCGCCACCAAGGACGAGATCGCCGAGACCATCGCGCAGATGTCGATGTTCGCCGGCCTTCCGGCCATGACGCGCGCGATGGAGATGGCGCGCGAGGTCATGGAAGACGAAAAGGATGAGGATACATGAGCGTCTTTGCCTTCTACCTGTTCGCCATGAGCACGATCGCCGGCGGGCTTTTCACGGTGATCAGCCGCAACCCCGTGCATTCGGTGCTCTGGCTGATCCTGGCCTTTCTGTCGTCGGCGGGGCTCTTCGTGCTGCTGGGGGCGGAATTCGTGGCGATGCTTCTGGTCATCGTCTACGTGGGCGCCGTGGCGGTGCTTTTTCTCTTCGTTGTGATGATGCTGGACGTGGATTTCGCCGAGCTGAAGGCGGAGATGGCGCGCTACATGCCGCTGGCGCTGCTGATCGGTCTGGTGATCCTGATGCAATTGGCCATCGCCTTCGGCGCCTGGCAAAGCTCGGACCTGGCAGCGGGTCAGCTGGCGCAGCCGGTGCCGGCGGACCGGCACAACACCGAGGCGCTGGGGCTGATACTATATGACCAGTACTTCCTGCTGTTCCAGCTGGCGGGGCTGATCCTGCTGGTGGCGATGATCGGCGCGATCGTGCTGACGCTGCGCCACCGGGAGGACATCAAGCGCCAGAACGTGGTCGCGCAGATGATGCGCGATCCGGCCAAGGCGATGGAACTGAAAGACATAAAGCCCGGGCAAGGGTTGTGAGCGGCGACACGATTTCTTGCAAAGAAATCGATCCGGAATTTTCGGAAAATTCCGGTTCCGCGCGGAAAGAACGGAATGGGACAGATGATCGGAATTGAACACTATCTGACGGTCGCGGCGACGCTGTTCGTCATCGGTATCTTCGGGCTCTTTCTGAACCGGAAGAACGTGATCATCCTGCTGATGAGCATCGAGTTGATGCTGCTTGCGGTGAACATCAACCTCGTGGCCTTCTCCAGTTTCCTCGGCGATCTCGTGGGTCAGGTCTTCACGCTCTTCGTGCTGACCGTGGCCGCTGCGGAGGCCGCCATCGGGCTTGCGATCCTCGTCTGCTTCTTCCGTAACCGCGGCACCATCGCCGTGGAAGACGTCAACGTGATGAAAGGCTGACCCGATGGAGACGCTCATTCTCTTCGCCCCCCTGGTCGGGGCCATCATCGCGGGTTTCGGCTGGCGTCTGATCGGCGAGCGCGGGGCCATGTGGGTCTCGACCGGCCTGCTCTTCGTCGCGTGCTTCTTCAGCTGGATCGTATTCCTCGGTCATGACGGCGTGACCGAAAGCATCCAGATCCTGCGCTGGATCGAGAGCGGCACGCTCAGCACCGACTGGGCCATCCGGCTCGACCGGCTGACGGCGATCATGCTGATCGTGGTGACGACCGTTTCGGCGCTCGTGCATCTTTACAGCTTCGGCTACATGGATCACGACCCGCAGTGGCGGGAGGGCGAGGTCTATAAACCGCGTTTCTTCGCGTATCTGTCGTTCTTCACCTTCGCCATGCTGATGCTGGTGACCTCGGACAACCTCGTCCAGATGTTCTTCGGCTGGGAGGGCGTGGGCGTCGCCTCTTACCTCTTGATCGGTTTTTACTACCGCAAGCCTTCGGCCAATGCAGCGGCGATCAAGGCCTTCGTGGTCAACCGGGTGGGCGATTTCGGCTTTGCGCTGGGGATCTTCGGGCTCTTCTTCCTGGTCGACAGCATCCGCCTCGACGACGTCTTTGCCGCCGCGCCGACGCTGGCCGAGACCCAGCTGACCTTTCTCTGGAGCGAGTGGAACGCGGCGAACCTGATCGCCTTCCTGCTCTTTATCGGGGCGATGGGCAAATCGGCGCAGCTTTTCCTGCACACCTGGCTGCCGGACGCAATGGAAGGTCCGACCCCGGTGTCGGCGCTGATCCACGCGGCCACGATGGTGACCGCCGGGGTTTTCCTGGTCTGCCGCATGTCGCCGCTGATGGAATTCGCGCCCGAGGCGATGGCCTTCGTCACCTTCCTGGGCGCCACCACCGCCTTCTTCGCGGCCACGGTGGGGCTGGTGCAGAACGACATAAAGCGCGTCATCGCCTATTCGACCTGTTCGCAGCTGGGCTATATGTTCGTGGCCGCCGGTGTGGGCGTCTACAGCGTGGCGATGTTCCACCTCTTCACCCATGCGTTCTTCAAGGCGATGCTGTTCCTCGGCGCCGGCTCGGTCATCCATGCCATGCATCACGAGCAGGACATGCGGAACTACGGCGGTCTGCGCAAGAAGATCCCCTATACCTTCTGGGCGATGATGATCGGCACGCTGGCCATCACCGGCGTCGGCATTCCGCTGACCGGGTGGATCGGCTTTGCCGGCTTTGCCTCCAAGGATGCCGTGATCGAGAGCGCCTTTGCCGCTACGAACGGGGGCTATGCCTTCTGGATGCTGGTCATCGCGGCGCTCTTCACCAGCTTTTACAGCTGGCGGCTGATGTTCCTGACCTTCTACGGCAAGTCGCGCGGCGACAAGCACACGCATGAACATGCGCATGAAAGCCCGATGGTCATGCTGATCCCGCTGGGCGTCCTTGCCGTCGGCGCGGTCTTTGCCGGCGCGATCTGGTACGGCAGCTTCTTTGGCAAGACCAACGAGGTGGTCAAATTCTTCGGCGGCGCATACACCGAGCCGGCCGAAGAGCTCAAAGAAGCGGTGGCCGAGCGCAGCCCCAAAGCGTCTGAGCTGCATTACGTCATGGAAAGCACACCGGGCGAGGCGGCGATCTATATTGCGCCTGAAAACACAATCCTGCACGAGGCGCATTACGTGCCCACCTGGGTCAAGCTGTCGCCCTTCGTGGCGATGCTGATCGGGCTGGGGGTGGCTTACCTATTCTACATCGTGAACCCGGCACTGCCCAAGCGGCTGGCCGAGGCGCAGCGCCCGCTGTACCTCTTCCTGCTGAACAAGTGGTACTTTGACGAGATCTACGATTTCGTCTTCGTCAAGCCCGCAAGGGCGCTTGGCCGCCTGCTGTGGAAGCGCGGCGATGGCGCGGTGATCGACGGGTCGATCAACGGCGTGGCGATGGGGATCATCCCCTTCTTCACCCGCCTCGCGGGCCGGGCGCAGTCGGGCTACATCTTCACCTATGCCTTCGCGATGGTCATCGGCATTGCCGTTCTGATCACCTGGATGACGCTCACCGGAGGGGCGGAGTAATGGATAACCTTCTTTCCATTGTGACCTTCCTGCCGGCGCTGGCGGCGCTGATCCTGGCGCTGTTCCTGCGCGGCGGGGACGAGGCCGCGGACCGCAACGCCAAGTGGCTGGCGCTGATCGCCACCTCGGCGACCTTCGTGATTTCGCTCTTCATCATCGCGCAGTTCGACCCGGCCAACCCGGGCTTTCAGATGGTGGAACAGGCCGGATGGCTGCTGGGGCTGGAATACAAGATGGGCGTGGACGGGATCAGCGTGCTGTTCGTCATGCTGACCACCTTCATGATGCCGCTGGTGATCGCCGCCTCGTGGGAGGTCACGGTGCGGGTCAAGGAATACATGATCGCCTTCCTGCTGCTCGAGACGCTGATGCTGGGCGTGTTCATGGCGCTCGATCTGGTGCTCTTCTACCTCTTCTTCGAGGCGGGGCTTATTCCGATGTTCCTGATCATCGGCATCTGGGGCGGCAAGAACCGCATCTACGCGAGCTTCAAGTTCTTCCTCTACACCTTCCTCGGCTCGGTGCTGATGCTGGTGGCGATGGTGGGCATGTTCGCGGATGCGGGCACGACCGACATTCCCACACTGATGAAGCATGAATTCGCCTCGGAAAGCTTCTCGATCCTCGGGATCCACATCGTCGGCGGTCTGCAGACGCTGATGTTCCTGGCGTTCTTCGCCAGCTTCGCGGTCAAGATGCCGATGTGGCCGGTGCACACCTGGCTGCCGGACGCGCATGTGCAGGCGCCGACCGCGGGGTCGGTGGTGCTGGCGGCGATCCTGCTGAAGATGGGGGGCTATGGCTTCCTGCGGTTCAGCCTGCCGATGTTCCCGGTGGGGTCGGACGTGCTGGCGCCGCTGGTCTTCTGGATGTCGGCCATCGCCATCGTCTACACTTCGCTGGTGGCGCTGGTGCAGGAGGACATGAAAAAGCTCATCGCCTATTCGTCCGTGGCCCACATGGGTTACGTGACCATGGGCATCTTTGCCGCCAACCAGCAGGGCATCGACGGTGCGATCTTCCAGATGATCAGCCACGGCTTCATCTCGGGCGCGCTGTTCCTCTGCGTCGGCGTGATCTACGACCGGATGCACACGCGCGAGATCGACGCCTATGGGGGCCTTGTGAACCGGATGCCGGCCTATGCGCTGATCTTCATGCTCTTCACCATGGCCAACGTCGGCCTGCCGGGCACGTCCGGGTTCATCGGCGAGTTTCTGACGCTGATGGGGATTTTCCAGGTCAACACCTGGGTCGCGGCGGTGGCCACCTCGGGGGTGATCCTGTCGGCGGCTTATGCGCTCTGGCTTTACCGCCGGGTCGTGATGGGCGACCTGATCAAGGAGAGCCTGAAGACCATCAAGGACATGACCACCCGCGAAAAGGCGATCTTTGCGCCGCTGGTGGCGGCCACGATCTTCTTCGGGGTCTATCCCGCGCCCATTCTCGACACCATCGGGCCGAGCGTGGAGGCGCTGATTTCCAACTACGACACGGCGCTTGCGCAGGCCGAGGCCGCGACGCAATTCGCGTCGAACGAATAAGGGGCGGAGCACATGATCTCGGCTGATCTGAACATCATCCTTCCCGAAATCCTGCTGGCCGGCTACGCCATGCTGGCGCTGATCGGGGCGGTCTATACCGGCAAGGACAAGCTGGCACCGGCGCTGGTCTGGGGAACCGCGGCCATCTTCGTGGCGATTGCGATCGGGATCGGCATGACCGGCGCGGGCACAAACGTGGCGTTCGGCGGCATGTTCGTCGACGATGCCTTTGCGCGCTTTGCCAAGGTGACGATCCTGCTCAGCGCCGCGGCGGTGCTGGTCATGTCCGAAGGCTATATGGAGCGGCGCGGCATCCTGCGGTTCGAATATCCGTTGCTGGTGGCGCTGGCTGCCGTGGGCATGATGATGATGGTCAGCGCGGGCGACCTCATGGCGCTTTACATGGGGCTCGAGCTGCAATCGCTGGCGCTTTACGTCGTGGCCGCACTGCGCCGCGACAGTGTGAAATCGACCGAGGCGGGGCTGAAGTATTTCGTGCTGGGCGCGCTGTCGTCGGGCATCCTGCTTTATGGCGCGTCGCTGACCTATGGCTATGCGGGCACGACGCTGTTCTCGGGCATCGTCGAGACCGCGACGGGCGGGCATCTGAGCGTCGGGCTGCTGTTCGGACTGGTGCTGCTGGCCTCGGGTCTGGCGTTCAAGGTGTCGGCGGTGCCGTTCCACATGTGGACGCCGGACGTCTACGAGGGCTCGCCCACGCCGGTGACGGCGTTTTTCGCGACGGCCCCCAAGGTGGCGGCGATGGCGCTTTTCGCGCGGCTGATGCATGACGCCTTCGGCAATGCCACGGCCGAATGGGGGCAGGTGATCGCGCTGATGTCGGTGTTGTCGATGTTCCTGGGGGCGATCGCGGCGATCGGGCAGACCGATATCAAGCGGCTGATGGCCTATTCCTCGATCGCGCATATGGGCTATGCGCTGATGGGGCTGGCGGCGGGCACGGCGCTGGGGGTGCAGGCGCTGCTGATCTACATGGCGATCTACGTGACGATGAACGTGGGCATCTTCGCCTTTATCCTGTCGATGGAGCGCGACGGCCAGCCGGTGACGGATATCAGCAGCCTTGGCATGTATTCCAAACGTGAGCCCGGCAAGGCGCTGGCGATGTTGATCCTGCTTTTCAGCCTGGCGGGCGTGCCGCCTCTGGTGGGCTTCTTCGGCAAGTTTTACGTGCTGCGCGCGGCCTATGAGGCGGGGTTTGCATGGCTGGCGGTCGCGGGTGTGATCGCGTCGGTCATTGGCGCGTTCTACTACCTGCGGATCGTCTTCTACATGTATTTCGGAGAGGACCGCGAGGATGCCCTGGACGGCGGCAAGTCGCCGGTGCTCTGGGGCTTCCTGATGGCCTCGGCGGTGATCATGGTGGTGGGGGTGATCAACCTCTTCGGCATCGAAACCGCGGCGCAGGCGGCGGCCCTGACGCTTGTTCAATAAGGCCTCGGGTGATCTGAATGAGACGCGCCCGAGGGCGCGTCTCCGGTTTGAGCGCCTGCGGCGCGGGTGGGGGGCGCTGCCCCCGCGGCCCGTGGCCGCCCCCCCGGGATATTTTGGGATCAGTGAAGACGAGGCGCCGGGCCGGTGACATGGCCCGAGGGATACGGGCGGCGCATTCTGGCCGAGGTCGACAGCACCATGGCGGAGGCGGCGCGGCTTGCGCCGTCTTTGGCCGGGCCGGAGTGGATCATGGCGCGGGGGCAGACGGCGGCGCGCGGGCGGCGCGGGCGGCACTGGGTCATGCCCGAGGGCAATTTGGCGGCGACGCTGGTGATGCGGGTGAGCGAACCGCCTGCCATTGTGGCGCTGAGGTCGTTTGTGGCGTCGCTTGCGCTTTTCGATGCGGTGGCGGCGGTGACGGGCCAGGCCGGGGGGCTGGCGCTGAAGTGGCCCAACGACGTATTGCTGAACGGCGGCAAGCTGGCGGGCATCCTGCTGGAAAGCTCGGGCGCGAATCTGGCCATCGGGATCGGCGTGAACCTGGCTTTCGCCCCCGGGGCCGAGGAGGTTGAGCCCGGGGCGGTGCGGCCGGTGTCCCTGATGTCGGAGACCGGGGTGCGTGTAACACCGGAGGAATTCCTGGAGTACCTGGCCGCGGCCTATGCCGGGCGCGAGGCGCAGTTCACGACCTTCGGCTTCGGACCCATCCGTACCGCCTGGCTGGACCGCGCGGCGCGGCTGGGCCAGCCCGTGGTCGCGCGCACCGGGCGGGCCGAGACCCGCGGAACCTTCGAGACGGTGGACGATACCGGGCAACTTGTCCTAAAGACGCCCAAGGGCCGGGTCCGCATTCCCGCCGCCGACGTCTATTTATGAAAGGGGCCGATCATGCTTCTGGCCATCGATTGCGGCAATACCAACACCGTGTTCTCGATCTGGGACGGCACGGCGTTTCTTGCAACCTTCCGCGCCTCGACCGAGCATCAGCGCACGGCGGACCAGTATTACGTCTGGCTGGCCACGCTGATGGGGGCGCGCGGTGTGCCGATGGAGATTGACGAGGTCATCATCGCCTCGTCCGTGCCGCGGGTGGTGTTCAACCTTCGGGTGCTCTGCGACCGCTATTTCGACACGCGCCCGCTGGTTGTGGGCAAGCCGGAATGCCGGCTTCCCGCGGCGCCGCGGGTGGATCCGGGCGTCACGCCGGGACCGGACCGTCTCGCCAACGCGGCGGGCGCCTTCGACCGGCACGGCGGCGATCTCGTCGTGGTCGATTTCGGCACGGCCACGAATTTCGACGTGGTGGACAGCGATGGCGCCTATGTCGGCGGCCCGATCGCGCCGGGGGTCAATCTCTCGCTCGAGGCGCTGCACCTCGGCGCTGCGGCGCTGCCTCATGTGGACATCACGCGGCCCGAGAAAGTGATCGGCACCAACACGGTGGCCTGTATCCAGTCGGGCGTGTTCTGGGGCTATTCGGGTCTGATCGAGGGGCTGGTGCGCCGCATCCGCGAAGAATACGGCCGGCCGATGAAGGTGATCGGGACCGGAGGGCTTGCGCCCCTGTTTTCGCAGGGCGATCTGACGTTCGACAGTGTCGAGGACGACTTGACGATGCACGGTCTGACGGTCATTCACAAGTACAATACACAAGGGTTAACCCATGAGCAGTGAACGCATCATCTACCTGCCGCTCGGCGGGGCCGGTGAGATCGGAATGAACGCCTATGTCTATGGATACGGCGCACCGGACAAGGAACGGCTGATCCTAGTGGATCTGGGCGTCACCTTTCCGGATATGGACGGCACGCCCGGTGTCGATCTGATCCTGCCGGACATCACCTGGCTGCGCGAACGGCGCGACCGGCTGGAGGCGATATTCATCACCCATGCGCATGAGGACCATGTCGGCGCGATCGGGCATTTCTGGGAGCAGCTGGGCGCGCCCATTCATGCCCGCGCCTTCACCGCCAATATCGCCCGGCGCAAGATGGAAGAGCATGCCCATTCGCCCGAGACCGTGCGCACGGCGTCTGCCTGGCCCGCGCAGGTCGAGGCGGGGCCGTTCAAGGTGGGGTTCCTGCCGATCTCGCATTCGATCCCGGAAAGTTCGGCGCTGGTGATCGACACGCCTGAGGGGCGGGTGATCCATTCGGGCGACTTCAAGCTCGACAAGACGCCGCTGGTGGGCGAGCCTTGGGACCCCGAGCTTTGGGCCGAGGTGTCGAAAGACGGGGTCAAGGCGCTGATCTGCGATTCCACCAACGTGTTTTCCCCCGCGCCGGGCCGGTCCGAGGCCAGCATCGGCCCCGAGATCGAGGCGCTGGTGTCTGAGGCTAAGGGCATGGTCGTGGCCACGACCTTCGCCAGCAACGTGGCGCGGGTCAAGACGCTGGCCGAGGCGGGCGACCGGGCGGGGCGGTCGGTCTGCCTTTTGGGGCGGGCGATGCGGCGGATGATCGAGGCATCGGTCGAGACCGGCGTGCTGAAAGGCTTTCCCAAGGTGATCGGGCCGGAGGACGCCACGCAAATCCCGCGCGAGAACGTGATGCTGATCGTCACCGGCAGCCAGGGCGAGCGGCGCGCGGCCAGCGCGCAGCTGGCGCGGGGCAAGTACAACGGGATCACGCTGAAGGAGGGCGATCTGTTCCTCTTTTCGTCCAAGACCATCCCGGGCAACGAAAAAGGCGTGATCCGGATCATGAACCAGTTCTCGGAAATGGGGGTGGATGTGGTCGACGACGCGGGCGGGCGCTATCACGTCTCGGGCCACGCCAACCGCCCGGACCTGGAGACGCTGCAGGATGTGGTCAAGCCGCAGGTCGTGGTGCCGATGCATGGCGAACACCGGCATCTGCGCGAGCATGTGAAGCTGGCGCAGTCGCGTGGGCGCACCGGGGTTCTGGCGGTCAACGGAATGATGATCGACCTTTCCGGCAACAGCCCCACGGTGGCGGAATATGTCGAGACCGGTCGCACCTATGTCGACGGGACAGTGCAGATCGGGGCGCTCGACGGGGTCGTGCGCGACCGGATCCGCATGGCGCTGAACGGTCATGTGATCGTGACGGTGATCCTTGACGAGGACGACGAGCCGCTGGGCGAGCCCTGGTGCGATCTGATGGGTCTGCCCGAGATGGGGCGCAGCCATGCGCCGCTGATCGAGGTGCTGGAGGAGGACCTGTCGCAATTCCTGGGCCGCGCCGGCGACAAGACCCTGGCGGATGACGACAAGCTGGAAGAAGGGCTGAAACGCGTGGCCCGCCAGACCGCGCAGGCCGAAATCGGCAAGAAGCCCGAGGTGACGGTGGTGGTCAGCCGGCTTTCCTGATTGCCTGTCGGGAGGCGCCGGCCCGCGCCGGCGCTGCGCTGCTCATAGGTCCTGAGGACGCGCGCGAATGAACCGGTCGTTGTGGCGGGCCGTGTTCCGGATTGGCGGCCCGCGGCGCCGGGGTTACCCGGCGCGGCGTTCGTCGAAGCTTAGCGCGATGAATTCCGGCATGTGATCGCCCAGCCCCACGACCTTGTTGTCCGAGCCGCGCCCGCCGGAGCGGTCGCGCCGCTCGCGGCGGGGTTTTTCCTCGCGCGCGGGCTCTGCTGCGGCCGTTTCGGTTTGGGGCTTTTCGGTCTCGGGCTTTTCGGTGGGTTTTTCGGACCTGCTGCGCGAGCGGCTGCGCGAGGGCCTCTTTTCCTCTGCCGCCGGTTCTGCCTTGGGCTCTGGCGCGGCGGCGGAGGCGGGGGCGGAATTCAGCGGGTTGTCGAGACGCGGGATCTCTTTCTGGACCAGCTTCTCGATATCGTCGAGGTTCCTTTCGTCGCGCGGCACGCAGATCATAAGCGCCTTGCCTTCGCGCCCGGCGCGGCCGGTGCGGCCGATGCGGTGCACGTAATCCTCGGCATGGCTGGGCACGTCGAAATTGAAGACATGGCTCACCGCCGGCACGTCGAGCCCGCGCGCAGCCACGTCCGAGGCCACCAGGAACCGCAGCTCGCCCGCGCGGAAGCCATCGAGCGTACGGGTGCGCTGGCTCTGGTCCAGATCGCCGTGGATGGGGGCCGCGTCATAGCCGTATTTCTTGAGCGATTTCGCGACGATATCCACATCCACCTTGCGGTTGCAGAAGATGATCGCGTTGGTGCATTTGTCGCCCTCGGCGTCGATCAGCATCCGCAGCAACTTGCGCTTCTCGCTGGCCTCGCGGTCGCGGCGCGAGCTTTTGAAAAGCACCACGCCCTGTTCGATCGTCTCGGAGGCTGTGGCCTGGCGGGCCACCTCGATCCGGGCGGGGTTCGACAGGAAGGTGTTGGTGATGCGCTCGATTTCGGGCGCCATGGTGGCCGAGAAAAAGAGCGTCTGGCGGGTGAAGGGCGTGAGGCTGAAGATGCGCTCGATGTCCGGAATAAAGCCCATGTCGAGCATCCGGTCGGCCTCGTCCACCACCATGATCTGCACGCCGGTCAGCAGAAGCTTGCCGCGCTCGAAATGATCCAGCAGGCGGCCCGGAGTGGCGATCAGCACGTCGACGCCCTTGTCGATCAGCTGGTCCTGTTCCTTGAAGCTGACGCCGCCGATCAGCAGCGCCTTGGTCAGCTTGACGTGTTTGGCGTAGGTGTCGAAGTTTTCGGCCACCTGCGCGGCCAGTTCCCGCGTCGGGCAGAGCACCAGGCTGCGCGGCATCCGCGCCCGGGCGCGGCCGCGCGCCAGCATGGTGATCATCGGCAGCGTGAAGCTGGCGGTCTTGCCGGTGCCGGTCTGGGCGATGCCCAGCACGTCGCGGCCTTCGAGTGCGGGCGGGATGGCGCCGGCCTGGATCGGCGTGGGCGTCTCGTAGCCGGCTTCTTCTACGGCCTTCAAAACCTTTGGATTGAGGTTCAACTCAGAAAATTTGGTCATGTGTATCCGATGTTTACGGACACGTCTGGCCCGCACGTCTGATCAGAGGTCAGGCCCGTATGGCCCTGCGATATGTCGCATTTTGTAACCTCGTGCGCGCTTTTAACGGATAACCGGGGAAAAGGTCAATCGAATGCGGCCCTTGGCAGCTGTCGCAGGGCGATTTGCGGCGGAATTGTCCGATCCAGCGGCGGCGGCGTGCGGATTCAGGCGAAATCGGGGAAGTGCCGGGCGCGGTTTTCGGCCAGCGCCATACGGTGGCGGCGCAAAAGCCCGTGATCCTCGAGTCGGGTGCAGAGGCCCGCGCTGGCGGTGCAGACCTCGTCGTAGAAGGCGCGCAGAGCGTCCTCGCCGCCCGAGGCCTCGATCGCGCCGAAAAGGTCGTGCAGGTTCAGCGCGCCGTCGCGCCTGACCTGGGGGTTGAGCTCGGCCCGGTAGGAGCCGTGGGTCAGCCGAAAGCGGTAGACCTGGCGGAAATGATCCCAGTCGGCGGCGTGGAAATGCCCCAGCTCGGTGTCGGTCAGCGCCGCCTCGCCGGGGTTTTGCACGCCGTCCAGGATCACGTTGTGGATGCGGATCTGCAGGCCCTTGAGCCCGGTGCGGAAGAAGAGCTTGCCCGCCACATGGCTGAGAAACCCGCCCGACAGATGCTGCCCCCAGGTGGGAAAGCAGGCCTCGGCCGCGGTCTGCCGGGCGCGCTGGTCGAGCGGGAAGGCCTTGAAGGCGGTCTCGCCCGGGGCGGCGCCATCGCCGGGGGCCAGCGCCTCGACCGGGCGGACGCGGGCGCAGAGCGCGGTATTGGGCAATTCGGCCAGCTGGTCGGCGAGGGGCCTGTCGGGCAGCAGGAATTCGTCAACGTCGATATGGGCCAGCCAGTCGCATTCGGCGCGGCGGTTGGCGGCGTGGCGGGCGTTGACGGTCTGGCGGACCTGGTGTTTGTCCGGGCGGCCGTTGCGCTTGGCCCAATAGGCGGCGTCGGTGACGGTGACGCGGATCCTGGGGTGTCGGCGGAGCCTCTCTTCCGCCCCTTGCGGGTCGTCATCGAGATAAAGATAGAGCCGGTGTGCGCCCTGCGACAGGTGCCAGGCGGCGAAGTCGAGGATTGCCGGAAGCGGCGCCTTGACGGTGGCGACCACGCCCCAGCGTGTCATGGCAGGGTGCCGAAGATCCGGCGCACCGCGGCGTCGGGATCGAAGCGGTGGGTCAGAAGCATGCCGTGGCGCGCAAGCCGGTCGCGCAGCGCGGGCGTGTCGGCGCAAACCTCGTCGAAGAAGGTGCGCAGGCCGGCCTCGCCGTCTTCTTCCTCGAGGAAGGCCAGAAGCTCGGCCAGGCCCATTTCCTCGCGGTCCTCGCGCGGGCGGTAGGACCCGGCCTCGCGGCGAAAGCGGTAGTGGCGGATGAAATGGTCCCAGCTGGGGGCGTGGAAATGTGTGAGCCAGGCGTCGGAGATCTGGCTGCGGTTGGTGGCGTCCTGGCCCTGGTATTTCAGCGTGTGGATGCCCAGCCGGGTGTCGGGGATGCCGGGGCGGGCGAAGACCTTGCCGGTGGTGTGGCTGAGAAAGCCGCCGTAGAGATGCAGCCCGAAGGTGGGATAGACATCCTGCAGGGTCGCCCGTGGTACGCCGGCGGCCTTGTGGGTCAGCTTGAAGTGCTGCGGCAGGCCGTCGTCCGTGGCCAGCGCCTCGGCCGGGTGCAGGCGCGCGAGGGCGGTATCGTCAGGCAGGTCGAAGAGGATGTCCGCCAGCGGGCGGTCGGCCAGCAGGAATTCGTCGGCGTCGATATGGCCCAACCAGTGCAGCGCGCCGCCCGTGTCGCGCAGGGCGCGGGTGGCGTTGTGGGCTTGGCGCAGCTGGTGGGCGTCGGGGCGCGGCTTGCCGATGCCGGTCCACCAGTCGCCGGTGCATTCGGTGACCCGCAGGGCGGGATGGCGGCGCAGGAAGGCGGCGGTGTCCGGGTCGGGATCGTCGAGGTAGAGATGCAGCGTCGCCGCGCCCAGCGACAGATGATGCGCGGCGAAGTGGGCGATCTGCGGCAGCGGGGCCTTGACGGTGCTCACCAGGCCCCAGCGCAGATCCTGGGCCGTTTCGGGCAGGGCCTGGGCGGGGACGGGGGCAGCGTTGGCGGGTTTGCGCGGTTTCGGCCTTGCCCCGGCGGACTGGCGGCGCGCCTTGCGCTGGCGCATGGTGGCGAGCCGGCGAAAGAGCGTGTTGGGATCGTGGATCAGCGCCTCGATCAGGTGGTGCGCCAGCGGGCGGATGACCGTATCGCCCGCGGCTTCGGTCCAGAGCCGGCCCAGCATGTTGACGTCGAGCCCGCCATCGGCGAGGGCATAGGCATCCATCTGCAGGGGCAGGCTGGCCCGGGCCTTGTTGTCGAGGCTGAAGGGGCGGTCGGGTGAGAGGCCGGAATAGAGCCGCTCGGTCTCGTAGAGCTTCATGGTGCCGAATAGAACGTTGAGCGCGAGACCCGTGGCGCGCTGCGCCGGGGTGGCGCCGTGCTCGCCGAAGGTGGTCACCGAAGAGACCAGCCAGCGCGCGTCAAGCTCGTGCAGAAGATGCTGGGCCTCCTCGGCCCAGATGCGCCGGAAGAGCGGCGCGGCATGCGGCGGCGCCTCGCGCTTGCGCAGATGGGCGATCAGCAGGGCGTTCAGGAAGGCCAGTTCGGACATGCCCGCGAATTCGCGCCGCAGCGCGTGTCGCTTGCGGTGACAGGAGGAGCGGTAGGGCGGGCCGGGGTCGTCCTCGGGGTCGGCGACGACCTTGTCGCGCAGCGCCGCAAGGTCGGTGTCGGGCCCGGGCAGGCCTTCGCCCGGGGCGTGGGTCAGCGGATCGCGCCGCGCCTCCATCTGCGCGAGGATCGCCTTGATGCCGCCTTTGTAGGTGGGGGTGCTGCTCATGGCGGCAGACTGCCCCGAAGGTCCCCGGCGCGCAACGGGTTTGATCCGAAGGAGCGCCTGCGGCGCGCTTGGTATCTCGTCCCCCGCCTTTGGCAGGGGCCTCGGGGCCATTGTCGGGCGTGACGCGGTGACGGGATGGCGGTGCGCAACGCCGTAGGGTGCGCGCTTTGCGCGCACCGCGCCTCAGACCGTCATTGTTTTGGGCGCCTTGCGGTTTCAGGGCTTTTTGTGGGTGGCCGAGGGTTGGGTTCGAGTATTTTTGCCAAGAAGAAGGGGACGGTCAGACCATCATTTCCTTGGTCGCGCTCAGGGTCACGTCCGGATAGTCGCGCTGCACGCGATCGATGTCCCATTGCAGGCGCGTGAGGTAGACGATGTCGCCGTCGTTGTCGTGGGCGATGTGCTGCTTGTTGGCGGCGGTGAATTTTTCGACCGCTGCCTTGGGCCCGTGCACCCAGCGGGCAGAGGTGAATTGCGATGCCTCGAAGCGCACCGGCAGGCCGTATTCCAGCTCGATCCGGCTGCCCAGCACCTCGAATTGCAGCTGGCCCACCACGCCCACGATGAAGCCCGAGCCGATGTCGGGTTTGAAGACCTTGGCGGCCCCTTCCTCGGCGAATTGCATCAGCGCCTTTTCCAGATGCTTGGCCTTGAGCGGATCGCCCGCGCGCACGCCTTGCAGCAGTTCGGGCGCGAAGCTGGGGATGCCGGTGACGCGCAAAGCCTCGCCTTCGGTCAGCGTGTCGCCGATGCGCAGCTGGCCGTGGTTGGGGATGCCGATGATGTCGCCGGCCCAGGCCTCTTCGGCCAGTTCCCGGTCGGAGGCCAGGAAAAGCACCGGGTTGGTGATCGCCATGGGCTTTTTCGTGCGCACATGGGTCAGCTTCATGCCTCGGTTGAAATGCCCCGAGGCCAGCCGCACGAAGGCGACCCGGTCGCGGTGCTTGGGGTCCATGTTGGCCTGCACCTTGAAGACGAAGCCCGTGACCTTGGTTTCCTCGGGCGCGATGTTGCGGGGCTCGGCCGATTGCACCTGCGGTTCCGGGCCATAGGTGCTGATGCCCTCCATCAACTCCTTGACGCCGAAGCTGTTGATGGCCGAGCCGAACCAGATCGGGGTCATGTGCCCTTCGAGCACCGATTTGGGGTCGAGTGCGGGCAGCAGTTCACGCGCCATCTCGACCTCTTCGCGCAGTTTTTCCAGCGCCTTGGCGGGGACGTGTTCGGCCAGTTTCGGATCGTCGAGCCCGTCGATCTGCACCGTTTCGGCGACGCGGTTGCGGTCGGCGCGGTCCATCAGTTCGAGCCGGTCGCGAAGCAAATCGTAACAGCCGATGAAATCGCGCCCCATGCCGATGGGCCAGCTGGCGGGTGTCACGTCGATGGCCAGGTTTTCCTGGATCTCGTCGATGATCTCGAAGGTGTCGCGCGCCTCGCGGTCCATCTTGTTGCAGAAGGTCAGGATCGGCAGGTCGCGCAGGCGGCAGACCTCGAAGAGCTTGCGGGTCTGGGATTCCACGCCCTTCGCGCCGTCGATCACCATCACCGCCGAATCCACCGCCGTCAGTGTGCGGTAGGTGTCTTCGGAGAAATCGCTGTGGCCGGGGGTGTCGACCAGGTTGAAGCGGTATTTGGCGTAATCGAACGACATGGCCGAGGCCGAGACCGAGATGCCGCGGTCCTTCTCCATCTGCATGAAATCGGACCGCGTGCGCCGCGCCTCGCCCTTGGCGCGCACCTGTCCGGCCATCTGGATCGCCCCGCCGTAAAGCAGGAACTTTTCCGTAAGCGTCGTCTTACCGGCGTCGGGGTGCGAGATGATTGCAAAGGTGCGCCGCCGGGCGATCTCGGCGGGCAGGTCGGGGCGGTTTGTGGAAGCGTCGTGCATGTGGCGGCGTATAGGGGGTCGGGGGTATCCTTGGCAAGCGGCGTGAAACCGCGCTTGCGCGACTCGGGAGGTGGGCGTAGAGTGAGAACATAATGTGAACATTAGGGGGGGGTACCATGACCCTGAATGAGATCGCCAAGGAACTGGTCGCCGGGTGCCGCGAGGGCCGGACGATGGAAAACCTGGACAGGCTTTACGCCGAGAATGCGGTGTCGGTGGAGGCTGCGGACCAGGGCATGGGGCGTGAGACCGCGGGCCTCGAAGGCATCCGCGGCAAGCATGCCTGGTGGGACGCCAACATGGAGATGACCGGCGGCAGTATCAGCGATCCGATGCTGCACGGCGACGACCGGTTCGCCGTGATCTTCGAGGCGCAGGGCCGCGAGAGGGCCTCTGGTAACAGTTTCGACATGAAGGAGGTCGCGGTCTACCACGTCGCGGACGGCAGGATCGTGCGGGAGGAATTCTTTTACGCCACGTAGCGCGCGGCGGAGAACCCCGGCCCGCGACTGGGGTGCCTCTGAAACGAGGCACTCCATGGCCGGAAATTGGATCAAGGACAAGGACACCTACGAGGCGCTGCGCGAATAAGGCGCCTCCAAGGAAAAGGCCGCGCGCATCGCCAATGCGCAGGCCAGCTACGACCAGAACCCCTTGGAAAAAGGTGGCAAGGCGCCGCGCTGCGAGGACTGGACCAAGGACGACCTTTTCGACCGTGCCAAGGAACTCGACATCGCGGGCCGGTCCGACATGACCGAGGACGACTTGATCGCGGCGCTGCGCGACGGCCAGGTCGCCTCAGCCCATCGACGACCGGCGCAAGAGGTCGGCGATGTCGGGACGGGCGAGCAGCGCCTCGGGTGCGTCGAATTCCGACTGGGACGAGGCGCGGTGCCCGGGGATGAGGCTTGCGAGCTTTTCCTCGACCTCATGGGGCAGGGCGGCGCGGGTGCGGGTGTCCACCAGCATGGATTCCGCGGCGATCCCCGCGGCATAGATGATCTGGTGGTGGTCGAAGAGCATCTGGAAATAATCGACGAACCCGCCCACCTGGCGATAGACCGACGCGCCGTTGACCAGATGGCGCGCCTTGACCAGAAGCTCTGAGCGGCCCGCGCCCAGATGATCCTTGCGCTGGTAGATGAAGAGCCGGTGATCGGGGCTGACCACCAGATCTGTGTCGTTGTTGAGCGTGCCCTTGGTGATCACGATCGGGGCAAAGGCGCCCACAGCGCGCGTCGTGGTGTGGCCGATCCAGCGGATTTCCTGCGGGCCGTCGTCGCGGGTCAGCACGCGGTCGCCCACGGCCAGGTCCTCGACCTTGCGCTGCGCGCCCGAGGCCATGGTGATCAGCGTGCCGCGGGTGAAGGACACGCAGGCGATCTGGGCGAATTTCTGCAGGGCGTTGTCGGGGTTCACGCCGACCAGCACGTAATCGGTCTTGGCCGCCATCGGCGCCAGCGGCAGCACAAAGACCTCGGCCGCATGACCCTCGGTATCGGTTTCGACCAGGATCAGCGCCTCGGTGGTCTGGCCGTTGCCCGACATCAGCGTCACACAGCAATCTAGGTGCAGGTCGGCCCCGGGCGTGCCGATCTCGCTGTCTTCGGCGATGCGGAAGGGCGAGGCGCTGGTGGTCACCAGGCTCAGCCGCGCGGGATCGGCCACCGGTGACAGGTGGTAGATGTCATCTAACGTGAGCTCTTCGGCAAAGCTCATCCCGTCGCCCAGGTTGGCGCCGTTGATCACACGCAGATGCGCCGACCGGAAGACGGTGACGCTTTGGGAGGGGCGCTGGCTGCTGTCCACTTGGGTCTGTGTCCGGTGTTGCTGAAAGGCGGCGCGGGGCTGGGCCAAGATTGTCGGGTGCAAGGCATTGTATGGAATGCGAATGTGTCATCAAATGGCCGCGTCCCCGGCGATTTGCGGGAAAAATGACAGGAGAGGGATAAGATGGATCTGGGAATACGTGGCAAACGGGCGCTGGTCTGCGCCTCATCCAAGGGTCTGGGGCGCGGCTGCGCCGAGGCGCTGGCCGAGGCGGGCGTCGATCTGGTGATCAACGCGCGCAGCCCCGGCCCGCTTGAGGAGACCGCGAAGGCGCTGCGCGATCGCTATCAGGTGCAGGTCACGGCGGTGGCCGCCGACATCACGTCGGACGCGGGCCGCGCCGAGGTGCTGGCGGCGGCAGGCACGCTCGACATCCTGGTGACCAACGCCGGCGGGCCGCCGCCGGGGCTGTGGTCGGACTGGGGACGCGAGGATTTCATCGCGGCGCTCGACGCCAACATGCTGACGCCCATCGCGCTGATGACGGCGGTCATGCCCGGCATGGCCGAACGCGGCTGGGGGCGGGTGGTCAACATCACCTCGCAATCGGTCAAGGCGCCGATCCCGCAGCTGGGCCTGTCGAACGCCGCGCGCACGGGGCTTACGGGCTATGTCGCGGGCACCGCGCGGCAGGTCGCGCCCATGGGCGTGATCGTCAACAACCTGCTGCCGGGGATCCACGCCACCGACCGCGCCGATGCACTCGACGGCGGGGTGGCCAAGGCCGAGGGCATCCCGATCGAAGAGGCGCGCGCGCGCCGCGCCGCCGCGATCCCCGCGCGGCGCTACGGCACGGCTGCCGAATTCGGCGCGATGTGCGCCTATCTGTGTTCGCAGAACGCGGGCTTCATCGTCGGGCAGAACATCCTGCTCGATGGCGGCGCCACCAACGCCACGCTCTAGGCGATGGCGCGCGGGCCCGACGGGCAGGGCGGCGGCGCGGGCGCGTCGCTGGCCGATCAGCTGTTCAACGCCGGAACGCTCGCCGATCTGGCGGGCGAGTTCGCCGTGTTGCCCGGCTTTGACGCCGAACGCTTTCACGCCGAGGCGGTCGCGGGGCTGGCCGGGCGCGGGCTGCTCGAGCGGCTGGACTGGATCGCGGATTGCGCCGAAGCGCAGCTGCCCGCGCGCTTTCCCGCCATGGCCGAGGCGCTCGAGGCGGCGCTGCCGCCGCCGCTCGACCCCGGGCTGACGGACGATGATTTCGGGCGCTTCATCCATGCGGTGCCGGGGATCCTCGCGGTGCGCCACGGGCTGGAGGATCACCGCGAGCGGGCGCTCGATCTGATTTATGCGGCGACCCAGCGATTCTCGATGGAGTTCTACATCCGCCCGTTCCTGAACCGTTGGCCGGACCAGACGCTGGCGCGGCTCGACCTCTGGGCGGAGGACGGCAATTACCATGTCCGCCGGCTGGTGAGCGAGGGAACACGGCCGCGTTTGCCCTGGGCGCGCAACATCGCGCTCGACCCGCTGGTGCCGCTGCGGTTTCTTGACCGGCTGCATGGCGATCCCACCCGCTATGTCACAAGATCGGTGGCCAACCATCTGAACGACATATCGAAAATCGCGCCCGGGGTGGTGGTGGACCGGCTACGCGACTGGCAGTCCGTCGGCGCGCAGGAGCCGCGCGAGATGGGCTGGATCACCCGCCACGCCCTGCGCACCGCAATCAAGCGCGGCGCGCCGGAGGCGCTGGCGCTTTTGGGGTACGAACGGGGCGTGGCGACGGCCCGGCTCGAGGTGCTGACGCCCGAGGTGGCGATCGGCGGCACGCTGCGATTCCGGGTGACGCTGACGGCGGCGCGGGACGCGCCGGTGCTGGTGGATTACCGGATGATCTTTGCCCGCCCCGGCGGCAGACGCGCCGAGAAGGTGTTCAAGCTGAAAGCGGGCAAGGTCCGGGCCGGGCAGCCGCTGGTGCTGGAAAAGGCGCATCGGCTCAAAGGCGATGCGACAACCTTCACGCTGCATCCCGGCGCGCATGGGATTGTGGTGCAGGTCAATGGCGAGGATCTGGCCGAGGCGCAGTTCGACCTGCGGTGAGCGGTGCGCGGGGACCGCGCACCCTACGCGGATGCGCCGATTCGAACCCGAACGCCGTAGGGTGCGCGGTCCCCGCGCACCGCGCCGCGGTCAGCTCGGCTCCCACCGCGCCTCGAGCGCGTCGAGGGCGGCGATCCGCTCTTCCGTCTTGGGATGGGACAAAAGCCAGGCCGGCACAGCGCCCGCCCGCGCCTGGGTCAGCTCTTCAAGCTTGCGGAAAAGCGATTTCTGCGGTTCCACGCCGATCCCGGCCTTGGTCAGCAGCGCCGCCGCATAGGCGTCCGCCTCGTATTCGTCCGACCGCGACATCCGCGCCGCCAAGAGCGTCGTCACAGCATTCGCCACCCAAGGCCCGATGCCCGGCAAAAACCGCGACAGCACCATCGCCAGTGTCATCCGCAACGCGTTCTGCCCGGAAAAGTCGATCATCCGCCGCTTGGAATGCCCCAGCGCCACATGCCCCAGTTCATGCGCGATCACGCTGGCCAGCTCTTCGGCCGAGACCTCGCCTTGCTGGTACTTGCGGTAAAACCCCCGGGTGATGAAAATCCGCCCGTCCGGTGCGGCCAGCCCGTTGACCGGGTCGATCTCGTAGATGTTCACGCGGATGCGCGGCAGGTCGAGCGACGCCGCCATCCGGTCGGTCAGCCGCTTGAGCCGCGGATCGGCCAGTTCGGTCGAGCGCTGATCGAGCTCGCGCGCGGTGCGCCAGGCGGAAAAGCGATACATCGCCAGACCGTAAATCAGCGCCAGAAGGATCGGGGTGAGTTTCAGCATGTCCTGAATATGGGGCGTCTGGAATAACTGTCCAAGGGGCAATCGCGGCATTGCGCGACAAGAAAGTTTTTCTTACACTTTGCTCAGTAATTTTTTGCCATGGAGATTGAGATGGACGATTTTTCCGCAGACAGCTCGACAACCGGAACCGTAACCGTTGGCGGCAGCGCCACCGGAACGATTGAAGAGGCGTACGATCGCGACTGGTTCGCCGTCTCATTGGAGACCGGGTTCGCCTACAGCATCGAACTCAGCGGTGCGGACGGCGGTGGCGGCACGCTGCCGGATCCCTATCTGGAATTGTACGATCCCGACGGCATCTTTGTGGCGTGGAGCGACGATTTTGCCAATCTCGACTCGCGTCTGGTCTATTCGCCCCCCACGGCTGGCACATATTTCATCGACGCCGCAGAATACGGTGACGGGACCGGCACCTATACCGTGAGCGTCGAGAACCTGGGGGCCGACCTGCCCGCGAGCATCTTGACCACGGCGACCCTGCCGCTGGACACACCGGTGACGGGCAGTTTTTTCCAAGGCTATGACAGCGACTGGTTCGAAGTCTCGCTGGAAGCAGGGCAGGTGTACCTTTTGTCCGTCGAAAGCCTGAGCGATGAGGTGCTCGAAGGGTACTTCGATCTTTACGACGAAAATGGCGCCTACGCTTACGCCAGCGGCTATTACTACACCGATGGTAACGGGGTGATGGGATTCACGGTGGGGGCCGACGGCACCTACTATGTTGAAATCGCAAACGATTTCTATTTTGCATTCGACGACGATTCCCCGAATGTCGGCGCATATGAATTGCTCTTGACCGAAGGCGGACCCGATATTCCGTTCGGCCCCGACAGCGACGTGGAATTGCCTCTGGATACACCGGTCTCTTCGGACTTTTACGCCGAGGGCGATTCCGACGGGTTCGCGGTCACCCTCGAGGCCGGAGAGGTTTATGCGCTGACGGTAGAGGCTGACGCCGATCAGACCATCGACCTCGACCTCGAAATGTACGACGAGAACGGTAATTTCACCGACTTCTGGGGGTATCTGTACGGCGACGGAACGGCGACGGATTACCTGCAAGTCGACGAAGATGGGACCTATTTCATAAATCTTTACAACTACTTCGGTAGCTATGATTACACCGTGACCCTGACCGAGGTCGAATTGCCGCCCGATGTGGGCGACACCACAGACACCGCCGGCACCCTGACCTTCGACGAGCCGGTTCTGGGGCGCTTCGAATTCGACAACGACGACGATTGGTACGCCGTCGCGCTCGAGGAAGGCGTGTCCTACCAGGCGACCGCCACGCAAGAGGGCACCGGCTATTGGGGCCCGTCCTGGAACGAACCGTCCTTGCGCGTGCTGGATGCGTCCGGCGCGGTGGTCGAGGGTACGAGCAGCGGCTTCGAGGAGGTCCGCACCGATGTCTTCACCGCGCCCTCCACGGGCACCTATTACGTGTCGGTCGCGGTCGGAAACGTCTCGAACTGGGCAGATGATTTCGACCCGGATTACGCGCTGTCGATCCAGTCCGGCACACCGGTCAACGAAACCGGAACCGAGGGTGACGACACGCTGATCGGCGGCCTGGCGCCGGATACGCTGGATGGCGCGGGCGGCAACGACGCGATCCAGGCGGGCGACGGCGACGACACCGTTCTGGGCGGCACGGGCGACGACAACATCTCCGCCTCCGGAGGCGACGATTACGTCGATGCGGGCGCGGGCGGCGACCTGGTCGGCGGCGGCGCGGGCCACGACACGATTCTCGCGGGAAGCGGCGCTGACGAGGTGGTGGCCGGGCAGGGCAACGACCTGCTGATCGGCGCGGATGGCGTCGATTCGCTCTGGGGCGGCGCGGGGCGCGACCTGATCCTCGGCGGGGCCGATGGCGATTTCATCGGCGCGGGCCAAGGGCGTGACGCGATCTATGCCGGGCTTGGCAACGACGAGGTCGGCGGCGGGAACAACGCCGATCTGCTCGTTCTCGGCGCGGGTGACGACACCGGCTATGGCGGCCGGGGCAGCGACACGATCTCGGGCGGGACCGGCGACGACCTGATCAAGGGCGGCTCGGGCGACGACCTGATCGAGGGCGGCTCGGGCGACGACACGATGACCGGCGGCTATGGCGAGGATACCTTCCTCTTTGCAGAGCTTGTCGAGGGCGAGGTGGATGTCATCACCGATTATCAGGGCGGGGAGGATCCCGACGATTACTATTATTACTACGCGCCCGCGACCGACCTGATCGTATTCGACCTGGAGGGCGACGGCGAGGATATCGACCCGCTGGCCGCCTTCGACAGCCTGTCCATCGCCGATGGCGAAACCGGGGCCGAAGTGGTGATCGGCGGGCACACGATAATCCTGGAAGGGGTCGCCGCCGCCGACCTGTCGCTTGGCGATTTCCTCTTCGTCTGAGCAAGGGTCGGGGTCGATACCTTCACGACCGAAACCCAGACCGTCGATGTCCCGCGCATGGCGGTCTGGGAAACCCCGTTCGGTTCCGGGTCACGATTAAGGCCCGTCAGCCTGATGCGGTGACCCACGCCGTCGCAGACGGCAGACGCTGCCTAAGGGCGGGGGGCATTCTCAGAGGTTTCCCGGAGAACGCGCCGCATTCCGGGCAAGACCGCGACCCTCGTCTCGGGGCGTGCAGGTTCGTCTGACCGGGCGCTCTGTGTTCAGGTCAGCGCCTTCATGCCCCGCGTCAGCCCCTCCAGCGTCATCGGCACCATGCGCTCTTCAAAGATCTCCTGGATCATGCCGATGCTCTGGGTGTATTGCCAATGCCGCTCGGGCAGCGGGTTGATCCACAGATGATCGGGCCACTGGTCGCGCGCGCGCTGCAGCCAGACCTGCCCGGCCTCGGCGTTCCAATGCTCGTTGGCGCCCCCTGGATAGGCGATCTCGTAAGGCGACATCGACGCATCCCCAACAAAGATGCACTTGTAATCAGACCCGTAGGTGCGCAGCACCTCCATCGTCGGGGTCTGCTGATCGTAGCGGCGGCGGTTGTCGCGCCAGACGCCTTCGTAAAGGCAATTGTGGAAATAGTAATATTCCAGATGCTTGAATTCGGCCCGCGCCGCCGAGAACAGCTCTTCGACCACCTTGATATGCGGATCCATGCTGCCGCCCACGTCGAGAAACAGCAGCACCTTCACCGCATTGTGCCGCTCGGGCCGCATCTTGACGTCGAGATAGCCATGCTCGGCCGTCGCGCGGATCGTGCCGTCGAGGTCAAGCTCATCCTCCGCCCCCTCGCGCGCCCAGTTGCGCAGCCGTTTCAGCGCCACCTTGATGTTGCGCGTGCCCAGCTCGACGCTGTCGTCGAGATTGCGGAACTCGCGCTTGTCCCAGACCTTGACCGCGCGCTGGTGGCGGCTTTCGTCCTGCCCGATGCGCACGCCCTCGGGGTTGTAGCCATAGGCGCCGAAAGGCGAGGTCCCCGCCGTCCCGATCCACTTCGAGCCGCCCTGATGCCGTCCCTGCTGTTCCTTCAGCCGCTCTTTCAGCGTCTCCATCAGCTTGTCGAACCCGCCAAGCGCCTCGATCTCGGCCTGTTCCTCGGGGCTCAGATGCTTTTCGGCCATCTTTTTCAGCCAGTCCGCGGGCAGGTTCACCGCCTCCAGCACCTGGTCGAGCTGGATATGCTCCAGCCCTTTGAAGGTCTCGGCAAAGGCGCGGTCGAACCGGTCGATATGCCGCTCGTCCTTCACCATCGCCGCGCGGGCGAGGTAATAAAACCCCTCCACATCATAGGTCGCCAACCCCGCCCCCATCCCTTCGAGAAAGGTAAGGTATTCCCGCAGGCTGACCGGCACCGAGGCTTTGCGCAGATTATCGAAGAAGGGCACGAACATGGGTCAGGTGTAGCGCGTATCGTTGGGGAGCTTAAGGGGGTTTGTGCGGTCCTTGCCGCGGCTCTTTTCGCGGTGCCGGATGTGCCCCGGGGCCGACGCCCCAAGCCAATCGGCGATGGGCGGAATGGGCCGGACGTCGCGATCGTCATGGCGATTGCGACTGGGCGGGAGGGCGGGCTCTGCGCGCACCACGAAGGTCGCATCTGCGGGATTTCGCTGCCGTTGAGGGTTCTGGAGCGAGCGTCTGCTTCCGGTTGTCGAACGCTTCGAAAAATTGTTAGACCGCCCTGAGACTAAAGATAGGTGTTAAAATGTTTAGGAACACTTGGCAAAAAGGCATGATTTCGTTGGCGCGATCAAAACGCGCCAAACATTTCATGCAGACCTCACGCGCAACTTCATTTTTGCGAGGCAAATATGTTGCCGGCGAAAGCGAAGCCCAAGGCGTAGAGCGCGCCCTCACTTTGCTCCAGGACTGCGGTATTCGAAGCTCATTGTTTTACATGGGTGAGTATGTCGATACGCTCGATCTGGTTGCGCAGAATGTCGAAAACAAGGTCAAGGTCGCCGAAGCGCTCCGAGACCACGCGCTTGATATTCATATATCCGTCGATCCCACGCAGATTGGCCATCATATCGACCCTGCACTCGTTGAAGATCGTGCTTACCGGATTGCCCGGACAATCAAGGACGCTATCGGCAACAAAACCGATGGCGTGAATTGCCTTATGTTCGATATGGAAGACGCTTCGCTCAACGATCCGACCATCGCCATTCACAACAAGCTCCAGAATGAGGGGTTTCCCGTTGCCTTGACGCTGCAAGCCTACCTTTACCGCACGGAGGCCGATCTTGCGGCGCAAATCGCGCGGGGGAGCCGGGTGCGACTGGTTAAGGGCGCGTTTGCTGCGGGGTCCGAGCTTGCGTTTCAGAGCACCAACGAAATCAAGGATAACTCCCGCAAGCTGATAGCTATGATGCTGTCCCAAGAGGCAAGAGAGGCCGGGTTCTACCCCATTATCGCAACCCATGATACGCGCCTGCATGACTTTGCGATCGCGCAAGCGCGGCGCAATGGCTGGAAGCCCGGATCTTACGAGTTTGAGATGCTTCTCGGGGTTCGTGAAGATGTCGCCAAGCGCCTTTCCGAAAACGGGGAGCGTGTGCGTCTGTATGTTCCATTCGGCCGAGACTGGTGGCCGCACGCCGCGCGTAGATTGGGTGAAAATCCAGCCAATGCCGTACTCTTGGCGCGATCTCTGGCGAGTTAGCCAGCGCAAGAAAGCTGTGCTTCGTACTTCGCGCGGCATTCGTCATTCTGGGCTCGTGGCAGTCGTTCGCGGACGCGGGCACTGACAGTCGTTTTGGGCCGTAATAGAACGACCGACACCCACCCGCCTACAACACCGCCCTGTCGATGAAAATCTTGGCGATCAGGCCCAAGAGGGCTTAGCCCGTGGCGTATTGGGCGATGTGGGCGCGGCTGCCTTTGCGGCGTTTGGCGGTCGTGTCGTCGAGGAGGGCGGCGATTGGGGGTGCCTGCCGGCGGACGGGTTTCGCCGCCGAACGACGGCGGCTGGATTGAGATGTCCGACACCCCCCGAACGCCGCTGCTCGGACCGTGCCGTTCGCGCCTGCGGCAATGAAAAGGGCGGGCCGATCCGATGGCGTGCTCACGACACCGGCTGAGGGTCCGCCATCCCGCCCTACAGCACCGCCTTGTCGATGACGATCGTGACGATCAGGCCCAAAAGGGCAAAGGCGATGCCGTAGCCCGTGGCGTATTGGGCGATGTCGGCGGTGCTGCCTTTGCGGCGTTTGGCGGTCATGCCGCCGATGACGGCGCCGAGAAGGGCGGCGGCGATTACGATCATAGGGACCCAAGTCTCCGTTTCAGCGGGTTCAGCGAGGCGATCTCGCGCAGCTTGGCGCGCACCGCCCATTCCGGGCCGAAGCCGTAGCGCGCCCAGCCCAGAGAGTCCATCCGCACCTGCCGGCCTTCGCTGACCTGGCCGGTCAGCTCCAGCGCCTCGGCGCGCAGCAACATCAGCGTCGCTAGCAGCGCGGCGTTCTCGTGCTTGGCTGCGGTGTCCACATGGGCGGCCAGCATCCGCAGGGCGGCCTCGCCCCGGTTGGCGGCGATGGCATAGGCGGCCAGCTGCGCGGCCACATAGGCGCGGTGCAGCGCGGTCTGTGGGCCGCTGCCGAAATAGCGCTGCGCGAGGATGAACTGGTCCTGCGCGCCCTCGGGATCGCCGGCCTGCAAGAGCCGCCCCATGGCGTAATGAGAGAACCCCCGGCGGTGATCGGTCCAACCCTGGGTCGTGGCCAGGCGCAGCGCCTCGGCGGCGGCGCGCCGGCGTTCGGCGGGCTTGGCGCCGGGGCCGAGCGCGGTCTGCACCGCGTCGATCCAGGCGCGCGGGGTCCGCGACAGGCGCTGCGCGGGCCTGTCCTGTCCGTCCGGGTTGATCCGCGCGAGGATGCCGGGCAGGCGGTCGGCGACCTCGGCCCGGGTCATGCCGTTGCGCAGCGCCGGGTCGTAATAGGCGCGCAGGATCAGCATGTCGAAGCCGGTCAGCACCGTATGCACATTGTCGTCGTTAAAGACACTGTCGGCGAGCCGGTAAAGGTCGTTCAGAGGCCCCAGCGCCTGCGCCAGCTCCTCGTGCAGGCAGTCGCGCACCTCTTGCGGGCTGGCGTCGCCAGGCAGGAAGATCGCCACCCGCTCGCGCGATTGCAGCCGCGACCAGTTCACCCGCGTGCTGCGCCGCGCCTTGCGGTATTCCGACAAGGAACTGACGTTGGGCACGACGAAACAGGCGGCCTGCGGCAGATCGCGGCGGATCTCGGCGCGGGGGATGGCGGCGATGGTGACATTGGCCTCGGGCCTGGCGGTCAGGCCGATGTTGATCCCGGCCTCGTTGCGCAGCCGGTGCAGCAGCCGGTCTAGATCGGCGGGCAGGGTGGCGGGCGGGCTGCCCGTCACGCGCACCGAAATCGGCCCCTCGAAGCGGGTCAGCCAACCCAGCTGGCGCCCCGATTCCAGCGAGAACGCCAGGTCGAGAAAGTCGCGCGCGATATCGGCGTTCGAGGCCACCGGGGCCTCTGGGCGCGGCACGGCGAAGGTCTTGACCGGCGGCAGGCTGCTCTGGGCCACGATCGACGCGGCGCGGGTGGGGGTGTCGTCGCTGGCGATGGGCGTGCAGGCGCTCAGCACCAGGCACAGCGGAAGAAACACACGGCGCATGGCTCAGCCCCTCTGATACTTGATGAAGGGCGTCAGAGCGCCGATGCGGTCGTAAAGCCTGCGGGCGGTTTCGTTGAAATCCTGCGTCAGCCAGTAGACCGTGGGCGCGCCGTGGCGGTCGGCCTCGGCATAGACCGCCTCGATCAGCTTGCGCCCGACCCCCAGCCCCCGGACCTCGGGCGCGGCGTAGAGATCCTGCAGATAGCAGACCTCTTCGATCTTCCAGGCATGACGGTGGAAAAGGTAATGCGTCAGCCCCACAAGCGCCCCGCCGCTTTCGGCCACCAGCGCGTTGAAGTCGCGCGGATCGTCGCCCAGCAGACGGTCGAACGTGCTGTCATAGACCTCGTCCGGCACCGTGGTTTCGTAAAAGGCCAGATAGGCCTTCCACAATTCGCGCCATGCCTCTTTATCTTCGGCACGCAACGCGCGCACGGTTACATCGGGTTGGGACACTGATCAAGCCTGCCTGCTCGTTTCGGACGGTCCAGTCATCCGTGATTTTTCTGGCCTCCGTGCGGACAGTATAGGGCAAAAGCGAGAAGTCTGGGTATGGGGCGCAGCACCCCCCGCCGATTTTTCCCACGGCCCCTGCGGCGTTACGGATAATCACACGAAATCAGCAGGTTGGATCGTGCAGAAACGCAACAACCGGGGCACCTGGCGGGCGCCGCCGATTTGTGCCGCACCGCAAACAATGGCGGATTTGCGGCGCGATCGTTGCGATTGGAGCGTGAAATATGCAGGGTGTGGTGACGTGATCGGACGCGTCGCACGGTGTATGGTGTCGCGTTCGCTAGGAATTGGTGCCATATCGTATGATCAGAAATCGCGGGGTGCGGGTATTCGTCGATACGACCGAGACCGCCGAGTTGGACATCGCTCTTTTCCGCGTCCCTCCCGACATCGTCGAAGCAATTGCCCGGAACCTTTCAGACCTTCCTGTTTCGCCGCGCGACCGCCACGCCGGCAACGTGCGTATCAGAGAGCTGTCGGGCTTCGACGTCGCATTCGTTCTGACGCGCGACAATGCCTCTCTTGTGGTGACCATTGCGGTGCTTCGTCCTCCCGACCCGGATGACCCGCTGGAAGAGAATTTGAAAAGGTTGGGCTTGCTGGATATGATAAGGGGTGCGTCCGGGATGTGATCCCGGATAAGGAGCGTCGGGCATGGACCTCGAAGAGTACATATCAATCGGCAAGGACGCGCAGCTCAGGCGTGCACTGACGCAACTGGCGGCGATTGCGCAGACGTCCGATGGCGTCATGGGCGAACCCACGCCATCGCACGACAAGCGCTCCGAAGCGCCAGACTCGGTCGCGGTCGTCGATCCCGAAAGCCGGCGTGACGACCTCTTCATTGACCCAGATGCAAGGTCACTTGTTACTCGGGTTCCCGAAGACCTCGATTTAGGTGACATCGCTCAGAGGTCTGATGTAGATATCGAAATCGTCACGCGGGTGATTTCGGTTCTGGTCAAACCCTAGCGACCCTGCCGCCGCGCCATGAAGGCCAGACGTTCGAAGAGATGCACGTCCTGCTCGTTCTTGAGCAGCGCGCCGTGCAGCTTGGGCAGGGCGTTGGCCCCGTCGCGTTTCAGATCCTCGGGGCTCAGATCCTCGGCCAGCAGCAGTTTCAGCCAGTCCAGCACCTCGGAGGTCGAGGGCTTTTTCTTCAGCCCCGGCTGCTCGCGCAGCTCGTAGAACTGGGTCAGCGCCGTGGTCAGCAGCTGTTCCTTGATGCCGGGGTGATGCACCTCGACAATGCGGCGCAGCGTGTCGGCATCGGGAAAGCGGATGTAGTGGAAAAAGCACCGCCGCAGGAAGGCGTCGGGCAGCTCTTTCTCGTTGTTCGAGGTGATGATGACGATGGGGCGATGGCGCGCGCGGATCGTTTCGCCGGTCTCGTAGACGTGAAACTCCATCCGGTCGAGTTCCTGCAGCAGGTCGTTGGGGAACTCGATATCGGCCTTGTCGACCTCGTCGATCAGCAGCACGACCTTTCCGTCCGCCTCGAAAGCCTGCCACAACTTTCCCTTGCGGATGTAGTTGCGCACGTCGTTGACCCGCTCATCGCCCAGCTGGCTGTCGCGCAGGCGGCTGACCGCGTCGTATTCGTAAAGCCCCTGCTGCGCGCGGGTGGTGGATTTCACGTTCCATTCGATCATCGGCAGGTCCAGACTGGCGGCCACCTGGCGCGCCAGCTCGGTCTTTCCGGTGCCCGGTTCGCCCTTGACCAAAAGCGGCCGTTCCAGCGTGACGGCTGCGTTCACGGCCATGGTCAGGTCTTCCGTTGCGACATAGCTGTCGGTGCCTTCGAATCTCATATCGTCCATTCCCGTCCTTTTGCGCGTCGGCAAAGGTTTTCCTGTCGCGGCAAAGGGCTAGGTGATGTTGCCGAAGCCGCGAAAAGGCCATGAAAGGCCCGTATTGTGTAGTGACAACCCATAGGGGTTCGGTTAAGTCCTGCGCTCAGGGGTGCCAGATATCTAAGGGAAATGCCATGGGGGATATCGGCGTGAACAAGGGAACCGAAATGAAAGCTGAATCCTTTCTTCCGGACAATTACAGTCCAGCCGAAGACGAACCGTTCATGAACGAGCGTCAGCTCGAATATTTCCGCCGCAAACTGCTCGACTGGAGGAGCGAACTGCTCGCCGACAGCCGCGACACCATCGAAGGCCTGCAAGAGGCCACCCGCAATATCCCCGACGTCACCGACCGCGCGAGCGAGGAAACCGACCGCGCGCTGGAACTGCGGACCCGCGACCGTCAGCGCAAGCTCGTGGCCAAGATCGACGCCGCCCTGCGCCGCATCGACGAGGGCGAGTATGGCTATTGCGAACGGACCGGCGAACCCATCAGCCTCAAGCGTCTGGACGCGCGCCCCATCGCCACCATGACGCTCGAGGCGCAGGAACGCCACGAGCGCCGCGAAAAGGTCCACCGCGACGATTGATCCGGTGGCCGAAGGTCTCTTTGAACGCTGCGCCGGGGCCATCGCCCCGGCGTTTTCATGTCTGAAAGGCGGATGAATATGCACGGTCAGCGGGTGCTGGTGGTCGGCGGCGGGATTGGCGGGCTTACGGCGGCGCTGGCGCTGCGCCAGCGCGGTGCCGAGGTCACGGTGCTGGAACAGGCCGAGGCATTACGCGAGGTGGGCGC
This sequence comes from Aestuariicoccus sp. MJ-SS9, assembly GCF_032586235.1. NCBI lineage: Bacteria > Pseudomonadati > Pseudomonadota > Alphaproteobacteria > Rhodobacterales > Paracoccaceae > Aestuariicoccus > Aestuariicoccus sp. MJ-SS9. The sequence goes on from NZ_JAWHTD010000004.1 coordinate 132,985, forward strand.
GGGGCTCCAGATCAGCCCGAACGGCCTGCGCGTGATCGAGGCACTTGGGTTGGCGGGCACCCTGCGCGCCGGGTCGGTCCAGGGCCGCGCCGTCAGCCTGCGCGATTACCGTCGCGGGGCCGAGGTGCTGCGGCTCGACTTGAACCGCCTGCCGCCGGATCAGGCCTATCTCTTCGTCCACCGCGCCGATCTGATCGCGCTTCTGGCCGATGCGGTGCGCGACGCGGGCGTCGAGGTCCGCCTCTCGCAAAGGGTCGTGCGGGTCGGGCAGGAGGGCCGCGTCGTGCTCGACACTGACGAGTCGCTCACCGCCGATCTGGTGATCGGCGCCGACGGTCTGCATTCCGCCGCCCGCATCGCGCTCAACGGCGGCGACAGCCCGTTCTTCACAGGGCAGGTGGCCTGGCGGGCGATCGTGCCCAACGTGACAGGTCATCCGCCGGAGGCGCGGGTGCATATGGGGCCGGGGCGGCATCTGGTCAGCTATCCCTTGCGCGACGGCGGCGCGGTCAACCTGGTGGCGGTCGAAGAGCGCGAGGGCTGGGTCGCCGAAGGCTGGGCGCATCGCGACCACCCGGACAACCTGCGCGCGGCCTTCGCGGGCTTTGGCGGCGACGTGCCCGCGCTGCTGGCTCAGGTGCACGATCCCGGGCTCTGGGGCCTCTTCCGGCATCCGGTGGCGCGGGTCTGGCAGGGCGGGCGGCTGGCGCTTCTGGGCGACGCCGCGCATCCGACGCTGCCCTTTCTGGCGCAGGGCGCCAACATGGCGCTGGAAGACGCCTGGGCGCTTGCCGCCTGTCTGGACGCCGACGGGATCGAGGCCGGCCTGCCGCGCTATCAGGCGCTGCGCCGCGACCGCGTGGCGCGGGTGATCGCGGTGGCCAATGGCAACGCCTGGAAATACCACCTGCGCAACCCGCTGGTGCGCGGCGCGGCGCATCTGGGGCTGGGGGTTCTGGGCCGTGTCGCCCCGGGGCGGATGCTGGGGCAATTCGATTGGCTCTATGGCTATGACGTCACCCGCGCGGTGCGTTAACCTGATCTTGAGGACGCCGCGCCCGACCTTCGCAGGGGGCGACAACGCGCGGCTTTGTGCTAGACACTGAGGGCGCAGGGGGAGGACACCACATGGACCGTTTCGACGAGATACCGGAAACCGCGCTGGCCTGGCACCGCGCGGGCAAGGGCGCCGTTCTGGCCACCGTGACCCAGACCTGGGGCAGCGCGCCGCGCCGCGTCGGGTCGCAGCTGGCGATCTCGGGCGAGGCGGCGATCGAGGGCTCGGTGTCGGGCGGCTGCGTCGAGGGCGCGGTGATCGTCGAGGCGCTGGAGGCGCTGGAGGACGGCAAGCCGCGCGAGCTGGAATTCGGCGTCAGCGACGACGACGCCTTTGCCGTGGGCCTGGCCTGCGGCGGAACGATCCGGGTGCTGGTGGAACCGGTCGGCGGCGCGCTGACCGAAGACCTGCTGGCCGAGCTGGTGGCCGCGCGCGCCGAACGGCGGCCCGTGGCCTATGTGGCCGACCTTGCCACCGGCGCGCGGCACCTGGCCTTTGACGGGTATGAGACGCGCTTTCGCATGGATCGCTCGGGGTTCGAGGAGGACAGCCGCACCTTCGTTGCGATCCACAACCCGCCGCTGCGCCTGATCGTCGTCGGTGCGGTGCACATCGCCCAGGCGCTGGTGCCCATGGCGCGGATCGCCGGTTACGATCCGGTGCTGGTCGACCCGCGCGAAACCTTCGGGTCCGAGACGCGCTTTCCCGGCGAACGCATCCTCAACGACTGGCCGGACGAGGCGGTGACGCAGCTTGGGCTGGACGGGCGCACGGCGCTTGTGCTGCTGACCCACGACCCCAAGCTCGACGACCCCGCCATCGAGGCCGCGCTGCGCTCGGGCGTGTTCTACATCGGTGCGCTGGGATCGACGCGCACCCATGCCAAACGGGTAGAGCGGCTGGCGCAGGCGGGCTTCACCGCCGAAGAGATCGCGCAGATCCATGGGCCCGTGGGGCTCGACATCGGGGCGGCGGGGCCGGCCGAGATCGCAGTGGCGATCCTGGCCGAGATGACCCGCGTGCTGAGGAAGGGCGCGTGAAATTCGGGCCGGTGCCGCTGGGTCAGGCGGTGGGCGCGGTGCTGGCGCATTCGGTGGCGCTCCCCGACGGAAGGCTGCGCAAAGGCAAGGTGCTGTCGCCGGCGGACATCGCCCCGCTGGAGGCCGCGGGTCTGACCGAGATCACCGTTGCCCGGCTGGAGCCCGGAGACGTTTCCGAAGACGCCGCCGCAGACCGGCTCGCCCGCGCGCTGGTCCCCGACTCGGGGGCGGCGCATCTGCGGCTGGGAAAGGCCGCGACGGGGCGGGTGAACCTGCACGGTCTGGTGCCGGGCGTGCTGGAGGTCGACGCCGAAAAAATCAACGCGGTCAATGCGGTGCATCCGATGATCACGGTGGCGACGCTGCCCGAATGGCAGCGCATGGCGCCCCGCGCCATGGCCGCGACTGTGAAGATTATTTCCTATGCCGTGCCCGAGGCGGCGGTGCAGGCGGCCTGCGACGCGGCGCCGGGCGCGCTGCGGGTGCGGCCGGTAGAGGTGGGATCGGCGCAGCTGATCCAGACGGTGGTGGACGACGACAGCGGCGACAAGGGCCAGCGCGCGATTCGCGCGCGGCTCGACCGGCTGGGGGTGGCGATGGGGCCGAAATGCGTCGTGGCGCACAGGATAGACGATCTGGCGGAGGCGATCGGCGGGTCCGAGGCTGAGGCGATCCTGATTCTGACCGGCTCGGCGACGTCGGACCTGCACGATGTCGCGCCGGAAGCCTTGCGCCGCGCGGGCGGAAGGGTGGCGCATTTCGGCATGCCGGTGGACCCCGGCAATCTGCTCTTTTTCGGCGATCTGCGGGGGCGTCCGGTGATCGGTCTGCCGGGCTGCGCGCGGTCGCCGGCGCTCAACGGTGCGGATTGGGTGATGGAGCGGATTTTCTGCGGTGTCCCGGTCACGCCCGGGGACATCATGGGGATGGGTGTTGGCGGTCTGCTGAAGGAGCCGCCGTCGCGGCCGCGGCCACGGGAGAAAGGTCAATGACGCTGACCATATGTTTCGCGCGCGAAACATTGGGACAGGAAGATTGACGTTTAACTTATTGATTTGTTTACGGTTATTAAGGGGGAATTAAGGCAGCGCTCGGTCCGCCCGCTGGGCGTCCTCGCTTGGTTGGTGCGCTTGCTCGGTCCGCCCGTTGGGCGTCCTCGCGGGCCAAAGAAAAGGGCGCCGCGGTGGGCGCCCTGTCGTGTCGTCGATGTCGCGCGGTTACTTGACCGGCCCGATCATCATCACCATCTGGCGGCCTTCCATCTTGGGGAAGTTTTCCACCTTGCCGATTTCCTTGGTATCCTCGGCCACGCGTTCGAGCAATTCGCGCCCCAGGTTCTGGTGCGCCATCTCGCGGCCGCGGAAGCGCAGGGTGATCTTTACCTTGTCGCCGTTTTCCAGGAACTTGAACACGTTGCGCATCTTGACCTCGTAGTCGTGCGTGTCGGTGCCGGGGCGGAACTTGACCTCTTTGACCTCGATGGTCTTCTGCTTTTTGCGGGCCTCGGATTCGCGCTTTTGCTGTTCGTATTTGAACTTGCCGTAATCCATGATCTTGCAGACCGGCGGCGTGGCGTTGGGCGAAATCTCGACAAGGTCGAGCCCGGCTTCCTCGGCCATTTCGAGGGCGCGGGCGGGGCTGACGACGCCTACATTCTCGCCCTCGGCGCCGATCAGGCGTATTTCGGGGGCGCGGATACGGTCGTTGACGCGGGGTCCGGTGTCGCGCGTCGGCGGCGCGTTGTGAGGTCTGCGGGCTATGGTTTTGTTCCTTGCATGGTTGGACGTTCGAGGCCGCACGGTAAACTTTGGCCGACCTCGATTCAAGCGGCAAATCGGTGCAAACGCGTGCTTTTCCTGCCGCTTTCCCAGCGTGGGGCAGCGCCGAGGAGCCGGCGAGGCCGGCGAGGAGGTGCTGCCCCGAGCGTGGAGGGCGCGTCAGTCGAGGAAGGCTTTTTCCACCACGTAATGCTTGGGGTCGGAATTGGCGCCTTCCTGCAGCCCGTAGCCTTCGAGCATCTCCTTGATTTCGAGGTTGAAGGCGAGGTTGCCGCAGACCATGGCGCGGTCCGTGTCCGCCTTCAGCGGCGGCACGCCGAGATCGGCAAAGACAGTGCCGTCGCGCATCAGGTCGGTGATGCGGCCCATCTTGGGGCTCTCTTCGCGGGTGGTGGTGGGATAATAGCGCAGCTTGGCCAGGTTCTCGGCCCCGATGAGCTCGGCCAGCATGTCGTCGCTGCGGATCGTCTCGATCAGTTCGGCGCCATAGGCCAGCTCGCCCACCTCGCGGCAGGTGTGGGTCAGGATGAGCTCGTCATAATCGAGATAGGTCTGCGGGTCGCGCAGGAGCGACGCGAAAGGCGCGATGCCGGTGCCGGTGGCGAAGAGCCAGAGCCTGTGGCCCGGCAGCAAAGCGTCATGCACCAGCGTGCCCACGGGCTTGGGCCGCAGGATGATCTGGTCGCCGGGCTGGATATGCTGCAGCCGGCTGGTGAGTGGGCCGTCCTGCACCTTGATCGAGTAGAATTCCAGCTCGTCGTCCCAGGAGGGCGAGGCGATGGAATAGGCGCGCAGGAGCGGCTTCTGTTTGCCGGTTTTGGGGTCGGGATCGCCCATCAGACCGATCATCACAAACTCGCCCGAGCGGAAGCGCAGCGAGGCGGGCCGGGTGACCCGGAACGAGAACAGCCGGTCGGTCCAGTGCTGCACGGAGGTCACGGTCTGCGCGTCGGGCAGCACCATCTTTTTCGGGGTCGCCGCGGCGGCGGTGGATTGGGTCACGGGGGTCAACTCTGTCATGTCTCACTGCCGGTGGATGTCACCGGTTCCTTAGGTCTAGCTTCGATCCGGGTCAGAAGGAAGGGCGCGGGGCAATTGGCTGCCGCGCCCTGTTGCCACTGTTGCGCGGGGGTCGTCAGCCGCGCAGGCGCGCCTGATAGTCGTGCGCCTGCCAGTCGGCGCGGAATTCCCATTGCGCTTGCGGTTGGCGGGCGGCGAGGTCGTCGGGGATCTCGACCTCGTCGAAACCTGCGCGGCGGGCCATGGCGTATTGATCGGCCAGCACATGACCCGCGGCGCGCAGCCGCCCGCGGTAGCCGCGCAGGCGCAGGAGCCGCGCCAGCGTGAAGCCGCGCCCGTCGGCGCTGGAGGGAAAGGCGATGCGGATCAGCGCGGCGTCGGTCGCGCCGTCGAGCGCGTCGGGATCGGTGTCGGAGGCCAGATCGAGGATCGGGCCGCGCCAGTCGTCGGGCGCAAAGCCGGTGTCGGTGACGAGAATGCTCATGGGGTCTGTCCTTGTCTGACGAGGCGGCCGTCCACGAAATGGATGCCGCATTCTTCCTTGTCCTGCCCGCGCCAGCGGCCTGACCGGGGATCCTCGCCCGGGGCGACGGGGGCGGTGCAGGGGGCGCAGCCGATGGAAGGATAGCCGCGCGCCACCAGCGGGTGCCGGGGCAGGCGGTTTTCCTCCATGTAGTCGCGCACATCGCTGGCGGCCCAATGGGCCAGCGGGTTGATCTTGATGAGGCCCGTCGCGTCGTCGGCTTCGAAGAAGTCGAGGGCTGCGCGGCTGCCGGACTGGTAGCGTTTGCGGCCGGTGATCCAGCCGTCGTATCCGTGCAGGGCGCGTGCCAGAGGTTCCGTCTTGCGCAGGGCGCAGCAGGCGTCGGGGTCGGTCTTGTGCAGGCTATTGCGCGGGTCCCGAACGGCGGCGTCGGGGGCGGTGACGATCCGCAGGTTGGTCAGGTGCAGGCGTTCGGCGAGCTCTTGCTGGTAGACCAGCGTTTCGGTGAAGAGCATTTCGGTGTCGATGAAGATCACCGGGACGTCGCGGTCGACCATCGAAGCGAGGTGCAAAAGCGCCACCGACTCCGCGCCGAAGCTCGACACCAGGGCGATGCGGCCCAGGCCCGGCGCCTTGAGCGCAGCGCGCAGCACGTCGGTCGCGCCGTGATGGCGCAGCCGCGCGTTCAGCGCGGCCGCGCGGGCGCGCAGGTCGGCGGTGCTCGGTCCGCCCTTGCGGGCGTCCTCGCGGCTGTCGGGCGCGTCACGCAGCATCGCGGGCGTCCCGTGCCGCAGGGTAGAGTGCGGCCTTGAACGGGGCCATGCCGGTGCGGCGGAAGGTGTCGATGAAGCTTTCGCTGCGGTCGCGGCGGATGCCGAGATAGGTCTCGACGACGGTCTCGACCGCGCCGACGATCCTGTCGGCAGGAAAGCCCGGGCCGGTGCGCTGGCCCAGCGCCGCACGTTCGGTGTGATCGCCGCCCAGGGTGATCTGGTAATTCTCGACCCCGGCGCGGTCGAGACCCAGGATCCCGATGTGGCCGACGTGGTGATGCCCGCAAGCGTTGATGCAGCCCGAGATCTTGATCTTGAGATCGCCGATGTCGTGTTCGTTCTGAAGCTCTTCGAAGCGGGTGGCGATTTCCTGAGCGATGGGGATAGAGCGGGCGGTGGCCAGAGCGCAGTAATCCATGCCGGGGCAGGCGATGATGTCGCTGATCTTGCCAATATTGGCGGTGCCGAGGCCATGGGCCTTGAGGATGGCGTGGACCTCGGGCAGGTCGTTCTTGTGCACATGCGGCAGCACGACGTTCTGTTCGTGGCTGATGCGCAGCTCGTCATGACCGAAGCGTTCGGCCAGGTCCGCCAGAACGCGCATCTGGTCGGAGGTGGCGTCGCCGGGCGTGGCCCCGTGCGCCTTGAGGCTGATCTGCGCAATGGCGTAGCCGGGGGCACGGTGCGCGGTGAGATTGCTGTCGGCCCAGGCGCGGAACACCGGATCGGCGGCATAGGCGCTCTCGAACCCGGCGGTGGGCGCGGATTTGAAGGCGGGCGGGGCGAATTGCGCCTCGATCCCGGCCAGCATCTGCTGGTCGACCCCGGTGAAGGCGGGGCGCAGTTCGGCGAAGCGCGCCTCGACGCGGGCGCGGATATCCTCGAGCCCGTGCTCGTGCACGGTGATCTTGATGCGCGCCTTGTACTTGTTGTCGCGCCGGCCCAGCAGGTTCCAGACGCTGACGATGGCCTCGAGATAGGGCAGAAGGTCGGCGCGCGGCAGGAAGTCGCGGATCACCTTGCCGATCATCGGCGTGCGGCCGAGGCCGCCGCCTACGATGACCTCGAAACCGTCATGGCCGTTCTGCCGCACCATCCGCAGGCCGATATCGTGCGCGCGGGTGACGGCGCGGTCGTTGGGGCTTCCGGTGACCGCGATCTTGAACTTGCGCGGCAGGAACTGGAATTCGGGGTGGTCGGTGGACCATTGCCGGATCAGTTCGGCCACGGGGCGGGGGTCGGCGATTTCATCCGCGGCGGCGCCGGCGAAGTGATCGGCGGTGACGTTGCGGATGGTGTTGCCGGAGGTCTGGATGGCGTGCATCTGCACCTCGGCCAAGGCGTCGAGCATGTCGGGCACGTCGCCGAGGGTCGGCCAGTTGAACTGGATGTTCTGGCGCGTGGTGAAATGGCCGTAGCCCTTGTCCCAGCGGTCGGCGATATAGGCCAGCTGGCGCATCTGGGCGCCGTTGAGCGTGCCGTAAGGGATGGCCACGCGCAGCATATAAGCGTGGAGCTGCAGATAGAGGCCGTTCATCAGGCGTAGCGGCTTGAATTCGTCCTCGGTCAGCGACCCGTCGATTCGGCGGGCCACCTGCTGGCGGAATTGGGCGTTACGCTCTGCCACGAAAGCGGCGTCGAAATCGGTGTAGCGGTACATCTCGTCTGTCCTCTGGCTGTGGCCGGGGGGCGTTTTCTTGCAAAGAAAACGGGCAAAAATCTTTCAAAGATTTTTGGCGGCCTCGTTGGCCTGTTTGCCGTGAAAGTGGTTGGAGGGGCCCTTACGGCGGAAATCCTCGCGGAAATGCGCGGGCTCGGGCCCGCGCGGGCCGGGCCGGACGTCGGCCAGGTAGACGCCCACCGCCTCGGCGGTGCGGCGCGCAGCGTCGAGCAGGCGCAGCTGGGCGTGGGCCTCGTCGCTCAGCACCTCGGCACAGGCCAGATCGCGGGTCCAGCTGTCGTCTTCGGCGAGATAGATCACGTCGCCTTCGATCAGGGCGTTGGCGGTCACGACCTTGGGGGTGAAGATCTGGGGCATCAGGCGCGCTCCTCTGTCTGCAGATTGTCGATGGCGGATCGGGCCTGGCGCGGGGCGAGGCCGAAAAGAACGATCGCGGGGCCGGAGAGCTGCGCCGCGCCGAGATCGGCGGGCAGGCTGGCCAGCGTGGCCGCCAATACGCGCTCATCTGGGCGCGAGGCGTTCTCGACCACCGTGACCGGCGTGGAAGGGTCGGCGCCATGCATCATCAGCCGCCCCTGGATGAACCGGGCCGCCTTCTTGCCCATGTAGATCGCCGCCACCGCGCCGGGCCGGGCGAGCCCGCGCCAGTCGTGATCGGCGAAACCTTCCATGTCGTGGCCGGTCAGCAGCCGCAGATCGGCGTTGCGGCCGCGTTTGGTCAGGCTCTGGCCGATCCCGGCGACCGCGGCGGAGGCCGAGGTGATGCCGGGCACGATGTGCCAGCCGATCCCGGCCTCCGACACCGCCTCGAGCTCTTCGTCGAGCCGGCCGAAGACCGTAGCGTCACCGGATTTCAGCCGCACGACCTGAGCGCCCGCCCGGGCATGTTCGACGATCAGCGCGTTGATGTCGGCCTGCTGCATCGAAGGGCCGAAGCCTTCCTTGCCAGCGTCGATCAGAACCGCCTCGCGCCGGGCCAGCTCGAGGATCGCCGGAGAGATCAGCCGGTCGTGGATCACCACGTCCGCCGTATCGAGCGCGCGGCGGGCCTTGAGGGTCAGCAACTCCGGATCGCCGGGGCCCGCGCCGACAAAGGCCACGTGGCCCGGGCGCGCGGCGGCGTCGAGATGGCGCGAGAGCAGATCGTCGAGGGTTTCGCGGGCTTCTTCCTCGCTCCGCGCCAGTGCGCGGGGGCCCTCGTTGAAATAGAACTCCGACCAGAAGGCACGCCGCGCCCGGCCCATCGGCAGCGCCTCGGCCACCTTACGGAAGGCCTGTCCGATGCGGGCGAGACGGCCGAGCGTTGCGGGCAGCCGCGCCTCGATATCGCCCTTGATGGCGCGGGCCAGCACCGGGGCCGCGCCTTCGGTGCCGATGGCGACGGTCACCGGATCGCGGTCGACCATGGCGGGCGTGATGAACTGGCTGTCGGTCAGGTTGTCGACGATATTGGCCAGCGCGCCGTCGGCCCGGGCCAGCGCGGCGGTGCGGGCATCCTCGACCGGATCCTCATCGGCGGCGTAGAAGAGCACTGCGCAGGTGGCGTCGCCGGGCTCCATCCGACGACGCTGTAGGGTGAGCCGCCCTTGCGCGTGCCAGGCCTCGATCTCGGGCGCGGGGTCGGGGGCGAAGACGGTGACATGCGCCTCGGTCTTGAGCAGCAGCCGCAGCTTGGCCAGCGCCGCGCCGCCGCCGCCCGAGAGCACCACCCGGCGCCCGGCCAGCGCCACGAAGATCGGAAAATGTTTCATATCGCGGCCCTCTCACACGCATTTCTTGTTTTTAAATTAGAATATTGTTCTGTAATTTATCCAGATGTCTGGAAAAACAAGAACGTATGTTCTAAGTGATCTCACGAAGCAGGCATTTGTTTCACTGCCGCCAAGATCGAAGGACAGCCGATGCGCATCGACGAGACCGACCGAAAAATCCTTTCCGAGCTGCAACGCGACGCCAGCCAGTCGCTGGACGAAATCGCCAAATCCGTGGGGTCCTCGAAGACGCCGGTATGGAATCGCATCCGCAAGCTGCGCGAGGCCGGGGTGATCGGCGCGCAGACCGTGCTGCTGGACGCCGAGGCGCTGGGGTTCGAGGCCTGCTTCTTCGTGCTGATCCGCACCTCCGAGCACGAGGCCGAGTGGCAGGCGCGGTTCCTCAAGGCTCTCAAGGCCCGGCCCGAGGTGCAGGAGGCGCACCGGCTGGCGGGGGATATCGACTATATCCTCAAGGTCCGGGTGAAAAACGCGCGCGCCTACGACGCCTTCTATCAGGCGCTGATCTCGGAGGTGAAAGTGCACAATGTCACAGCACTTTTGTCGATGGAAGAGATCAAGGCCACCACCGCCTTGCCCCTCTGACCGGGCGGTCAAAAGGAGCGCTACCGCGCGCTTTCATTCCGCAAAAGTCGGAGTGACGCGTCATGCAGGCCATGGCCCTGGCGGCATCTGCGGGATTGCCTCCGGCGGGGATATTTGAGGATCGATGAAGACGGGGGCGCGGCTCATGCTTTCACTGATCCCCAAATATCCCGGGGGGGTTGGGGGCTGGCCCCCCATCCGGCCTTGGGGGAGGCGCCGCCGGCCGATTAGTGCTCAGCGGTCGATGCAGAGCGCCTCCAGCCCATGGAAGTGGTAGCTGTTGGCGTGTTGTGGCAGATCGGCCAGCCGCATTCCCGGCAGGCGCGCGAAGAGGATGGGCAGGGCGATCTGCAATTCCAGCCGGGCGAGCGGCGCGCCGACGCAGAAATGCAGCCCGCCGCCGAAGCTGACGTGATTTGGCCTGGCGCGTTGCGGGTCGAATCTGTCCGGGGCGCCGAAGACCGCCCCGTCGCGGTTGGCTGAGGCCAGCAGCAGCGCCACCCGGTCGCCGCGCCGGAAGCGGTTGCCGAAAAGCTCGACCTCCTCATAGGCGTAGCGGGTGAACATGTGCAGCGGCGGGTCGAAGCGCAGGACTTCCTCGGTCACGGCCTCGGCGCTGTCTTCGGTGACCGTAAGGCCGCGTTCCAGCAGCGCCTTGAGCCCGTTGCCGAGCGTGTGCACCGTCGCCTCGTGGCCGGCGTTGAGCAGCAGGATGCAGGTGGTGATGAGCTCTTCGGTAGACAGCCGGTCGCCGTCTTCCGACGCGGCGATGAGATGGGTGATCAGGTCGTCGCGTGGCGCGCCGCGGCGGCGGTCGATGTAATCGGTCAGGAAGGCGGCGAAGTCGCCGGCGGCGCGGGCGGCGGCGTCCTCGACCGCGCGGTCGCGGCGGGCCTGGTACATCGCCACCATGGCGTTGGACCAGGCCAAAAGCTGCGGGGCCATGTTGCGGGGCACGCCGAGCAGGTCGGCGATCACGATCACCGGCAGTTGCTGGCAGAAGGCGGGCAACAGATCGACGGGGCCCTCGGGCAGATCGTCGATCAGCCGGTGGCAGAGCGTGGCGATCTCGGGCCCCAGGGCGGCGATTCGGCGCGAGGTGAAGGCGCGCAGCACAAGGCCGCGCAGGCGGGTGTGGCGGGGCGGTTGGAGCTCGAGCATGGAATGCGCCTCGATCCGGTAGAAGGGCGCGAGGTGGGCGGGGATGTCCGGGGCAAGCTCGGCCGGAACCTCGCGGCCGAAGCGGCGGTCGCGCAGGAGCGCGTGCACCGCGCGGTGCGTGGCGGCGCAGGGCATGGCGTAATCCTCCCACCAGACCAGATCGCCCCCGGCGCGCAGGGTGTCGTAGAACGGGTAGGGGTTCTGGACGAAGGCGGGGTCGGTCGGGGATTGGCGGACATGCTGCATGACGCGAAGCTGACGCTTGGCGCTGGCCTTGGCAAGGCGGCTGTTGCTATGCAGGGGACATGAGATCAAAACTGGGGATCGCGGCCATCTATCTGGCTGCCGTTGCGGGGCTGACGGCGGCGGTCTGGGGCTATGGCTACGGCCAGGCGCTGGATCAGGCGGCGGCGCGCGGCAGGGCCGACCTTGCGCTGGCCGCCGACCGGCTGGTGACCCAGTTGCAGCGTTACCGGGAGACGGCGGTGCTGATGTCGGATCATCCGGTTCTGTCGGCGCTGCACGGTGGCGCCCCGCGCGCAGCGGCGGATGCGCTGCTGCTCGAGACCGCCGACAAGACCGCAGCCCTGACCGCCTATTACGCCGACCCCGGCGGGCGGGTGCTGGCCTCGGCGCACGGGATCGCGCCCGAGGGGCTGGCGGAGGCCGGCTATTTCCGCCGCGCACTGCAAGGCGCGCTTGGGGCCGAGCACGGGTCGAGCGCGGGGTTTTCGCGCCGGGCCTATTCCTTTGCGGCGCCGTCCTTTGGCCCCGACGGCACGGTGCTTGGCGTGCTGGTGGTGGTGGTGGATATCGACAACCTGGAGCAGGATTGGCGGGGCTCGTGGCCGGCGGTCTATTTCACCGACCGCAGCGGACAGGTCTTCGTGACGAACCGCTCGGAGATGTTGTTCTGGCGCCGTGTGCCCGGCGGGATGGAGACCGCGGGCGGCTTGATCGGCGTCGACCGGCAGGACGTGGGCGGGCACGAGATCTGGCATCAGGCGCTGAGCGCCTACGTGCCGCAAGCGGCGCTGCATCTGGAGCGCGACCTGCCGGTGATCGGCATGCTGGGCGAGGTGCTGGTCGATGTGGCCCCGGCGCGGCGGCTGGCGGGGCTGCAGGCGGCGGCGATGGCGGCGCTTTGTCTGTTCTTCGGGGCGCTCTTGTGGCTGGCCACGGAACGGCGGCGGGCGCTGAGCGCGGCCAATGCGGTGCTCGAGGACAGGGTGCAGCAGCGCACGCGGGCGCTGGAGAGTTCGAACGCAGCGCTCAGGCGCGAGGTGACCGAGCGGCAGGAGGCCGAGGCGGCGCTGAAGCGCGCCCAGGCCGAGCTGGTGCAGGCGGGCAAGCTGAGTGCGCTGGGGCAGATGTCGGCGGGGATCAGCCACGAGCTGAACCAGCCGCTGATGGCGATCCAGCAATATGCCGAGAACGGCGCGCAGTTTCTGGCGCGGGGGCAGGCCGACAGAGCCGAGGGAAACCTGACGCGGATCGCCAAGATGGCGGCGCGCATGGCGCGGATCATTCGCAGCCTGCGCGCCTTTGCCCGCCAGGAGGCGCAGCCGATGGGGCGGGTCGATCTGGGCGCGGTGATCGGCCAGGCGATCGAGCTGACCGAGGCGCGGCTGGCGGCGGACGGCATCCGGCTCGACTGGGTCCCGCCGGACCGGCCGGTGCTGGCCTATGGCGGCGAGGTGCGGCTGGCGCAGGTTCTGACCAACCTCATCACCAATGCCGCCGATGCGATGGCCGAGAGCCCCGAGAAATGCATCCGCATCGCGGTGGAGGACGGCGCGCGGCTGGCGGTGACGGTGCGCGACACCGGGCCGGGGATCACCGAGCCCGAGAAGATCTTCGATCCGTTCTATTCCACCAAGAGTGTGGGCAGTTCCGAGGGCATGGGGCTGGGGCTGTCGATTTCCTACGGGCTGGTGCAAAGCTTTGGCGGCGCGATCCGGGGGGCCAATTGCGCGGACGGCGGGGCGGTGTTCACGGTCGAGCTCGATCCCTGGCGCGAGGAGGCGGCGGCATGACGTGCGCCGCTCGCGCCAGGGCGCATCGCCCCGCCCGCCATCCCGTGGAGGTTTGCGCATGAGCGATCCGATTCTGTTGGTCGACGACGATGCCGCGGTGCGCGAGGCGCTGGTGCAGACGCTGGAGCTGGCCGATCTGTCGCCGATCGCGGCGGGGTCGTTCGTCGAGGCCAAGGACCGGATCACGCCCGAGTTCGAGGGTGTCATCGTGTCCGACATCCGGATGCCGGGGCGCGACGGGTTCCACCTGCTGACCTATGCGCGAGAGCGGGACGCCGATCTGCCGGTCATTCTGCTGACCGGCGAGGGCGACATTCCCATGGCGGTGCGCGCGATGGGCGAGGGGGCGTTCGATTTCCTGGAAAAGCCCTGCGCGGCCGAGGATCTGCTGGCGGTGATCCGGCGGGCGCTGAAAACACGGCGGCTGGTGATGGAGAACCGCCGCCTCAAGGCGCAGCTGGAGACAGGCGATCCGGCGGCGCGGATGCTGTTCGGCGATTCGGCCCGCGCCGAGGCCTTGCGCGCACAGGTGCGCGCGGCGGCGCAGGCGGGCACGGATGTGCTGGTCAGCGGCGCGCCCGGCAGCGGCATTTCCAAGGTGGCCGAGGTGGTGCATCTGAGCTCGGCCCGCGCCAAGCGGCCGTTTGTCAAGCGCGCGGCCGCGGGGCTGGAGCGCGCGGCGCTGACGCAGGTCTGGGCCGAGGCCGAGGGCGGCACGGTCTTTCTGGACGAGATCGCCAGCCTGCCGACCGACAGCCAGCTGGCGCTGGCCGACGCGCTGGACAGTGGCGGCGCGCGGCTGATCGCGGGCAGCACGCGGGATCTGAGCCGCGCGGTCGAGACCGGCGCGCTGATGGCCGAGCTATTCTACCGGCTGGACGTGATGCGCGTGCATGTCCCGGCGCTGGCGGAGCGGCCCGAGGATATCCCCATACTCTTTCGCCATTACGTCGCGCAGGCTGCCGAGCAGGCGGGCCTGCCCGCGCCCGAGGTGGGCGAGGAGGTGATCGCCGACATCGTGGCGCGCGACTGGCCGGGCAATGCGCGGGCGCTGATGAGCCATGCCATGCGCTTTGTGCTGGGCGTGGCCGACAGTGCGGCGGGTACGCCGGGCCTGGGGCTCAACGAGCGTCTGGCGCAGGTGGAACGGTCGCTTCTGGCCGAGGCGCTGCGCGGCGCCGGAGGGCAGGCCAGTGCCGCCGCCGAGGCGCTGCGGCTGCCGCGCAAGACCTTCTATGACAAGCTGGCGAAATACGGGCTGAAGCCCGAGCAGTTCCGTTAAGGCGCGGGGCGGATTCGCGTTTGTGCAGAGTGCCCGGAATTTGTGCGGAAATCCGCACAAGCGGAAATCCGCGCTGTGCGGAATCTCGCACAGATTGCGGCCGGACGCCGTCAATCCGCATGAGGGACCGCTTGCAAGTGTTTGATATAAAATAACCTTCCAAATTGGTGGCGCTACCATTTCACGAAGGCTTGATGGCGCGGCGGCGGTGCCGTTCCCTACGCCGCAGCGGTGCGTTCCCGGGAGGGGGGCGCCCGTCCGAATGAACAACGTTCCGGGAGGACACCCATGAAGAAGTTTCTGATGAGCGCCGTTGCGGCGGCTGCGCTGATGACCGGCGGCAGCGCCGCGATGGCGGCCTGCGACGATGGCGAGATCGTCATCAAGTTCAGCCACGTGACCAACACCGACCGTCACCCCAAGGGCATCGCGGCGACGCTGCTTATGACCCGCGTCAACGAAGAGATGAACGGCAAGGCTTGCATGGAGGTCTTCCCCAACTCGACGCTTTATAACGACGATCAGGTGCTGGAAGCGATGCTGCAGGGCGACGTCCAGCTGGCCGCGCCCTCGCTGTCGAAGTTCGAGCAGTTCACCAAGCAGTTCCGCATCTTCGACCTGCCCTTCATGTTCAAGAACATCGAGGCGGTGGATGCGTTCCAAAGCAGCGAGACCGGTCAGGCGATGAAGGAATCGATGACCCGCCGCGGCCTGCTGGGCCTGGCGTTCTGGCACAACGGCATGAAGCAGATGTCGGCCAACGTGCCGCTCAACGCGCCGACCGACGCCGACGGGCTGAAGTTCCGAGTGCAGAACTCGGACGTGCTCAAGGCGCAGATGGCCGCGCTTGGCGGCTCGCCCCAGCCGATGGCCTTTTCGGAAGTGTACGGCGCGCTGCAGACCGGCGTCGTGGACGGGCAGGAGAACACCTGGTCCAACATCTACGGCCAGAAGTTCTTTGAGGTGCAGGACGGCATCACCGAGACCAACCACGGCGTGATCGACTATCTGCTGGTCACCGGCACCGACTGGTGGGACGGGCTGGACGCCGATGTGCGCGACCAGCTGGCGACGATCATCGAAGAGGTGACGACGGCGCGGAACTCTGAATCCTTCAAGGTGAACCAGGAAGCCAAGCAGGCGATCATCGAGGCCGGCGGCACCGTGCGCGAGCTCTCGCCCGAGCAGCGCATGGCATGGGTCGACGCGATGAAGCCGGTCTGGGAGCAGTTCAAGGAAGACGTCGGTCAGGAGAACATCGACGCCGCCCAGGCGATCAACGCCGGGCTCTGATCCCAGAGTCGTGAAAATGGCCCGGTCCCCGTGCGGGGGCCGGGCCGTATCGCCTGCCGCAAACGGCGGGAATTTCCGTAAAACGGGAGGGGGACATGTCGGGTCATTACCGGGCAGAGACTGTCTTGGGCCAGTTCGTCAACGAACTGGAAGAGACGTTCATCGCCATCATCCTCGGGCTGATGACGATCATCACCTTCATCAACGTGGTGCTGCGCTACGGCTTCAACACCGGCCTGATCTGGGGGCTGGAGATGACGTCGTTCCTGTTCGCCTGGCTGGTGCTCTTCGGGGTCAGCTATGCGGTCAAGGTGACGGCGCATCTGGGCGTGGACGCGGTGATCAACGTGGTGCCGCCCAATGTGCGGCGGGTGCTGGTGCTGACGTCGGTTGCTGTCTGCGTGGCCTATGCGGCGCTCTTGATGAAAGGCGCGTGGGATTACTGGGCGAATTTCGCCAACCTGCCGCAGACCACCGGGCGCTGGTTCCCCACCGGGCTGGAAGAGATGAAGCGCACCTCTTATCGCGGCTGGTACGAGGTGGTCGACATTCCGTTCCCCGAGTGGCTGCGCTGGATCCAGCCGATCATGAACGAGGGCGAGGATTACGAGAAAATACCCCGCTTCATCCCCTATGCCATGCTGCCTTTCGGCGTCGCGCTGCTGCTTTTCCGCTTCATCCAGGCCGGTGTGCGCATCTGGCGGGGCCAGGCCGACAGCCTGATCGTCAGCCATGAGGCCGAAGACGCCGTCGACGACGTCGCACATATGAACCGCGGGGACTGATCCATGGAAGTCGCAATTCTTTTCGGAATGGTGATCGGCCTGATGCTGATCGGCGTACCCATCGCGGTGTCGCTCGGGTTTTCGTCGACCATCTTCCTGCTGGTGCTGAGCGACACGTCGCTGGGCTCTATCGCGCAGAGCTTTTTTCAGGCGATGGCGGGGCATTACACGCTTCTGGCGATCCCGTTCTTCATCCTGGCCTCGTCGTTCATGTCGACAGGCGGGGTGGCGCGGCGGATCATCCGCTTTTCCATCGCCATCGTGGGGCATTTCCCCGGCGGTCTGGCCATCGCGGGCGTCTTCGCCTGTATGCTCTTTGCGGCCCTTTCGGGCTCGTCCCCGGCCACGGTGGTCGCGATCGGCTCGATCGTGATCGCGGGCATGCGGCAGGTGGGCTATTCCAAGGACTTCGCCGCAGGCGTGATCGCCAACGCGGGCACGCTCGGCATCCTGATCCCGCCCTCCATCGTAATGGTGGTCTACGCCAGCGCCACCGACGTGTCGGTCGGGCGGATGTTCCTGGCGGGCGTCATCCCGGGCCTGCTGGCGGGCACGATGCTGATGCTGACCATCTACATCATCGCCAAGATCCGCGACCTGCCCAAGGGCGAGTGGAAAGGCTGGGGCGAGGTGTTCGAGGCCGGCCGCGAGGCGGGCTGGGGGCTCTTCCTGATCGTGATCATCCTGGGCGGCATCTACGGCGGCATCTTCACCCCGACCGAGGCCGCGGCGGTGGCGGCGGTCTACGCCTTCTTCATCGCCTCCTTCGTCTATCGCGACATGGGGCCGCTGGCGGGCAAGGACGGCGCGCCGAACCTGCCGCTGGTGCGCAAACCCATCGCGCTGATCACGGCGTTCTTCCACAAGGACACCAAGGACACGGTCTTCGAGGCGGGCAAGCTGACGGTCACGCTGATGTTCATCATCGCCAACGCGCTGATCCTCAAACACGTGCTGACCGACGAGCAGATCCCCCAGAGCATCGCCGCGGCGATGCTGGACGCGGGCTTCGGCCCGGTGGTTTTCCTGATCATCGTCAACGTGATCCTGCTGATCGGCGGCCAGTTCATGGAGCCCTCGGGCCTCATCGTGATTGTGGCGCCGCTGGTCTTTCCCATCGCTATCGAGCTGGGGATCGACCCCATTCACCTCGGCATCATCATGGTGGTGAACATGGAGATCGGGATGATCACGCCGCCGGTGGGCCTGAACCTCTTCGTCACGTCCGGCGTGGCCGGCATGCCGATGATGCGCGTCGTGCGCGCGGCTCTGCCGTTCCTGGCGGTGCTCTTCGTCTTCCTGATCATGGTGACCTACATCCCCTGGCTCAGCACATGGCTGCCGACAACCTTCATGGGGCCCGAGATCATCACCAGATAGACGTGATCCAAAGGAGCGCTTCCGCGCGCTCTTATTCCGCAAAAGCAAAGGCGACGCTCCGAACCGGGCGTCGCCTCTTTCGTCACGGGATACTCCCCAAAAACCGGGCGCTCCCGCCCCCTTTCACTGATCCCGAAATATCCCGGGGAGTGTGAGGGGCTGGCCCCTCACTCCTGCCGGCTCAGCCCGCGCTGGCGTTCAAGGCCTCGACGATCGGCCCGAAATCCGCGGCCTTGAGGCTCGCGCCGCCCACCAGCGCGCCATCGACATTGGAGACCGCAAAGATCTCGGCCGCGTTGCTCGCCTTGACGCTGCCGCCATAGAGCAGCCGGATCGCTCCGGCGGTATCCGCGCCAAAGCGTTCTACAAGATCGGCGCGGATGAAATCGTGCACCTCGGCGATCTGTTCCACCGTGGGCACCTTGCCGGTGCCGATGGCCCAGACCGGCTCGTAGGCGATCACCAGCGTCTCGCCCGTCGCTCCGTCCGGCACCGACCCGGCCAGTTGCCCCGCGATGACCGCCAGCGTCTCGCCCGCCTCGCGCTCGGCCAGCGTCTCGCCGATGCAGAGCACGGCGACCAGCCCCGCCGCCCAGGCGGCGGTCGTCTTGGCGGCGACGTCGGCGTCGCTCTCGTGGTGGTCGGCGCGGCGTTCGGAATGGCCGGTGATCACATGGCTTGCGCCTGCGTCGCGCAGCATCAGCGCCGAGATGTCGCCGGTATGCGCGCCGCTGGCGGCGGCGTGGCAATCCTGCCCGCCGATGGCCACGCCAGCACAGTTCCTTGCCGCGGCCGCGACGAGGGTCGCGGGCGGGCAGATCAGCACCTCGGCGGCGCCGCCTGTCACGGCGCCGAGCGCCTCGATCTCGGCCAGCGCCTCGGTCGTTCCGTTCATCTTCCAGTTTCCGGCGGCCAGTTTGCGTCGCATGTTCGCTCCCATTTTCCAGTTTCGCGCATCATCGCGGGTGGGCGCGGGGCGTCAAGGGTGCTTGCGCGCGCGCGCGTGTCGTGGGATGGCAAGGCCGCTGACAGGAGGGCAGGACATGATCCCCAGGCTGGACGCCGCCAAGATCGAGGCACGTGACCCCGACACGCTCGCCGCTTTGCGCGAAGGAGCCGAGGGGGTGGGCTTTCTCACCGTTCACAACACCGGTCTCAGCCCGGCGCGGATGCGCTTCGTGCTGGCCGCCTACCGCGCGTTCTTCGACCGGCCCGAGGCGGAAAAGGCGCAGGTCGACATGGCGCGCACCGGGGCCAATCGCGGCTGGGGCGCGGGCGGGTCCGAACAGGTCGATCCCGAGGCGAACCCCGATTACAAGCAGGTCTTCGACTGCGGCTATGAATGGCCCGAGGGCGACCAGTCGGTCTATGCGCCCAACCTCTGGCCCGCGCGCCCCGCGGGCTTTCGCGAGGTGGTCGAGGCCTATTACGCCGACGCGATGGAGGTGTCGCGGCTGATCCTGCGCGGCATCGCCGAGGCGATCGGCCAGGACCGCGCCTATTTCGACGACAAATTCGACCGGCCCATGGCGCTCTTGCGCGGCAATTACTATCCGGCGCGCCCCGACTGGGCGGGGGCAAGGGATTTTGGCATCGCCACCCATACGGATTACGGCTGCCTGACGCTGCTGGCCAGCGACGGCGTGCCGGGGCTGGAGGTGCGCAGGCGCGGCGGCGGCTGGATCCCGGTCACGGCGGGGCCCGGCGATTTCGTGATCAATTTCGGCGAGATGCTCGAGATGTGGACGGCGGGCCGCGTGCGGGCCACGCCGCACCGGGTGAAGGGCACGGCCGAGGAACGCATCTCGATCCCGCTGTTCTTCAACCCGCGTTACGACACCAATGTCGCGCCGTTGGGGTCGGGCGAGGTGATCCTCGCGGGCGAACATCTGTCAAAGCGCTATGCCGAGACCTACGTGCACCTGCAAAACGGCTGATGGCGTCAGCCCTCGGCCGCGCGCTCTGCCTCAAGCTCGGAGACATCCTTGAACTTGATCGATTCGCCGCAGCCGCAGGCGTCGGCGACGTTGGGATTGTTGAACCGGAAGCCCGCTTCCAGCAGCGACACCTCATAGTCGATCTCGGTGCCGAAGAGGAACATCTGTGCCATGGGCGCGATCATCACCCGCGCGCCGTCCTGTTCCACGACCTCGTCGTTGGGGTCGGGCGTATCGACATATTCCATGGTGTATTCCATGCCCGCGCAGCCGCCTTTCTTGACGCCGATGCGCAGGCCGTGACGGCCGTCACGGTCCATCAGCCTGGTGATCTGTGCGATAGCGGCGGGGGTCAGCGTGACCGCCTGTTTGCCGGGAATGCCGAACATCGTGGTCTCCTTTGACGTCAATCTAGGGCTTTGCGCCCTGTCCTACAAGCGGTCGCGCGGGATTGCCTGCCACGGTCACGCCCGGCGCCACGTCGCGCGTCACCACCGCGCCTGCGCCGATCACCGCGTCGTCGCCGACGGTGACGCCCGGCAGGATCAGCGCGCCGCCGCCGATCCAGACGTTGCGGCCGATGGTGATCGGCCGCCCGAATTCCAGCCCTGCGTCCCGGGTCGCGCCGTCGCGTGGGTGGTCGGCGGTCAGGATCTGCGCGTAGGGGCCGATTTGGGTCATGTCGCCGACGCGAATCTCGCAGACATCCAGCAGCACGCAGCCGTAATTCAGGAACACGTCGCGCCCCAGATGGATGTTATAACCGTAGTCCACGTAGACCGGCGCGCGCAGCGCGCAGCTCTCGCCACGGCTGCCCAGCAGCGCATCCAGCAGGCCCGCGCGGGCCTCGTCGCCAAAGACGGTCGCGTTGTAGTCGCGCATCAGCGCCTGCGCGCGCTTGCGGTCGGCCACCAGCTCGGGATCGCCGGCGCGATAAAGCTCGCCCGCGATCATCTTGTGCTTTTCGCTGGCCATGACGGCTTACATGAACCCCAGTTCCAGCCGCGCCTCGTCGGACATCATGTCCATGCCCCAGGGCGGCTCGAAGACCATTTCGACGTCGACCTGCTTGACGCCCGGCAGTGGCTCGATCGCCTCAGCCACCCAGCCGGGCATCTCGCCGGCCACGGGGCAGCCCGGCGCGGTCAGCGTCATGATCACGTGCACGGCGTTTTCGCCGTCGATCTCGATCGTGTAGATCAACCCGAGATCGTAGATATTGACCGGTATTTCAGGGTCATAGACGCTGCGGCACGCCTCGACCACCTGATCGTAGAGCGGGTGATCGGTGCTGGAGGGCGCAATCAGCGGCGCACCTTCGAGCGGAGGGCTGGCATCGTTCATGGAAGCGTCCTTCGGTTCATTCCTGACCAAACATATAGGAAATAGAGGCGGGGGCGTAAAGGGCGCTGGACGCCGCGTCGCCCCGACATATCTGCGATGGCATGACAAACGGCAAAGAGAGGACGGAAGGGCATCTTGCGCGCCTTTGGGCGCTGGTGCAGGGCGCGCTGCGGCCGCCTTCGGGCGGGCGGCGGATCGCGCTTGCGCTGGCGGCTGGGGCGCTGTGCCACGCGGTCTTTGCGCTGGCGGTGATCGCGATGATCTGGGCGATGTTTCATGGCATGTCGCGCAGCCTGGGCGCGCTGTCCTGGCCCTGGGCTGTCCTGGGCAACGCGGCCTTGCTGGTGCAGTTTCCTTTGCTGCATTCGGTGCTGCTGAACGGGCGGGGCGCGCGGATCGTGGCGGGGCTGGTGCCGGGGCCCTATGGCGGCGTGCTGGCGACGACGAGCTTTGCGACGCTGGCCTCTGTGCAGCTGGCGGCGCTGTTTCTGCTGTGGACGCCGTCCGGGATCGTGTGGTGGCGCGCGGAAGGCGGGCTTTTCTTTTTGATCTCAACGGTCTACGCGGCGTCCTGGATGTTGCTGATCAAGGCCAGCTGGGATGCGGGGGCCGAGGTGCAATCGGGCGCGCTTGGCTGGATGTCGCTGATGGCGGACCGCCGCCCGCGCTTTCCGGACATGCCCGAGACGGGGCTTTTCCGGGTGATCCGGCAGCCGATCTACCTGGCCTTCGCGCTGACGCTCTGGACCGTGCCGGTCTGGACGCCGGACCAGCTGGCGCTGGCTTTGGTGCTGACGGGATATTGCCTGGCCGCGCCGGTGCTGAAAGAGCGCAGGTTTGTGCGACGCTACGGGACGAGGTTTGAAACTTACAGAAAAACAGTGCCTTACATGGTGCCGTTCAGGGGGAAAGATGGCTGAGGTCAGACGCAACAATCTGGAGATTTACGACGATGTGGCGGCCGATTGGTGGTCGGACCGCATCCGCTGGGTGCGCACACTGAAAAATCTGGTGCCGGGGCGGTTGCGGTGGATGGACCGGCGCATCGACTGGGCGGGAAAGCGGGTGCTGGACCTGGGCTGCGCGGGCGGCTTCATGGCCGAGGCTTTGGCCGCGCGCGGGGCGCAGGTGACGGGCATCGACCCGGCGGCGGACGCCATCGCCGCCGCCCGTGCCCATGCCGCGCAGGGCGGGCTGAAGATTGCCTACGACGTCGGGGTCGGGGAGGAATTGCCATACGATAACAGCAGCTTCGACGCCGTTGTTTGCGTGGATGTGCTGGAACATGTGCGCGATCTGGATCAGGTGATGGCCGAGGTCGCGCGGGTTCTGAAACCCGGCGGCCAGTTCCTTTTCGACACGATCAACCGCAATCCGCTGGCGCGTTTGGCGACGATCACCGTGGCCGAGGATATTCTGCGGCTCTTGCCCCGGGGCACGCACGATCCGGCAATGTTCATCAAACCCGCCGAGCTGCGCGCGGCGATGGAGGGGGCCGGCCTGGCGCCGGGGCGGTTCACCGGGCTGGGGCCGCGGGGGGTGAACCGGCGGCTCGATCTGACCTTCGGCCCGCTGCCGCTGACGGCGGTGCTTTACATGGGCGAGGCGGTAAAGCCGGCGTGACGGCAGGTCCCGGGTCAGGCCCGGGACCGGGTCACGCCCCGGTTCTGCGTTTGCGCACAGGGGCCGGGCGCACCTTGGCCTCGACATGGTCGTACAGCAGGCCTGCGATGTTCTTTTTCGTCGCGGTTTCAATGCCTTCCAGACCGGGGCTCGAGTTCACCTCGAGCACCTTGGGCCCTGCGTCAGAACGCAGCAGATCGACGCCCGCGAGATCGAGCTTGAAGGCCTTGGCGGCCTTGGCGGCGGTTTCGCGTTCCTCTTTCGAGATGCGCACGACCTTGGCCGATCCGCCGCGGTGCAGGTTCGAGCGGAAATCGCCCTCGGCCCCGGTGCGTTTCATCGCCGCCACGACCTTGCCGCCGACGACGAGGCAGCGGATGTCCTCGCCCGCGGCCTCCTTGACGAAATCCTGCACCAGGAAATTGGCCTTGAGCCCGCGGAAGGCGTCGATGACCGAACTTGCGGCCTTTTTCGTCTCGGCCAGCACGACGCCCTTGCCTTGGGTCGATTCCAGCAGTTTCACGATCAGCGGCGCGGTGCCCACCAGCCGCATCAGGCTGTCGGTGTCCTTGGGCGAGGCGGCGAAAGCGGTGTTGGGCATGCCGATCTTTGCCCGCGCCATGATTTGATGCGCCATGAGCTTGTCGCGGCTGGCGCTGATCCCGTCGCTGCCGTTGACGCAGAAGGTGCCGATGGTTTCGAACTGCCTGATCACGGCGGTTCCGTAGGAGGTGACCGACGCGCCGATGCGCGGGATCACCGCATCGTAGCGGGGCAGGCGCTTGCCGTCGTAATGCACCTCGGGGGCCATGTGGTTGATCGCCATATAGCAGCGCGTGGTGTCGATCACCTCGACCGCGTGACCGCGCTTTTCGCCCTCTTCGACCAGGCGGCGGGTGGAATAATTGTCCTCGCGGCTGAGCACGGCGATGCGCAGGGCGCGGTTGGGCGCGTCGCGCCGCACGCGGGCGCTGGAATAGGCGTCATAGCTTAGTTCCGGCTGGCAGAAGCGGTCGGTGGCGACGATGGTGATGTGGTCCTTGAGCGCCTCGCGCCCCAGCAGCATCCGGCTGGCCATGGTCGCGCGGTTGGTCAGCGTCAGCTCGATCCGCCAGCTTTCCTCGCCCACCCGCAGGGTCGAGGCGATCACGTAACGGGTTTCGGATTCGCCGTTCGACGAGGTGACCGTGCGGCGGTCGACGATGCGCGCCGAGCAGGCGATCGCCAGATCGTCGCGGCCGGGCACCGGGTGCACCATGAACCGCACCTTTGGTGCCGAGGCGGGGCCGAAGGTTTCGATGTCGCTGGCGTGCAGCGCCGAGGTGCGCGCGCCGGTGTCCACCTTGGCGCGCAGCGCGGGCAGGCCGAGATCGGGCAGGGCGACCCATTCCTCCCATCCGAAACGCAAAAGGTCCGGGGTCGGGTCGATGGGATCGGTCATGTCGTCTCCTCGCGTTGTGTGCGCCTGTTAAGCACATATCCGCGCGCGAGGTGCAACCGGATCGGGTCAGCCGTCGTTGATGTCGCGGTCGAAGAGCTTGCGCGCGCCGCGGCCGCCGCGCAGCGTCAGGCGGAGGATCACCCAGGCGGCCAGCGACAGCCCGGCAAAGAGCGCCACCAGCGCCGAGGCGCCGATCTGCAGGGGCAGCACCAGCAGCAAGAGGCCCACGCAGGCCGCGCCGATGGCGAAGCCGAGGAAAAGGAAGACCGGCACCATCAGCTCGATCACGCCAAAGACCAGCGCGGCGGCCAGCCAGACCCACCAGACCGACAGCCAGGCCATCAGCCGCGCCCCTTGAGCATCTTGAACGCGTCGCCGAAGGCCTCGAGCGCGTTGGCGGGCACCAGGATCGTCTGGCTGCCGTTGCTGGCGCCAAGGGTGTTCAGCGTCTCGACCTGCTTCAGGGCGATGTTGTACTGCACCGCCTCGACCCCGTTTTCGGCGATGGCCACGGCGACGACGCGGGTGGCGTAGGCCTCGGCGTCGGCGGTGACGCGGCGGGCCTTGGCGGCCTGTTCGGCGGCGTAAAGGTCGGCATCCGCGGCCAGCTCGACCGAGCGTTTGCGCCCCTCGGCCTCGGTCACCGTGGCGCGGCGGGCGCGTTCTGCGTTGAGCTGCTGAAGCATCGCCGCGCGCGTGGCCTGATCGAGGTTGACGTCCAGCAGTTCTGCCCGGGTGACCTCGATCCCCCAGTCGTCGACCACTGCAAAGACGCTTTGCTTGATCGTCTCGGTCAGCGAGGCGCGGTTGGACTGAACCTGATCCAGCTCCATCTTGCCGATCTCGGAGCGCACGATCCCCGCCACGGTGGTCGAGATCGCGGCGTCCACGTCGCGGATGCGGTAGACGGTCTTTTCTGGCTCGATAATACGGTAAAAGACCGAGGTCTCGACCTGCACCAGCACGTTGTCGAGCGTGATGGCGTCCTGCCCCAGCGTCGGCAATTGCCGTTCCAGGATCGAGATGCGATGCGCCAGCCGGTCGAGGAACGGCACGATCAGGTTGATGCCGGGCCCCAACACCGAATGCAGCCGACCGAAGCGTTCGATCACGAATTTCTCGGATTGCGGCACGATCCGCACCGCCTTGAAGGCGGTGACGATCAGCAGGATGGCAAGCAGCAGATACAGCAGGTTCTGGGCCAGGAAATCCTGGTTTTGGATCAGAAAGTCTTCCACGCGGGGACACTCCGGAACTGGGATACAAGGACGGTCTAGTTTGTAGGCAATGGCGCGGCGATTGCAACGCGCCATTGCCGCGCGTATGAGCGGGCGCGGGCAGAGAGGCGGCTGATATGGCACAGACAGGATTTCGCAGACTGGCGCAGGATGGCGCGGCGCGCACGGGGGTGATCGACACGCCGCGCGGGCAGATCCGCACGCCTGCCTTCATGCCTGTGGGCACCGCCGCGACCGTCAAGGCGATGCTGCCCGAAAGCGTGGCCGCCACGGGCGCGGACATCCTGCTGGGCAACACCTACCACCTGATGCTGCGCCCCACGGCGGAACGCATCGACCGGCTGGGCGGGCTGCACAGGTTCATGAACTGGGACAAGCCGATCCTGACGGATTCCGGCGGATTTCAGGTCATGAGCCTGTCGGGCCTGCGCAAGCTGACCGAAAAGGGCGTGACCTTCAAATCCCATATCGACGGGTCCAAGCACGAATTGACGCCCGAACGCTCGATGGAGATCCAGCGCCTCTTGGGCAGCGACATCGTGATGTGTTTCGACGAATGCCCGGCGTTGCCTGCCGACCGCAAGCGCCTGACCGAGAGCATGCGCCTGTCGATGCGGTGGGCGGAGCGGTCGCGCGAGGCGTTCGGCGACCGGCCCGGGCATATGCTCTTTGGCATCCAGCAGGGCGGGCTCGAGGAAGACCTGCGCGCCGAAAGTGCCGAGGCGCTGACGCGCATCGGGTTCGACGGCTACGCGGTCGGCGGGCTCGCGGTGGGCGAGGGGCAGGAGGCGATGTTCGGCTGTCTCGATTTCGCGCCCGCGCAGCTGCCCGAGGACAAGCCGCGTTACCTCATGGGTGTGGGCAAGCCCGACGACATCGTCGGCGCGGTCAAGCGCGGCATCGACATGATGGATTGCGTACTGCCCTCGCGGTCGGGCCGCACCGGGCAGGCCTGGACGCGGCGCGGGCAGGTCAACCTCAAGAACGCCCGCCATGCGGACGATCCGCGCCCGCTGGACGAAAACTGCACCTGTCCGGCCTGCCGTAGCTACAGCCGGGCCTATCTGCACCACGTCTACCGCGCGCAAGAGATGATCTCGGGGATGCTGCTGACCTGGCACAACCTGCATTACTATCAGCAGATCATGCAGGAGATGCGCGCGGCCATCGCCGAGGGCCGTTTCGCCGCATGGGAGGCCGCGTTCCACGCGCAGCGCGCCGAGGGGGATATCGAGCCTTTGTGACCGCGCCTTAGGCGGGTTCCAACGCGGCCGGCGCGGGGCGCGGCAGCGCCTGCAAGAGCGCGCCGAGATGGGCGCGCGCCGCCGCACCCTGCCAGCCGTCGGGGAAGGCCGCGTCGGGCAAGAGCGGCAGTTTCAGCGCGATCCGTCGCCAGCCGTGCACCATCAGCACCCGTAGAACCGCCTGTTGCGCGGGGTCGGTGATCTTTGGCAGCTCTGTGCGCAGACGTTCCAGCGCGGCGGTCAGCCGTGCGGCCTCGGCCACCAGCGCGGGATCGGCGACGCGGGCGCGCATCCAGCCGGGCAGCGCCTCGGGCGCGACCTGCTGCACCATGCTGCCCGGGGGCCCGTCAATGGCGGTGGAGAGCGCCAGGTTGGGCGCGATGGCGACCACATCGGCGCGCGGTTCTGCTGCGGTTTCGGTCACCCACAGATAGAGCGGCCCGGCCGGGGCGGGGCCGTAGATGCGCGGGCTGGCGGCGCGGGCCTGCGCACGGCCCCAGTCGGTCAGGCCGTAATGGCTCTGCCGGCCGTCGCGGCGGCTTTCGATCCAGCCTTCCTTGCGCAGCCGGTGCAGCGCCACGCGCTGCGCCTCGTCGCGCAGCCCCATCGGTGCGCAGAGCCGCGCCAAGGCGCGGCCCGACAGCGTCTGCCCCGGGGCCTGCGCCAGATCGCCGAAGATCGTCACGATCACGGACCAGACCCGCAAGGTCTGGCCTTCGGTCAGCGCAGAGACGCTGCGCTCGAAGGCGGTGGCGGTCATGCGCCGGTCGCGTTCATGGTCAACAGCTCGTATTCCGCCACGATGTCGCCGTCCTGGTTGAAGAGCGTCACATGCCAGCGCACCTCGCCATACTCGGCATTGCGCGGGGTCTTTTGCTTGACGGTCAGCCGGACGTGGATCGCGTCGCCCGCCTGCACCGGTTTCATGAAGCGCAGATTGTCGAGCCCGGTGTTGGCCAGGACCGGCCCTTCGTCCGGGTCCACAAAGAGCCCGGCGGCAAAGCTGAGCAGCAGATAGCCATGCGCCACCCGGCCCGGAAAGAACGGGTTCCGCCGGGCGGCGTCGTCGTCCATATGGGCATAGAAGGTGTCGCCGGTGAAGCGGGCGAAATGCTCGATATCCTCGAGCGTTACGGTGCGCGGCGGGGTGACCAGCGTCTCGCCGATCTGCAACGCGCCGAAGGTGCGGCGGAAAGGATGCGCGTCTTGGCTGACCTCAGCCGCGCCGGGCAGCCATTGGCCGGTGATCCGGGCGATCATGTCGGGGCTGCCCTGCACGGCGGTGCGCTGCATGTAATGCAGCACGCCGCGCACGCCGCCCAGTTCCTCGCCGCCGCCAGCGCGGCCCGGGCCGCCGTGGACCATATGGGGCAGGGGCGAGCCGTGCCCGGTGCTGGCGGCCATGCTGTGGCGGTCGTTAATGTAGATCCGCCCGTGATGGGCTGCGGCGCCCAGGGTAACGTCGCGGGCCACCTCGGGATCATGGGTGATCAGCGAGGCCACCAGACTGCCGCCGCCGCGCGCGGCCAAGGCGATGGCGTGGTCGGTGTCGCGGTAGCCCATGATGGTCGAGACCGGGCCGAAGGCCTCGGTCCGGTGCGGGTGATCGGCGCGGTCGGGATCGGCGCAATGATAAAGCATCGGCGGCAGGAAAGCGCCCTGCTGTGCGCGCGCGCCGGTTATGGCGAAGGCCTCGGGGTTGCCGAAGACGCGCGTGGCTTCCTGCCCGATGAGGCTCGCCTTTTCCAGCACGTCGGCGCGCTGCGCGCGCGACACCAGCGCGCCCATGCGCACCGAAGGGTCGCGGGGGTCGCCGACGGTGATTTCTTGCAGCCGCGACGACAGCCCTGCGATCACCGCGTCGACCTGGGCGTCCGGCACGAGGATGCGGCGGATTGCGGTGCATTTCTGCCCCGCCTTGGCGGTCATCTCGCGGCGGACTTCCTTTAGGAAAAGGTCGAATTCCGGCGTGCCGGGCGCGGCGTCGGGCCCGAGGATCGAGGCGTTGAGGCTGTCCTGTTCGGCGACGAAGCGCGTGGCGTTGTCCGCCAGCGCAGGCGTGGCGCGCAGCATCCGCGCGGTGGCGGCGGAGCCGGTGAAGCTGACCACGTCCTGCCCGCCCACGCGATCCAGCAGATCGCCCAGCCCGCCGCTGATCAGCTGCAGCGCACCCTCGGGCAAGAACCCGCTTTGCAGCATCAGCCGCACGGCGGCCTCGGTCACGTAACAGGTGGCGGTGGCCGGTTTGACGATGCAGGGCATCCCCGCCAGCAGCGCGGGGGCGAGTTTCTCGAGCATCCCCCAGACGGGGAAGTTGAAGGCGTTGATATGCACCGCCACGCCTTGCAGCGGCGTGCAGATGTGCCGGCCCACGAAGCTGCCGTCGCGCGAAAGCTGCTCGAGCCCGCCGTCGAGGTAGACCGTGCTGTCGGGCATCTCGCGCCGGCCCTTCGAGGCGATCACCAGCATGGTGCCGATGCCGCCGTCGATGTCGATCTTGTGGTCGGCCAGCGTCGCCCCGGTGGCGTAGCTCAAATCGTAGAGCGCGTTCTTGTGTTCGGACAGGTGCAGCGCGAGCGCCTTGAGCATCCGGGCGCGCTCGTGAAACGTCATGGCGCGCAGGGCGGCGCCGCCCCGGGTGCGGGCATGCTCCAGCATCCCGGCGGTGTCGAGCGTTGACTGTCCCGCGCGCGCCATCACCGCGCCGGTGACCGCGTCCTCGATGGGCCGGGCGCTGTCGTCGGGCGCGATCCACTGCCCGCAGACAAAGCTTTGCACGTCCAGCAGGCTCATTGGTCGTAATCCACCACGATGCGGTCGGTCAGCGGGAAGGACTGGCAGGACAAAGCGTAGCCGCTGGCGACCTCGTCATCCTCGAGCGCGTGGTTGGCGGCCATCTCGACCCGGCCTTCGATCACCTTGCAGCGGCAGGTCGAACAGACCCCGGCGCGGCACGAATGAGGCACGTCGATATCCTGCGCCAGAGCGGCCTCGAGCACGGTCTGGTCGCGCCGCATGGCAAAGCTGCGCGCGGTGCCGTCGAGGATGACCCGCGCCCGGGTTTCGGCCTGCTCTTCGGCGGCGCTCAGGGTCTTTTGCGGCAGCCGCCCGGGCTGCGCGGATTTGAAGAGCTCGTATTTGATCCGGTCGTCGCTCAGCCCGTGGGCGCGCAGGGCCTCGGCGATGGCCAGCATCATCGGTTCGGGCCCGCAGATGAAGGCGGTGTCGATGGCGTCGATGTCGATCCAGTGCCGGAAGAGGGCCGCGCATTTCTCGGCGTCAATGCGGCCGGTGAAAAGGTCGATCTCCTGCGTGTCGGTCTCGAGGATGTGCAGGACGCTCAGCCGGTCCATGTAGCGGTTTTTCAGATCCTCCAGCTCGTCGCGAAACATGATCGTGTTCACGGCGCGGTTGGCGTAGACCAGCGTGAAGCGGCTGGCGGGTTCGCGCGCCAGCGTGCTCTTGATCAGCGACAGCACCGGGGTGATCCCTGAGCCGCCCGCGAAGGCCAGGTAATGGCGATGCGCCGAGGGGTCGAGCGGGGTGTGAAATCGTCCGGCGGGCTCCATCGCGTCGATGGTCAGACCCGGCTTGAGATTGTCGTTGGCCCAGTTGGAAAACGCGCCCCCCGCGACCCGCTTTATGCCCACCTGCAGCACCCCGTCGTCGAGCCCCGCGCAGATCGAGTACGACCGGCGCAGCTCGACCCCGTCGATTGTCGTGCGCAGGGTCAGGTACTGGCCGGGGATGAAGCTGAAATCGCCGCTCGCCTCGGGTTTCAGCGTGACCACCACCGCGTCGCGGATGGTGGGGCGGACCTCGGTCACGGTGAGGGGGTGAAAGCCGGTCATGCGGGGCCTCAGATGCATTTGAAATAGTCGAAGGGTTCCAGGCAGTCCTTGCAGCGCCATTGCGCCTTGCAGGGGGTCGAGCCGAACTGGCTGATCCGTTCCACATGGGCGCTGCCGCAGAGCGGGCAGGCGTCGGGGCCGCCGGCGGCGCGCGGCGGTGCGATGCCATAGCGGCGCAGCTTGTCGCGCGCGGCGTCGGTCAGCCAGTCGGTGGTCCAGGGCGGCGAGAGCCGGGTGGTGATCCGGACCCGGGTCAGCCCGCGGTCGCGCAGGGCGGTCTCGATGTCCATTGCGATGACCGAAGTGGCGGGGCAGCCGGAATAGGTCGGGGTGACGGCGATGTCGAGCGTGTCACCCTGCCATGTCACCTCGCGCACAATGCCCAGATCGGTGACCGAGATCACGGGGATCTCCGGGTCCGGCACCTCGGCCAGCCAGCGCCAGATGGTGCCGGTGTCGGGCCTGGGCGCGGCACTGTCCGGGGCTTGCCCCGGGACTGCCGAGGCGCGGGTCACCACGTCGCCCACGGATAGGCCCGCTGGAGCCATTGCATCTGCGTCAACAGGTGGCCCAGATGTTCGGAATGGCGCCGGCCCGTGCGACCGCCAGCCTGAGCGTAGCGGCTTTCGGGACGGGTGAGCGTCGCCTCGGCCAAGAGCGCGCCCAGCCGCGCGTCGTACCCCGCCTGCAGCGACGACGGCAGGGGGGCGACGCCCTCGGCGGCCAGGGCGCGGTCGGTGTCGTCGTCCTGGAACATCTCGCCGGTGTTGGGCATCAGCCGGTCCAGCGCGGCCTGCATCCGCGCGCGGCTTTCTTCGGTGCCGTCGCCCAGCCGGATCACCAGGTCGGCCGAGCGTTCGGCGTGATAGGTCACCTCCTTGACCGCCTTGGCGGCGATCTCGGCGATGCGGGGGTTGGTGGATGCGGTCAGCGCCGTCAGCATGTCCTTGTGCCACAGATCGAAGAGGCACTGGCGCAGGATCGTCTGGCCGAAATCGCCGTTGGGCTGTTCGACCAGCAGCAGGTTGCGAAAGTCCCAGACGTCGCGCAGCATCGCCAGATCGTCGGCGCTGCGGCCCTTGGCTTCGACCTCGCCCGCCAGACCCAGCCACATCTGGGTCTGCCCGATCATATCAAGCGCGGTGTTGGCCAGCGCGATGTCTTCCTCCAGCACCGGCGCATGGCCGCACCATTCGCTGACCCGGTGGCCCAGCACCAGCGTGTTGTCGCCCATCCGGCAGAGAAACTCGAAGAGCGGGTCCATCACATCGCGCCCACGTCGTCGGGAATGTCGAAGAAAGTGGGGTGGCGGTAGACCTTCGATTCCGAGGGCTCGTAGAGCGGCCCCTTGTCAGAGGGAGACGACGCGGTGATGTGGCGGCTTTCCACCGCCCAGATGCTGACGCCCTCGTTGCGGCGGGTGTAGACGTCGCGGGCGTTCTTGATCGCCATCTCGGCATCGGGGGCATGCAGGCTGCCCACGTGACGGTGGCTCATGCCGTGCTGGCCGCGGATGAAGATTTCCCACAGGGGCCATTCCTTGGACATTTCCGTGTTCCTTTTCCGATGCGCTCCTCGGTCCCTTGCGGGTCCTCCTCGCGAGGACGCCCGCAAGGGCGGATCGAGCTACTCCGCCGCGACCGGGGCGGATTTCTTTTCCGCATGGGCCGAAAGCGCCTCGCGGACCCAGGCGCCGTCGTCCCAGGCCTTGTTGCGCGCCTCCATGCGTTCGGTGTTGCAGGGGCCGTTGCCCTGGATCACCTCGAAAAACTCCGACCAGTCGGGTTCGGTGAAATCGTAATGCCCCCGCTCTTCGTTCCATTTGAGATCGGGGTCGGGTACGGTCAGCCCGAGGTATTCCGCCTGCGGCACGGTCTGGTCGACGAATTTCTGCCGCAGCTCGTCGTTGGTGTTCATCTTGATGCGCCATTTCATCGACTGCGCCGAATGCACGCTGTCGCGGTCCGACGGGCCGAACATCATCAGCGAGGGATACCAGAACCGGTCGAGCGCATCCTGCGCCATGCGGCGCTGCGCCGGCGTGCCGTTCGCCATCTTCATCATGATGTCGTAGCCCTGGCGCTGGTGAAAGCTTTCTTCCTTGCAGATGCGGATCATCGCGCGGGAATAGGGTCCATACGAGGTGCGCTGCAGCGGCACCTGGTTCATGATCGCCGCGCCGTCCACCAGCCAGCCCACCGCGCCCATATCGGCCCAGCTCAGCGTCGGGTAGTTGAAGATTGAGCTGTATTTCATCTTGCCAGACAACAGATCGCGGGTCAGCGCGTCGCGGCTCACCCCCAGCGTCTCGGCGGCGCAATAGAGATAGAGCCCATGTCCCGCCTCGTCCTGCACCTTAGCCAGCAGGATCGCCTTGCGTTCCAGCGTGGGCGCGCGGGTGATCCAGTTGCCCTCGGGCAGCTGGCCGACAATTTCGGAATGGGCGTGCTGGCCGATCTGGCGGATCAGCGTCTTGCGGTAGCCTTCGGGCATCCAATCCTTGGGCTCGATCTTTTCGCCCGCGTCGATCCGGGCCTGAAAGGCCTGATCCGCGGGCGTCTCGGGCCCCGAGGGGCCGTCGGATTTCACCATCTGAGCATACATGCGCGCCTCCGTCTGCTGGCGCGAAAATACGCTTTGGCGCGGGGTTGGGCAAGAAATAAGTTACGAAATCTGCGAGATCATAAATTTTCGTAACGTTTCGAGGCGCCCGACCGGGGATCGGGCCGGCGCGGACGCCGCGCGCAGTCTCAGCGCAGGCGCTTATCCGTACTGGCGTCGAAGAGATAGGCGTGTTCGGGCGCGTCCAGCGACACCCCGACCGCATCGCCCTGGCGCGAGCGGTGGTCGCCGCGTTCCTCGACGATGATCCGCTCGCCGGTCCGGGCCACCAGATAGGCGTAGCTGACGCCGCCCAGGCTTTCGGTCAGGTCGACGTCCAGCACGTCGCCCGCGCCGATTTGCAGATGTTCCGGGCGCAGGCCCACGGTGACCTGCTGGCCTTCGCTGCAAGACCCCGTCGCCGGGACCGAGAGGCCCAGGGCGGGCACCTGCACCGCGCCGTCCTCGACCGTGCCCGACAGGAAATTCATCGACGGCGAGCCGATGAAGCCCGCGACAAATCGGTTGTCGGGGTCGCGGTAGAGTTCCATCGGCGCGCCGACCTGTTCGATGTTTCCGCCGCGCAGCACCACGATCTTGTCGGCCAGCGTCATCGCCTCGACCTGGTCGTGGGTGACGTAGATCATCGTCGCGCCGATCTCCTTGTGCAGGCGCGCGATCTCGACCCGCATCTCGACGCGCAGCTCGGCGTCGAGGTTCGACAGGGGTTCATCAAAAAGGAACACCTCGGGCCCGCGCACGATGGCGCGGCCGATCGAGACGCGCTGGCGCTGGCCGCCAGAAAGGGCCGCCGGCTTGCGCTTGAGGTATTCGTCGAGCTTGAGGATCCGGCTCGCCTCGGCCACCTTGGCGGCGATCTCGGTCTTGGGATGGCCGTTCATCTTGAGCCCGAAGCCCATGTTCTCTTCGACCGTCATATGCGGATAAAGCGCATAGGTCTGAAACACCATGGCCACGCCGCGCAACGACGGGTCCAGGCGGGTCACATCGCGCGCGCCGATGGTGATCTGGCCCTCGGTGGTTTCTTCCAGCCCCGCGACCATGCGCAAAAGCGTGGACTTGCCGCAGCCCGAGGGGCCGACGAAGACGCAGAATTCGCCGTCCTCGATTGTCAGGTCGATCCCGTGGATGACCTGCACTTCGCCGTAGCGTTTGATGGCATTGTTGAGCGTGACGCCGGACATGGATCAGCGGCCTCCTTGGTTGAGCGTTGCGGGTTGCGGAAAGGCCCAGTCCTCGGCCTCGGAGGCGATGGCGCGGGCGGTTTGGGTCAGGTGCGGGGCGAGCGTTTCAAGCTGCGCCAGCGTGGTGCGGCTGGTCGAACTGGTGACGGAAAGCGCGCCCAGCACCCGTTCGGACGCGCCCAGTACAGGCACGGCGATGCAGATGATGCCGGGCTCGTGTTCCTCGTCGTCGAAGGCGTAACCGCGGCCGCGGATCGCGTCGAGATCGCGGATCAGCGCGGCGGGGGTGGTGCGGGTCTTGTTTGTGAAACGGTGCCAGCTTTGCTGCGCCAGCGCGCGGTCGCGCTCGGGGTCGGGCAGAAAGGCCAGCATCGCCTTGCCGACGCCGGTGCAATAGGCCGGGCCGACCTTGCCGGCCTGCGAATACATGTCGATGGGCAAACGCGCGTTGCGCTTGTCCACGTAAAGCACCTGGCCGTGGTCGAGTTGCGCCAGATGCACGGTCTCGCCGATCATCCCCGACAGCCGGTCCACATGCGGACGCGCGATGGGTGCGAGCGAGCTTTGCGCCCAGGCGGTATGCGCCAGCCGCACCAGCCGCATTCCGGGCGCATAGGTCTGACGTTCGGGATCGTAGGCCAGCATGCGCTGATTGGTCAGCGTCTGCAGCAGCCGGTAGAGCGTGGCCTTGGGGAAGGGCGAGCCTTCGAGCAGCTCGGCAAAGCGCACGGGCCGGCCGAAGCCCGCGACCCTGTCGAGCACCCCAAGCGCCTTGCCCACCGTTCCGTCGCCCGGTTCGGCCATGCCTGTTCATCCTCCCTGCGGCCCGGCGCCTCCTCTGGCCAAGCCTGTTGACAAGCATAGGCGAGTCGGAGTTATGATTTCAATATACAAAACGAAGTTCCATTAATTGGAACCATCTGGATGCAGATAGGGAGGAAACCATGCAATCCATCATGAAGGCGTCCGTCGCGGCGCTGGCTTTGGCCGTGGCGGCCCCGGCGTTCGCCGCCAGCCATTCGGAGAAGCTTTCGGGCGATCTCGTGATCTTTTCCGACATGTCGAACCCCGCGCCGCGCGCGGTCATGGAGGGCATGGTGGAGCGCTTTGGCGCGATGCATCCCGATCTCAACATCGAGCTGACGGTGATCGACCGCGAGGCCTACAAGACCCAGATCCGCAACTTTCTGTCGGCCAACCCGCCGGATGTGGCCAACTGGTATGCGGCCAACCGGATGCGGCCCTATGTGTCGGCGGGGCTTTTCGAGGATATCTCGGATCTCTGGGCCGAGCCCGAAATCGCCGACAACCTGGCCTCGACCAAGGGCGCGATGACGCTCGACGGCAAGCAGTGGGGCGTGCCCTATACCTACTATCAGTGGGGCGTTTATTACCGCGAGGATCTCTATGATCAGTACGGGCTGGAAGAGCCCGCCGACTGGGAGACGTTCAAGTCCAATTGCCAGACGCTGCTGGACAACGGGGTGAAGTGCTTCACCATCGGGACCAAGTTCCTGTGGACCGCCGGCGGCTGGTTCGACTACCTCAACATGCGCACCAACGGCTACGATTTCCACATGGCGCTGACCAATGGACAGGTGGCCTGGGACAGTGACGAGGTGCGGGCGACCTTCGCCAACTGGCGCGAGCTGATCGACATGGGCGCCTTCATCGACAACCACCAGTCCTACAGCTGGCAGGAGGCGCTGCCCTTCATGGTCAACGGCGATGCCGCGGCTTACCTCATGGGCAACTTCGCCGTGGCCCCGCTGCGCGAGGCGGGCCTCGCGGACGACCAGCTGGATTTCTACCAGTTCCCGGCGATCAACCCCGATGTCGAGCTGGCCGAGGACGCGCCCACGGACACGTTCCACATCCCCGCGGGCGCTCAGAACAAGGAGGCCGCGAAGGCCTTTTTGAGGTTCGTTGTGTCGGCGGATAACCAGAGCCTGATCAACGCGGGCGACGCGCTGGGGCAGCTGCCGGTGAACGCGTCTTCGTCGGTGGATGACGACGAGATGCTGAACCAGGGCTTCGAGATGCTGTCCTCGAACAGCCCTGGCGGCGTGGCGCAGTTCTTCGACCGCGACGCGCCCGCCGAGATGGCGGCGATCGCGATGGAGGGGTTCCAGGAATTCATGGTCTTCCCCGACAACCTCGACGACATCCTGGCCCGTCTCGAACAAGCCCGCGGCCGTATCTACAAGTAAGCGGTGCGCGAACCCGGCCCCCTTGCAGAAGGGGGCCGGAACCGCACACCCTACGCAGGCCCCCGGGGCATCCGGGGGCGGCGCATCGGCAAGGGCCGCGCCCTTTCCCATGCGCCTTTCACGCAGGGAGAGTGATCCGATGACCCATGCCGCCTTGCCCGAGACGCAGGATGCCGCCCGGCGCGGCTGGTACCGGCGCAACGAGATCGCGATCACGCCCTGGCTGTTCCTAGCGCCGGGGGTGCTGTTCTTTGTCTTCTACGTGATCGCGCCGATCTTTCAGAGCTTCCAGATCTCGTTCTTCGCCTGGGACGGGCTGGGCGCGCCGCAATATGTCGGGCTGGAAAATTACCGCGAACTGGCGACCGACCGTGCCTTCGAGGTGTCTCTCTGGAACAACCTCAAATGGCTGGTTCTTTACCTGCTGGCCATCCCCGCGGGGCTTTTCATCGCGCTTTTCCTGAACCAGACGGTGGCGGGCATCCGGCTTTACAAGTCGCTCTTCTTCTTTCCCTTCGTGATCAGCCAGGTCGTGGTCGGGCTGGTCTTTACCTGGTTCTACGATCCGACCTTCGGGCTTTTGAATACCATGCTGGGCTGGATCGGGCTGGGGCCGGTGAACGTGCTGGGCGATCCGACGCTGGCGACCTACGGGATCATCGGCGCGGGCCTCTGGCCGCAGATCGCCTATTGCATGATCCTCTACCTGACCGGGCTCAACGCGGTCGATCCCGAACAGGTGGAGGCCGCGCGGCTCGACGGGGCCAAGGGCTGGAAGATGCTGTGGTACGTCATCATCCCGCAGCTGCGCCCGGCCACCTTCATCGCCTTCGTGGTTACCATCATCGGCGCGCTACGCAGCTTCGACCTCATCTCGATCATGACCAACGGCGGGCCCTTTGGCTCGACCCGGGTGCTGTCGTTCTACATGTTCGAAAAGGCGCTGAGCGAATACGGCTTCCGCATGGGCTATGGCGCGGCCATCGCGGTGGTGCTCTTCCTCATCATGCTGGTCTTCATCGCCTATTTCCTCTGGTCGATGTGGCGCGAGGAAAAAGGAGCGCGGTCATGATCCCCTCCGCCGGACCCTCCGGGGGGAGTATTTGGACCAAGAAGAAGAACAGGTGCAATCAGGTGCCGCGCCCCCTGCTTCTTCTTGGCAAAAATACTCAAAAATCAAAATCCGCCCGCAAGAGCGAGGTCTGAGACATGTTCCCGACACCCATCGAAAAGCGCGGCCCCGCCGCCAAGGCGACCTACCAGGCCTTTTTGCCGGTGGCGCTTTTGCTCTGGCTGGCGCCGCTGGTGGCGGTGGCGATCTTTTCGGTCAAGCCGGATGTTGATTTCACCACAGGCAATTACTGGGGCCTGCCAAGCGCCTTTGCCGGAGCTGACAATTACGGGCGGGTTTTCTTCGACAGCGACATGCCGCGCTATCTGCTCAATTCGGTGCTGATCACCGTGCCGACCGTGGTGGGCGTGGTGATCCTGTCGTCGATGACGGGCTTTGCTCTGGGGATCTACAAGTTCCGCTCGAACCTGTGGATTTTCTTCATGTTCGTGGCGGGCAATTTCGTGCCGTTCCAGATCCTGATGGTGCCGGTGCGGGATCTGACGCTCGACATGGGGCTTTACAACACCAAGACCGGGCTGGTGCTTTTTCATATCGCCTTCCAGACCGGGTTCGCCACGCTTTTCATGCGCAACTTCATCCGGGCGCTGCCTTTCCCGCTGATCGAGGCGGCGCGGGTCGAGGGCGTGGCGGAATGGCGGATCTACTGGTTCGTGGTGCTGCCTTTGCTCAAGCCCGCACTGGCGGCGATGGCGGTGCTGATCTTCACCTTCATCTGGAACGACTATTTCTGGGCGGTGGTGCTGACGCAGGGAGCCGAGAGCCAGCCGGTCACCGCCGGCATCACCAGCTTCAACGCGCAATACCGCGCCGCCTATCATCTGATGAGCGCTGGCAGCATCGTCGCGGCGCTGCCGCCGGTGGCGATGTTCTTTCTGATGCAGAAACACTTCATCGCGGGCCTGACGCTGGGCGCGGTGAAATAAGGAAATGACCGAATGACCCGCATCGCCTTTATCGGCGCCGGTTCCACGATCTTCATGAAGAACATCGTGGGCGACGTGCTGCATTTCGACGCGCTGGACGGGGCGACCTTCGCCCTGATGGATATCGACGAGACCCGGCTGGAGGACAGCGCGCTGGTGGCGCGCAAGCTGATCGCCGCCTCGGGGCGCAGCGCCCGGGTCGAGGCCACGACCGACCGGCGCCGGGCGCTGGCGGGGGCGGATTTCGTCGTGACCGCCTTTCAGATCGGCGGCTACCGGCCCTCGACCGTGATCGACTTCGAGATCCCCAAGGCCTACGGTCTGCGCCAGACCATCGCCGACACGCTGGGTGTGGGCGGGATCATGCGCGGCCTGCGCACGGTGCCGCATCTCTGGGCCGTGGCCGCCGACATGGCCGAGCTTTGCCCCGACGCCATGCTGCTGCAATACGTCAACCCGATGGCGATCAACACCTGGGCGCTGGCGGAACGCTTCCCGCGGCTGCGGCAGGTGGGGCTGTGCCATTCGGTGCAGAACACGGTTCAAGAGCTGGCCCATGATCTGGACCTGCCCAGGGACGAGATCCGCTACCGCGTGGCGGGCGTGAACCATGTGGCGTTTTTCCTCGACCTTACCCACGAGGGCCGGTCGCTGTATCCGGCGCTGCGCGAGGGGTATCGTTCCGGGCGTCTGCCCAAACCGCCGCTTCTGATGCCGCGCTGCGCCAACAAGGTGCGTTACGAGGTGATGGAGCAGCTGGGCTATTTTTGCACCGAAAGCTCCGAACATCTGGCGGAATACGTGCCATGGTTCATCAAGGACGGCCGCGAGGACCTGATAGCGGAGTTCAACATTCCGCTCGACGAATACCCCCAGCGCTGCGTCGAGCAGATGGCGGATTGGGCCGCGCAGGCCGAGGCCTATCGCAGCGCCAAGACCATCGAGCTGGCCAAGAGCCACGAATTCGCCGCCGAGATCATGAACGCTGTGGTCACCGACCGGCCCTTCACGATCTATGGCAACCTGCCCAACCGCGGACAGGCCCCGCAGCTGCCCGCAGGCGCGGCGGTGGAAACCCTGTGTCTGGTGGATCACAACGGCGTCCAGCCCAGCGTCGTCGACGACATCCCGCCGCAGCTGGTGGCGCTGATGCGCAGCCAGATCAACGTGCAAGAGCTGGTGGTGCGGGCGCTGCTGGACGAAAACGTCGAGCATATCCATCACGCCGCGATGATGGATCCGCACACCGCAGCCGAGCTGGACCTGCGCCAGATCCGCAGCCTGGTGACCGATCTGCTGGCCGCGCATGGCGACATACTGCCCGCCTGGGCCCGTACCCGCAAAGCCGCCTGAGGACAAATGACCATGACGACAGCCACTTTTCACGACCTCAAGGACGCCTCGGTCTTCATCACCGGGGGCGGATCGGGCATCGGTGCCGCGTTGACCGACGGGTTCCTCGCGCAGGGCGCGCGGGTGGGCTTTGTGCAGCGCTCGGACGCCACGGAATTCTGCGAGGAGATGGCCGAAAAGCATGGCCGCGCGCCGCTGTTCCTGCCTTGCGACATCACCGATATAGCCGCCCTGCGCCACGCGATGGAGGATGTCGCCAAGGCCCACGGCCCGATCACCATGCTGGTCAACAATGCCGCCAACGACAAGCGGCACGATGCGCTCGACGTCGACGAGGCGTTCTGGGACTGGTCCCAGGCGATCAACCTCAAATCCTATTTCTTTGCTTGTCAGGCGGTTATCCCGGGGATGCAGAAGGCGGGGCACGGCGCGATCGTGAACTTCAGCTCGATCAGCTACATGCTGGGCAATGCGGGCTATGCCTCTTACGCCACGGCGAACGGAGCGATCACGGCCATGACCCGCAGCCTCGCGCGGGAATTCGGCCCGGACGGGGTGCGGGTGAACGCGCTGGCGCCAGGCTGGGTGCTGACGCAAAAGCAAAAGGACATGTGGGCCTCGCCCGAGGCGCTGGCCGCGCATCTGGAACGGCAATGCCTCAAGGAACATCTGGTCGAGCAGGACGTGGTGGATGCGACTTTGTTCCTGGCCTCGAACACCAGCCGGATGATGACCGGCCAGTGCATCGCCGTGGATGGCGGTGTGGTGACCGTGGCGGCGTGATCGGAGGGGCAGGGCGATGACAACGGCGGACTGGATCGCGGTGGATTGGGGCACGACACATCTGCGGGTCTGGGCGATGGGCCCGGGCGGGCAGGTGCTGGCGCGCCACGACAGTGACGAGGGCATGGGCGCGCTTGCGCGCGACGGCTATGAACCGGCGCTTCTGCGGTTGATCGGCGAAGCTCTGCCCGAACGCGGCCGCGTGCCGGTGATCGTCTGCGGCATGGCCGGCAGCCGTCAGGGCTGGGCCGAGGCGCCCTATACGGCCGTCCCTTGCCAGCCGCCCGGCGGGGCGGACGCCCGGCAGGTGCCCACCGCCGACGCCCGGCTCGACGTGCGCATCCTGCCCGGCGTCAAACAGCCGCAGCCCGCCGACGTCATGCGCGGCGAGGAAACCCAGGTCGCGGGATTCTTGGCGCTTAACCCGAAATTCGACGGCGTGATCTGCCTGCCCGGCACCCATTCCAAATGGGTGCATGTCAGCGCGGGCGAGATCGTCAGCTTTCGCACCTTCATGACCGGCGAGCTCTTCTCGCTGCTCTCGCGCCAGTCCGTGCTGCGCCACTCGGTCGGCGAAGAGGGCTGGGACGACGCCGCTTTTGATGCCGCCGTCACGCAGGCGATGGGACGGCCCGCCGGGTTCGCGGGCGATCTTTTCGGGCTTCGGGCCGAGGCCTTGCTGACAGGGCTTGCCCCCGAAACCGCGCGCGCGCGGCTCTCGGGCCTGCTGATCGGGATGGAGCTATCGGCGGCGCGGCCCTATTGGCTGGGCCAGGCGGTGGCGATCCTGGGCGAAAGCGCGCTGGCCCGCGCCTATGCCCGCGCGCTTGAGGCGCAGGGCGTGCCGGCGACGCTGGCCGATGCGGAACGCATGACGCTGGAGGGGCTGCGCGCGGCCCACGCA
The DNA here is from genome assembly GCF_032586235.1 of Aestuariicoccus sp. MJ-SS9. NCBI lineage: Bacteria > Pseudomonadati > Pseudomonadota > Alphaproteobacteria > Rhodobacterales > Paracoccaceae > Aestuariicoccus > Aestuariicoccus sp. MJ-SS9. The sequence goes on from NZ_JAWHTD010000004.1 coordinate 174,904, forward strand.
TCCCTGAAGGAGACCACATGAGCCGGGACATCATCGCCATTCTGCGCGGCATCACCCCGCCCGAGGCGCGCGCCATCGCAGGCGCGCTGATCGCGGCGGGCATCGACCGGATCGAGGTGCCGCTGAATTCGCCGCAGCCTTTCGACAGCATCGCCGACATGGTCGAGGCCTTCGGCGACGTCGCCACCATCGGCGCGGGCACCGTTCTGGACCCTGCGGATGTGGGGCGGCTGAGGGACATCGGCGCGCGCATGGTGGTGTCGCCCGACACCAACCAGCGCGTCATCGCCGCCACCAAGGCCGCCGGGATGGTCAGCTATCCCGGCGTCATGACCCCGACCGAGGCCTTTCTGGCGCTGCGCACCGGCGCCGACGGGATCAAGCTGTTCCCGGCCTCGCTGATCGGGCCGGAGGGGCTGAAGGCTATGGCCGCCGTGCTGCCGTCCGGGACGAAAACCTATGCGGTGGGTGGCGTGGGCCCCGAGAATTTCGCAGAATGGTTCGCGGCGGGGGCCACCGGCTTTGGCATCGGCAGCAGCCTTTACAAGCCGGGGCTGTCGGTGGCCGAGGTCGCCACCCGCGCCGCCGCCATGGTCGCGGCCTACGACAAGGGACGGGCATGAGCCATCTGATCTACTCCGACACCCGCTGCGCGCTTGGTGAAGGCGCGCTCTGGCACCCCGAACGCGGCAGCCTCTTCTGGTTCGATATCCTGGGCAAACGGCTTTACGAGCGTGACACCCACCGCCAGCACCAATGGCAGTTCGACCGCATGGTCTCGGCCGCGGGCTGGGTCGACGACCGCCGCCTTTTGATCGCCAGCGAGCGCGATCTTTTTGTCTTCGACCTGACCGACGGTACCGAGACCCATGTCCACGACCTCGAGCCCGGCAACGCCGTCACCCGTTCCAACGACGGACGCGCCGATCCCTGGGGCGGGTTCTGGATCGGGACGATGGGCAAGAACGCCGAGCCGGGGCAGGGCGCGATCTATCGCCTTTATGAGGGCCAACTGCGCATGGTCTACGACGCGCTGACCATCCCCAACGCGATCTGCTTCGCCCCCGGCGGGGCCTATGCCTATTTCACCGACACGCCCACCCGCGTGATCCGCCGGGTGTCGCTGGACGCCGAGGGCTGGCCCTCGACCGCGCCCGAGGACTGGCTTGATCTGCGGTCCGAAGGGCTGAACCCCGACGGCGCGGTGGTGGACGCGCAAGGCAACCTCTGGAACGCGCAATGGGGCGCGGGGCGGGTGGCCTGCTATAACCCCGACGGCCAGTTCCTGACCTCGGTGGGCCTTGCCGCCGGGCAGGTCAGCTGCCCGGCCTTCGGCGGGCCGGGGCTGGGCACGCTCTTTGTCACCTCCGCCGCCGACGGGGCCGGGGCGGACGACCCGCTGGCGGGGGCGACGTTCTCGGTGCCGACCGGCTTTCGCGGCCAAACCGAGGCGCGGGTGGACCTGTGAAGCGAACGCTGGGCTGCTGCTATTACCCCGAACACTGGCCGCGCGAAATCTGGGAGCAGGATGCCGCGCGCATGGCCGATCTGGGCCTGACCTGGGTGCGGATCGGAGAATTCGCCTGGTCACGGCTGGAACCCGAACCCGGCAAGCTGGAGTTCGGCTGGCTCGACGACGCGATCGAGGTGCTGGGCCGCGCCGGGCTGAAGGTCGTGCTGGGCACGCCCACCGCCACGCCGCCGCGCTGGGTGCTGGACAAACACCCCGACATGCTGGCCGTCGACGCGCAGGGCCGGCCGCGCAAGTTCGGCTCGCGCCGGCATTACTGCTTTTCGCATCAAGGCTATCTGGCCGAATGCCGCCGGATCGTGACCCTGCTGGCCGAGCGTTACGGCGACAATCCCAATGTGGCCGCCTGGCAGACGGATAACGAATACGGCTGCCACGACACGGTGATTTCCTATTCCGAGGCCGCGCTGGCCGCCTTTCAGGACTGGCTGCGCGCGCAGTTCCCGGCGGCCAACGGCGGCGACATCGGCGCGCTGAACGCGGCCTGGGGGAATGTGTTCTGGTCGATGGACTACCGCGATTTTTCCGAGATCGACCTGCCCAACCTCACCGTGACCGAGCCCAACCCGGCCCATGCGCTGGCCTTCCGGCGCTTCAGTTCGGACCAGGTGGCGGCCTTCAACCGCGCGCAGGTCGAGATCCTCCGCCGCTATTCCGACGCGCCCATCGCGCATAACTACATGGGCCGGGTGACCGAATTCGATCATTTCGCCACCGGAGCCGATCTGGATATCGCGTCGTGGGACAGCTATCCGCTGGGGTTCCTCGAGGACCGCGTCGGCGCCGATGCCGCCCGCCAGCGGCGCTATGCAAGGCAGGGCGACCCGGATTTTCAGGCCTTCCACCATGATCTTTACCGCGCGGTGGCGGCGGTGGCACCGGGCTCAGGTAGCGAAGCGGTAGCGCAATCATACCCGCGCTCAAGTAGCGAAGCGGTAGCGCAATACCCAAGACTCTGGGTGATGGAGCAGCAGCCCGGTCCGGTGAACTGGGCCCCCTACAACCCGTCGCCCTTGCCGGGCATGGTGCGGCTCTGGACGTGGGAGGCTTTTGCCCACGGGGCCGAGGCGGTGCTTTACTTCCGCTGGCGTCAGGCGCCGTTCGCACAGGAACAGCTGCACGCAGGCCTTCTGCGCCCGGACAGCGTGGCCGCACCGGGGTTCGACGAGGCCGCCGAGGTCGCCCGCGAACTGGCCGAGGCCCCCGACATCGCCCCTTGTCAGGCCCCCGTCGCGCTGATCTTCGACTACGCCGCGTGCTGGTCCTGGGAGGTGCAGCCGCAGGGGCAGGGGCTGGCCTATTTCGACCTGGTGTTCGACCATTACCGGGCGCTGCGCAGGCTGGGGCTGTCGGTCGATATCCTGGCCCCAACGGCGCGTGACTTCAGCGGCTACGGCCTGATCCTGGCGCCGGGTATGATGCATATGCCTGACGGTCTGATCGCGGCGTTGCAGGCCAGCGGGACCGAGGTGCTGATTGGCCCGCGCTCTGCCGCGCGCGATGCGCATTTCACCATCCCCGTGCCCTTGCCCCCGGCCTGGCCCGGGCTGGACGTGACCGTCAGCCGACTGCAGACCCTGCGCCCGGACATGCCTGTTCCGCTGGCGGGCGGCGGCGCGGTCAGGAACTGGCTGGAAGAAATCGAAGGAAGCGCCGAGGTCGTTCTGCGCACCGAGGACGGCGCGCCGGTGGCGATGCGCGAGGGCCCTGTGACCTACATGGGTGGCTGGGGCGACGACGCGGCGCTGGAGGCGCTGCTCGGTACGCTTTGCAACCGCGCCGGGGTGGCCACACGGCCATTGCCCGAGGGCGTGCGCCTGCGCCGGACCGGGGCAGAGCTTTTCTGGTTCAACCACAACGCCCACGCGGTCGAGACCGAGGCCGGGACCCTGCCCGCCGCCGGCGTCCTGCGCGAAAGGCTCTGAGGCCCGGGCCGCTCAGCCTTCCAGCCGGATGTCGTATTCGCCGCGGATCCGCCGCTCCGCTTCGGCGCTCAGATAGACGGGCGGCGGCGCGGCGAGGATCGCCCGGGCGCGGGCGTTGGCGCGGCTCCAGGCATCCTGCCGCCCCGCGTCCTCCCAGGCGCGGGGCGTCGCGCGGTCGGACAGGGCGGGATAGAAGTAATCGCGCTCCATCGCCGCCAGCGTCTGCGCGCCGCCCAGGAAATGACCCTCGCCCAGCACTGCCTCGACGATGGCGTCGTAGCCCAGCGTCTCCTCCGACACCTCGACCCCGCGCAGCATCCGGTAGACATGGGCCAGCATCTCGTCGTCCAGAACGAAGGCCTCGAAGGACGCGCCCAAGAGCGACGCGGTCATGCCCGCGCTTTCATAGATCAGGTTCGCGCCCGACAGCCCCGCGGCCAGCGACGACAGCGCCTTTTCCATGCCGTATTGCGCATCGGGCACCTTGGCGTCGGTCATCGACGACGCCACCCCCGACGGCAGCCCCAGCCAGCCCGTCAGCTGCGCCGAGGCCGCGTTGAGCAGGCTGATCTCGCCGCCGCCGCCCGCAAAGGCGCCGCTGCGCAGGTCGATCACCAGCGGCCAGTTGGAAAAGACCATCGGGTGGCCCGGTTTCAGCACGTTCACCATCACCAGCGAGGCCAGCGTTTCCGCATGGCTCTGCGCCAGGAACCCCGCCAGCGTCGCAGGCGCGGTGGCCCCCGATTGCGCGGCGGTGATGCACGAAAGCGGCACGCCGTGGCGGATGCATTCGAAGGTCACATCCACCGCATCCGCGCCGAACCGCATGGGCGAGATGATCGGGCTGATATGCGCCTTGAGGAAGGGGCGCGCGGCGAAGGGCACGTCCATCGTCATCTCGGCCATCCGGATGATCGGGGCGACATGTTCGGGCAGGGTAAAGGCCGTGGCGACCGGCTTGGTCGTGCCTTTGAGCAACGCAAAGGCGGTGTTGATGTCCAGCGCCTCCGGCCCCTCCATATCGGTGGCGATGCAGCAGCGCGTGAACCAGCTGACGTTGGTCAGACGGTCCTGCAGGCGGGTGAAATCGAAAAGATCGCGCAGTGTGGCGGCGCGGTAGCGGGCGGTGTCGAGGTCGAGCACCTGAACCGCCGCGCCGCCGGTGCCGAAATGCACCCGATCGCCGCCCAGCTCGATCGACCGCGCGGGGTCGCGCCCGGGATGGGTGAACCGCTTGGCGGCCAGCGCAATGGCGCGGTTGACCAGGCTTTCGGGGATGCGCATCCGGCCTCCGGCCATGCTGGCCCCGGCGGCTGTCATCGGCGCGACCAAGCGGTCTGGCACTTCGCCCATGCCCAGCTCTGAGAGCAATCGCAGCGCGGTGGCATGGATCGCCTGGCAATCGGCCTCTGACAGCGGGCGGTACTGCCCGCCGCGCTGGCCCGGCGGGCAGGGATTGAAGGTGGGCGGTGCTGCGCGTTCCGCCGTCCGCTCTTTCCGTCCGCGCCGTTTGACTCTGGTTGTCATGCCGCATCATGGGCGCGCCGCGCGGGGGCAAGGCAAGCGCAAAATGCACCCGCCGAACAATTTCCGAATTTCGCGAAGTTGCGAATTAGCGATTGACGGGGCGGCCCGTGGCAAGCCTGCTGTGCGAAGAAGGAGGATCGCCATGAAAACCCAGACCCGCGCGGTCGTCATCGGCGGCGGCATTGCCGGATGTTCGACGCTCTATCACCTGACCCGCGAAGGCTGGACCGATGTGGTGCTGGTCGAACGCGACGAGATCACCTCGGGCACCACATGGCATTCGGCGGCGCAGGTGACGAATTTCGGTATGACGCAGACGATGGTAGGGCTGAAATCTCATTCCATCCGGCTGTACAAGGAACTGGCCGAAGACCCCGAGCATCCCATCACCTACCATCACGCCGATGGCGGCATCCGCCTGGCCAACGATCCCAGGGTGATGGACGGCTATCGCCATTTCGCCAGCATGGCCAAGGGGATGGGCGTCGATTTTGAGGTCATCGACGCGGCGGAATGCGCCCGGCGGCATCCGCTTATTTCGACCGACAACCTGATCGGCGGGCTCTGGGATCCGCTGGACGGCGACATCGACCCGGCGGGGCTCTGCCACGCGCTGCTGCGCCGCGCGCGCGCCGATGGGGCCGAGGTTTACCGCCAGACCCCGGTGACCGGCCTGACCCAGCATCGCGACGACAGCTGGACGGTGCACACGCCCCGGGGCGACATCCGGACCGAGGTCATCGTGAACGCCTGCGGCTACCGCGTGAACGAGCTGGGCGCGATGATGGGGGTCGAGCATCCCGTGGCCTCGATGGAGCATCAGTATTTCATCACCGAACCTTTCGCCGAGCTTCAAGAGATGGATGAACGTGTCCCGCTACTGCGTTGTCCTATCAGCGATTTCTACTCACGGCAGGAGAAGAAAGGCCTGCTGATCGGCTTTTATGAACAGGAGTGCCGGACCTGGGGAATGGACGGGATCGACCCGGCCTTTTCCTCGGCGCTGTGCCCCGATGATGTGGACCGTGTGCTGCCCGTGCTGGAGAACGTGTTCGAGCGGATGCCGGTGCTGCAAGACGTGGGCATCAAGAGCATCGTCAACGGCCCGATCACCTATACGATGGACGGCGCGCCGCTGGTGGGGCCGATCCCGGGAAAGAGAAATGCGTTCTGCATCATAGGCTTGCGGGCCGGTCTTGGCGAAGGCGGCGGGCATGGCTGGCTTCTGGCGCAGCAGATCGTGCATGGCGAGGCCGAGCTTGACACCTGGGTTATCGACCCGCGCCGCTTTGGCCCGCACGCCAACGTCGAACTGACCGCGCTGAAGGCGATCGAGGATTACCAGAACGAGTTCCGCTTTCACTTCCCGCATGAGCACCGCCCGGCGGGCCGCCCCATGCGGACCACGCCCTTGACCGCCGTTCTGGCCGCCGAGGGCGCCGACTTCGGGATGGTCGACGGGTGGGAACGTATCGCCTACATCCGACCCGGCCCGGATTTCATCGAAACCCATGGCTACCGTTTTAAAGAGACCTTCGACGTGGTGGCCGACGAGGTGCGCGCGGTGCACGAAGGCGTCGGGCTGACCGAGGTCAACGGCTTCACCCGGTTCGAGATTACCGGCGGTGGCGCGGCGGATTGGCTGGATGCCATGACCTGCGGGCGCATTCCACGCCGCGCGGGGCGCGTGGGGCTGGCCTATCTGCTCAATCACCACGGCTGCATCAAGTCCGAGGCGACTCTGGCCTGTCTGCCCGACGGGCGCATCTGGTACGGCGCCGCCGCCGCGGCCGAGCGGCACGATATGGATTGGCTGACCCGGCACATGCCGGATGACGGGTCGGTGCGGCTGCGCAACCTCACGCGCAGCCATACGATCCTGCTGCTGGCCGGGCCGCGCGCCCGCGCGGTGCTGCAAGAGGTGGCGCGCGGCGATTGGTCGGCAGAGGCCTTCCCCTGGCTGTCGGTGCGCGAGGGCCATATCGGCCACGCGCCCGCCACGATCATGGCGGTCAGCTATTCCGGCGAGTCGGCGTTCGAGCTGCACATCCCCAACGAGAGCCTCGCGCAGGCTTGGCAGAGCCTGCGCGCGGCGGGTGCGGCGCGGGGGATGCGGCTTTTCGGGTCGTATGCGGTCGAATCGATGCGGCTGGAGAAGAGCTATCGCCACTGGAAGGCCGATCTGGTGACCGAATTCGACCCGTTCGAATCCGGGCTGGGCCGGTTCGTCGACATGCGCAAGGATTTCCTCGGCAAGGCGGCGCTGGAGGCGCGTGCGCCGCAAAGGGCCTTTGTGACGCTGCTGCTGGAGGCCGATCACGCCCCGGCGCAGGGCGGCGCGTCGATCCGGGTTGGTGGCGATGTGGTGGGCACGGTGACATCCGCCGGCTGGGGCCACCGTACGGGTCGAAATATCGCGATGGGGTTCGTCAGGCCGGAGCTTGCTGGCGTTGGCTCTGCGCTGAGCGTCGATGTGACCGGCGCGCCGGTGGCCGCGACGGTCACCGACCCGTGTCTCTTCGACCCTGAAAACCTGCGCGTCCGGGCCTGAGCCGCATCAATCGGCGGGGGCCAGCCCTGCCGCGCGGCCCAGAACCACCGCCGCCAGCAGCCCGTTGCCCGAGAGATAGCCCGCGTCGCCCGACCCCGACACCCCGCAGGCCGCGCCGCCCGCGGCGAAGAGGTTGGGGAAAGGCGTGCCGTCCTCGTGCCGCACCCGCCCGGTGCCATCGGTCTCCAACCCGCCTTGGGTGTGGAACAGTGCGCCGGTCACCCGGACGCCGCAATACGGCGCCGCAAGGCGCTGGCCGGACCAGCGACGGCCAAAGCGGTCGGCGCCTTCGGTTGGGATGCTCCCGATCTCTTCCCGCAGCACCGCGGCGGGCAGGCCGAGCGCCTCGGCCAGCGCGTCGAGCGTGTCGGCGGTTTTGACCGCGCCCTGCGCCTCGGCCTCTTGAAAATCGCGAAACTGGCGCGCCACCCCGGCGATGCGGCTGTCGAAGATCGAAAAAGCCTCGCCGCCCGGCTGGGCCAGCACGGCGCGGGCGGCCTCGGAATAGCCCTGCGCCTCGTTCCAGAAGCGCCGCCCGTCGCGGTTGACCTGCACGCCGCCCTCGGTGATCACCGCCCAGGTGATCAGGATGCCATGGGGATGCGCGACATTGCCATGCCCCTGGTAGGCCCCCAGATGCCGGGTGCGGGCCCCCAGCGCCTCACCCCAGGTCACCGCCTCGCCCCGGTTGCCGTCATGGCCGAACCAGAGCGCCCCGTCGATGTCGGGCATGTGATCGGCCACCATGCGGCGGTTGCCGCCAAAGCCGTTGCACGCAAGGATCAGCTTGGCGCAGCCGATGGTCTCGGTCCCGCCGTCCGGTCGGGTGACGGTGACGCCGGTGATCCGCCGCCCGTCGTGGTGCAGCCGGGTGGCGCGGCGTTCACAGACGATCAGGATGCCCAAGTCCTCGGCCCGGCTGCGCAGAGCGTCGATCAGGTCGGCCCCGGCGCGGCTGGGCAGGCCGTGCATGCGCCGCGCGGAATGGCCCGGATAGTCGAAATCGGTCACGACGGAAAAGGGCAGGCCGTGCCGGTCGGTCAGCCAGTCGATGACGCCCGCGCTGCCGCTCGCCAGCGCCTCGACCAAAGCGGGGTCGTTTTCGCCATGCGCCTTGCGCTGGATGTCGGCGGCGAAGGTGGCGGCGTCGTCGGTGATGCCGGCCGCCGCCTGCTGGCGCGTACCCGCCGCCGGGATCAGCCCCGCCGACAAGGCGGTCGAACCGCTTGGCACCGCGTCCGCCTCGATTACCAGCACATCCTGGCCTGCCTCTTGCGCCGCCAGTGCGGCGACCATGCCCGCCGCGCCGCCGCCGACGATCAGCGTACCGACGTCCAGGTCGAAGGTGTCGGGCGTCGGGCCGAGGTCAGGCGTCATAATCCTTGCCCTTGGCCAGCATCGCGTCGGTGCCGATCACCTCGTTGAGCCCGTTGAAATCGAACATCCGGTCGGCGAAGGGCCGGTTCGATCCGTGGGCCGCGAGGCTGCCGTAGTAATCCCGCGCGGTATGCGCCAGCGCGCGCACGATGCCGCCGGGGAAGATGGCGATGGCAAAGCCCATCTGCTGCAGATCGGCGGAGTTGTTGATCGGCGTCGCGCCGCCCTCGACCATGTTGGCCAAAAGCGGGATGCGGCCCCCGAAGGTGCGGGCGATGCGGGTCAGCTCGTCGCCGCTGCGCGGGGCCTCGACAAAGAGCACGTCGGCCCCGGCCTCGACATAGGTCTCGGCGCGGTCGATGGCGGCGTCGAAGCCTTCGACCGCGATGGCGTCGGTGCGCGCGACGATCAGCGTATCGCGGGTGCGCGCATCGGCCATGGCGCGGATCTTGCCGGCCATCTCGGCGGCGGGGATCAGCGATTTGTCCGCCAGGTGGCCGCAGCGCTTGGGATAGGTCTGATCCTCGACCTGAAGCGCCGCGGCGCCTGCGCGTTCGTACATCCGCATGGTGCGGCGCGCGTTCAGCGCGTTGCCGAAACCGGTGTCGGCGTCGATGATCACCGGCAGGCCGACGCGGTCGGCGATCAGCGCCATGGTGTCGGCCATCTCGGACGCGGTGGTCAGCCCGATATCGGGCCGGCCCAGTCGCGTGTAGGCCACCGCCGCGCCGCTGAGATAGAGCGCCTCGAACCCGGCCTCGGCGGCCAGCGAGGCGGTCAGCCCGTCATAGACGCCGGGGGCGACAAGGATCGTGCCGGATTGAAGACGGTCGCGCAGCATCAGCTTTCCTCCAGCCAGGCGGTCGCCTCGGCGCAGGTCATCTGGCTGCCGAGCGAGGCCAGCGACAGAAGCGTCGCGTCGTGCACCTCGGGGCGGAAGGCGGCGCAGCCGTCGGTCAAAAGAACGGTGTCGATGTCGCGCAGATGCGCGTCGCGCAGGGTGCTGGCGACGCCGCCGTTGGTGACGATCCCCGCGATGAGGATCGTGTCGATGCCCAGCTTGCGCAGGATGAATTCGAGCCGGGTCTGGTAGAAGGCGGAATAGGCCACCTTTTCGACGGTGTAATCGGCGGGGGCGAGGGTATCGACCAGCTGGTGGCCGAAGGCGCCGGGGCAGAAATCGCCCTTGGTCAGGAAGGGGCGGAGCTGTTGCAGATGCTCGGCGATGAGCGGCGTGCCGTCCGGGCGCGGCACCAGCGTGAACTGCGCCGAGACATAGACGCCGCCCTTGGCGCGCAGCGCATCGCGCAGCGGCGCCACGCGGTCGGGCAGGGCGGCGATAGCCTCGGACCCCTGCCCGGCGCGGCCATAGGCGCCTTCGGGGTGCAGGAAATCGTTCTGCAGATCGATCGTGACCAGCGCGCAGCGGGCCGGGTCGCGGTCATGCGCCATGCTCTGTCCTTTCCAGAATGGTGTTGCCGAAGCGGTCGACCGTCGCGCGCAGCCCGGGGTCGACCAGCACCGTGGTGTCGGGCTGTTCGAGGATTGCGGGCCCGTCGATCACCGCGCCCACCGGCAGCTCGAGCCGGCGGTAGATTGCTGTGGCGTGCCAGGCGTCGCCGAAATGGACGTCTCGTTCGCCCTTGCGGGCGGCCTCGACACTCCCGCCGGAGGGGGCGAGCGTGGCCAGATCGAATTTCGGGCGTTTGCCGATCACTGCGCTGCGCAAGTTGATCACCCGCCGCACGCCGCCGCGCAGGAGCCGCCCGTAGGTGGCATGATAGGCACTGTCGAAGGCGGCGGCGATGGCGTCGCGCGTGGGGGCCTGGACCTTGCCGTCTGTGACCGTGATCGTCAGGGGCACGTCCACCGTATGGGTCTGGCCGAGGTAGGCCATGTCGAGCGCAAAGACGGTTTCGCGCGCCTCGAACCGGCCTTTGGAGGCGTCGAGCAGGCGTTGACCCTCGTCGACGTGGGCCTGCATGTGCGCGGCCAGGGCGTCCACATCGATGTCGTCCGCCAAGGCGTTGATCGTTTGCACGAAATCCTGCCGCATATCGGCGATGACGCAGCCCATGGCGCTGGTCACGCCGGGATAGCGCGGGACGATGGCGCGGGCCAGCCCGACCTCGTCCAGCATCGCGCCGCTGTGCAGCGCGCCGCCGCCGCCGAAGGGCATGAAGGCAAAGCGTTTCGGGTCGAAGCCGCGTTCGATGCTGACCAGCCGGATGGCCCCGGCCATGCGCGCGTTGGCCACGCGCAGGATCGCCTCGGCGGCCTCGACCGCGCTCATGCCAAGGGGTTTTCCCACATGCATTTCAATGGCTTCTGCGGCGGCTTTCACGTCCAGCCGTTCGAGCTTGCCGCCGATGGGGTTGTCCGGGTCGATGCGGCCCAGCACCACGTTGGCGTCGGTCACCGTGGGGCGCGTGTTGCCCTGGCCGTAAGCCACCGGCCCCGGCGTCGAGCCCGCGCTTTCGGGGCCGATGTTGAGCAGCCCGCCCTTGTCCACCCAAGCGATCGAGCCGCCGCCCGCGCCGATGGTGGTGATCTCGATCATCGGGGTGCGCACGACCATCCCGAAGTCGATCGAGGTCTGCGGCGCCAACATCGACTTACCCCCGGCGATCAGCGCCACGTCGAACGACGTGCCGCCCATGTCACCGGTGATCACGTCCGGGAACCCGGCGGTTTCGGCGATGTAACCGGCGGCGATCACGCCCGCGGCGGGGCCGCTGAGCGCGGTGCGCACCGGCAGGCGGCAGGCGGTGTCGACGCCCATCACCCCACCGTTGGATTGCACGATCAGGAACTCGCCGCCAAAGCCATCGCCGCGCAGGGCGGTTTCCAGGCGGCCCAGATAGCCGGACACTTCGGGCTGCAGATAGGCGTTGAGGGCGGTGGTGGAAAAGCGCTCGAACTCTCTGATTTCAGGCAGGATTTCGTGGCTGGCCGAGATATGCGGATTGGGCCAGACCTCGCGCAGCGCAGCCAGCGCGCGGCGTTCGTTTTCGGGATTGGCATAGGCATGAGCGAAGAGGATGCTGACCGCCTCGCAGCCCGCCTCCAGCAGCGCGCGGGCGGCGGCGCGCACGGCGTCGAGATCGACGGGCGTGCGGATCGTGCCATCGGCGAGCGTGCGCTCGGGCACCTCAAGCCGCAGATCGCGGGGCACGACGGGGGTGAAGGCGCCCCGCAGGCCCCAGGTGCGGGGCCGGTCGCGGCGGCGCATCTCGAGCACGTCGCGCAGGCCCTGGGTGGTGATCACCCCTGTGCGTGCGCCCTTGCGTTCGAGCAAAGCGTTGGTGCCGGCGGTGGTGCCGTGCACCACCACTCCGGTCTGCGCCAGATCGCAAGTCGCCTGGGCGATGCCGTCAAGAAAGCCGCCCGACTGGTCGGGGCGGGTGGTGGGCACCTTGGCCACGGTGGCGGTGCCCTGCGCCTCGTCCAGCACGAAGACGTCCGTAAAGGTGCCGCCGACATCGACGCCGATCATCCGGCTCATTGCGCATCCTCCCGCCATTCGGGGCCATAGAGGCGGTCGGCCTCGGATTCAGTGACATATCCCAGCGCCACATCCCTTGCCGTGTCGGCGGGCGCGCGGTCTTCGGGCGGGCCGTAGCCGCCGCCGCCCGGGGTTTCGAGCAGCACGGATTGGCCTTGGCGCAGGGTGATGCCGCGCATTTTCGACGCCAGCGGGGGCTGCGCCCAGCCGTCTTCGGTCTGGTAGGAGAAGCGGTTCATCGCGGCCTCTTGCCCGCCCGCGACGCCCTTGGGGGCAAAGCGCCCGCGTTCGCCGAAAAGAAACGCCTCGGCGCCGTTTTCCTCGAGCACTTCGATCTCATAGACCGCGCCCAGCCCGCCGCGATGCTGCCCGGCCCCGGCGCTGTCGGGGCGCAGCGCCCATTGGCGGAACATCACCGGATAGGCGGCCTCGAGGATCTCCATCGGGGGGATCGTGGCGGTCGAGATCGGCGCGTTGCCGTGGTTCAGCCCGTCGCTTTCGGACGATCCGCCATGGCCGCCGCCGAAGAAGCTGAACATGACCCAGGGCTTGCCGTCCTTCTTGCGCCCGGCGATCGACAGGGCGTTGATCGTGCCATAGGCGTTGGCGACGACGCGGTCGGGCGCGGCCTGGGCCGCAGCGGCGAAGATGACGTCGATCATGCGCAGGATGGTTTCGGTATAGCCACCCACAGGGGCCGGAAACTCCGCCGAAAGCAAAGAGTTGTCGGGCACCTTTACATCAATCGGCCGCATCACCCCGGCGTTGGCGGGCAGCGCTGGAAAGACGTGTTTGATCGCGACATAGGCGGTGGCGACGGCGGTCGGAAGGGCGATGTTCACAGGCCCCGCGCAACGCGGCGCGGTGCCGGCGAAATCGAGCGTCATGCGGTCGCCCGCCACCTCGAGCGCGACGCGGATCGGCAGGGCCTCGTCGGTGATGCCGTCGTTGTCGAGGTAATCCAGCGCCTCCCAACGCCCGTCGGGCAGCGCGGTCAGTTCGGCGCGCATCAGCGCCTCGGCGCGGTCGCTGAGGGCGGTCAGCGCGTCGGTCACCGTATCGGGGCCGTATTCGCCCAGCAATTCGTCCATGCGACGCACGCCAAGATCCAGCGCGCCGAGCTGGCCGTTGAGATCGCCCTCGGCCGAAAGCGGCAGGCGGGTGTTGCGCAGCAGGATGTTGAGGATATCGCCTTGCAGCTCGCCGCCCTTCACCAGCTTGACGGGGGGCAGGACGAAGGCCTCTTGAAAGGCATCCGTGGCGCCGGGGTTGTAATTGCCCGGCACGCCGCCGCCCAGATCGTGCCAATGCCCGACCGAGGCGAGGTAGCAGAAAAGCTCTCCATCGCGGAAATAGGGGCGCACCAGACGCATGTCGTTCAGATGCGTGCCACCCATGTGGGCATCGTTGAAAATCCAGATATCCCCGTCCTTTGGCCCGCCTTCTTCATGTGCCTTTTCGATCACGGCACGCACGGCGAAGGACATAACGCCGACAAAGATCGGCAGGCCGGATTTGCCCTGCACCAGCGTGTCGCCGGTTTCGGGGTGATAGATGCCGTGGCTGGCGTCATGCGCCTCGGCGATGATGGGGTTGAAGGCGGCGCGGAAGAGCGTCGCGTCCATCTCGTCGGCGATCTGCTCCATCCGGCCGGCGAGAACCGCCAGCGTGACCGGGTCGATGCTCATGGCCGTACCTCGGCGATGTCGTTCCAGACGTCCTGGCGCAAGATCTTGCCTCCTTCCAGTTCGAATCGGTCGATGAAGCGGATGCCCTCGAACGGTGTGCCGTCGGGCCATTCGCCCGCGAGCGTGCCGTGCACAAAGACCAGCGTCGGGCCCGGCGAGGGGCAGGGTTCGACCGCGTCGATGGTCTTGCGTACGAATCGGTAGCGCGGTTTGGCCCATTCGATCAGTTCGGTCAGCCGGTGCATGGGCGGGGCGCCCGGGAAGTGCATGACGAACCCCGCGCCCAGATGCGATTCGGCGGTCGCCAGATCGCGCGCCTCCATCGCCGTCAGGTAGTCGCGGACGATGCCGGCGGGGTCGGGCAGAGCCGCGGCGCCGCTGCAGCGGGTGCGGCCGCGCATGTAATTTTCGGCTGGATAATCGTGCAGAAAGATCGTCACCGCGTCGGGCGCTGCGGGCACGACCGAGCGGACCGCGTCGGTCACGGCCTCGCAGAGCCGCGTCTTGGCCTCTGATTCGTAACCTTCGAGCAGATGGATTTCGACAACCGGCATGGCCCCTCCGTTCATATGTATTTTTTGTATGACAGATTTTTGGCTATGCAAAGCACATATTATGCGGCGTTGCAGCGGACTAATATCTTGCGTTTGAAAAAACCGCCGCTAGTCTGTGGCGCTGGTAAAGGGGAAACGTGGTGCGCGATCACGCCAAGACAAGTCTGCCAGAAGGGGGGAAGGCCCGCAGGGTCTATCTGCTGCTGCGCGACATTATCGTCGGTGGCGCGGTGACGCCCGGTTCTCTGCTTCCCGGCGAACAGAAGCTGGCGGCGCAGCATGGCGTCAGCCGGGTAACCATCCGACGCGCGCTCGAGGCGCTGGAGGCGGACGGGCTGGTCGAACGCAAGGTTGGCAGCGGTACGCTGGTGCGCGAGCCGCGCCCCGAGGGGCAGGTGATTGCCGATGTCACCACGCTGATCCCGCAACTTGTGACGCTGGGGCAGCATTCGGCGCGGCTTTTGTCGTTTTCCTACGGCGTGCCGCCAATGCCGGTGGCGCGGGCGATGGGGCTGGCGGCGGGCACGAAGGTGCAGACCGCGGTGCGCGTACGGCTGGCCGAGGAGCGGGTCTTTTCCCACCTCACCACGCATGTGCCGGAATACATCGCCAGCAATTATTCCGAAAACGATCTGGCCACGACGCCGCTCTTCCGCCTGCTGGAACGGTCGGGCGTTCAGGTCGAGGCGGCGCATCAGACCGTCACGGCAACGCTCGCCGCCCCCGATGTGGCCGAGGCGCTGGAGGTGTCGGTGGGATCGGCGCTCTTGTCGCTGACGCGGGTGGTGCGCGACGCAGAGGGGCGGGGGGTGGAATACCTGTCGGCGCTCTATCGCCCCGACCGGTTCCACCTCGAGATGGAACTGACGCGCGTCGGCGAAGGCGGGGCGCGGCACTGGGAGCCCATCGTGCGCGGCGAGGGGGCGGCATGAGCACGCTGCTCGACAAGCTCTGGGATCGGCACGAGGTGCTGCGGCGAGAGGATGGCACGTCGCTTTTGTGGGTCGACCGGCATCTGGTACACGAAGGTTCGCACCATGCCTTCGCCAAGCTGGCCGAGCGCGGCCTGCCGGTGGCGCGGCCCGATCTGACCTTTGGGGTGGCGGACCATTACGCGCCGACGCGGCGGGGTGTGGCGCAGGACCCCAGGATCGCCGACATGATCGACCGGCTGTCGGCCAATTGCGCGCGCCATGGCGTGCCGCTCTTCGGTCTGGAGGATCGGCGGCAGGGCATTGTCCATGTGATCGGGCCGGAACAGGGGCTGACCCTGCCCGGTCTGCTGATCAATTGCGGCGACAGCCACACCTCGACCCATGGCGCGTTCGGCGCGCTGGCCTTTGGCATCGGTGCGACCGAGGTGGCGCATGTGCTGGCCACGCAGACCGTGTGGCAGACCCGGCCCAGGGCGATGCGGATCACCGTCGACGGCACGCTCGGCCCGGCGGTGACGGCCAAGGATATCGCTTTGAACTGGATCGCACAGCTTGGGGCCGACGGGGCGCGCGGGCATGCGGTGGAATATGCCGGATCGGCGGTGCGCAGCCTGAGCATGGAAGGGCGCATGACGCTTTGCAACCTGTCGATCGAGGGCGGGGCGCGATTCGGAATGGTGGCCCCGGACGCGGTGACCTTCGATTATGTGAAGGGCAGGCCCTATGCGCCCGACGGCGCGGAATGGGATCGCGCGCTGGCGGATTGGGCGGCGCTGGCCAGCGATCCGGATGCGGTGTTCGACCGCGAAGTTCATTTCGACGCCGGCCAGATCGCACCGACGGTCACCTGGGGCACGAGCCCTGAACAGGCCCTGCCCATAGGCGCAACGATCCCCGATCCCGCGCGCCTGCCCGAGGGCAAGGCAGAGGCCGCACGCGCCGCGCTTGACTACATGGGGCTGACGCCGGGCCGCCCGCTGGAGGGCACGCCGGTCGATCAGGTCTTTCTGGGCTCTTGCACCAATGCGCGGATCGAGGATCTGCGCGCCGCCGCCGCCGTGCTGGCGGGCCGCCAGGCGCGGGTTCCGGGGATGGTCTCGCCCGGCTCGATGCTGGTCAAACGCCAGGCCGAGGACGAAGGCCTCGACCGGATCTTCACCGCCGCGGGGCTGGAATGGGTCGCCTCGGGCTGTTCGATGTGCGTCGGCATGAACGGCGATCTGGTGGCGCCGGGCAAGCGCTGCGCCTCGTCCACCAACCGAAATTTCCGCGGCCGTCAGGGGCAGGGCGCGCGCACACATCTGATGTCGCCCGCCATGGTCGCCGCCGCCGCGGTGACCGGCACGCTGACAGATGTGCGCCCGCTTTTGCAGGGGCGGGCCGCGTGATGGCGGGCTGGACGCGGCATAAGGGGCAAGCCGTGGCGTTGCCCATCGACAATATCGACACCGATCAGTTGATCCCGGCGCGCTTCATGTCGACACCGCGCAGCGAAGGTTACGGCCGCTTTCTGTTGCACGATCAGGACGCCGCGCGCGCGGCGCTCGACGCAGCCCCCGGGGCAAGCATCCTGATCGCCGGGCGCAACTTCGGCTCGGGCTCGTCGCGCGAGGCGGCGGTCTATGCGCTGGCCGATGCGGGCTTTCGCGCCGTCATCGCGCCCAGCTTCGGCGATATCTTCGCGGGCAATGCCGTCAATAACGGCCTTTGCCCGGCGCGGGTCGAGGACATCGCGCCGCTGCTGCGCGCGCTCGAGACCGGCGATAAGGCGGAGATCGACCTCGAGGCGCAGATTGTGACCCTGGGGGACACTGCCGTGCCCTTCGACATTGCGCCGGTCTGGAAGACCAAGCTGATCAATGGCTGGGACGATATCGACATGACCCGCGCCTATGACACTCAGATTGCGGCCTTTGCGGCCGCCCGTCCGCACTGGACACAACCCAAGACCGAACCGCGCGCTGGGAGCGGCGCGGACACTTAACCAAGGGGAGACGACCAAATGAAGATGACCACATTGGGTGGGATTGTTGCGGGATCGGTGGCCTGGGCCAGCATCGCCGCGGCCGAGGACACCGTGACCGCCGTGCACGCATTCCCGGAGACGCTGATCTATACGCAGTCCTTTCTGGATTTCGTAAACAAGGTTAACGAACGCGGCGAAGGCGTGGTGCAGATCGAAGTGCGCGGCGGCCCCGAGGCCATCGGCATGTTCCAGCAGCCCGACGCGGTGCGTGACGGGATCGTCGACATGGTTTATACGCCCGGTTCGTTCTATGCCGGTGCGCTGCCTGAAAAGGACGCTCTGGTGGCCTCGAACCTGACCGCCATCGAAACCCGCGCGAACGGCGGGATCGAACTGATCGACCAGATCCACCAGGAAAAGATGGGGGTGAAATACCTCGGCTGGTTCGATTCGGGCGTTTGCTACAACCTCTGGACTCGCAACGAGCCGACCTTTGACGCTGATGGTAATCTCGAGGTCGAGGGGCTCAAGCTGCGCGGCAACGCGGTCTATAACGCGTTCTTTACCGAATATCTGGGCGCGCAGGTGATCGACCTGCCCACGACCGACGTCTATTCGGCGCTGGAGCGCGGGGTGGTGGACGCCACCGGCTGGACCCAGATCGGGCTGATCGACCTCAAGTGGAACGAGTTCCTGAACTACCGCATCGCGCCGTGCTTCTTCTCGACCGACCTTGGGGTGATCGTGAACCTCGACAAGTGGGAGAGCCTTAGCGACGAGTCGCGCGCGATCCTGCAGGAGGTCGCCATCGAGCACGAGCGCGAAAGCGTCGAGAAGCTGCGCGCCAAGCGTGACGCGGATTTCGCCGCGCTGGCCGAGCAGGGCATGATCGAGGTGTCGCTGGAGGGCGAGGCCAAGGCTAACTATCTGGCCGCCGCCCGCGAAAAGACCTGGGAGCGGATGAAAGGCCTTATGGCCGAGCACCCGATGGGCACCGCCAATTACGACACGCTGATCGGTCTTTTCTACGACCCGGAGGCGGACAGCTGAGCCTGCATGTTTGCACTGAGGTTTCGGATCGGCTTTGCCGATCCGATCCGTGCGAGGGGTGCTACCCCTCGCGCTCCCCGGAGTATTTTTGCCAAGAAGAAGCGGAAAAGGGCGGATCAGGTATAGTGTCGCACAAACGGGGGCGGGCATGGCGCTGATTTTGCGCGGTTACAATATGGTGCTTTATGCCATGGCCTTTGTCGCTGCCGCGATGCTGGTCTGGCTGATGGTGTCGGTCGTGGTGTCGGTGGCCATGCGCAACATCGGCGTGCAGCCGTTTGCCTGGCTCTTCACCTCGTCGGAATATGCGCTGCTTTACATGACCATGCTGGGCGCGCCCTGGCTGGTGCGCGAAAAGGGGCATGTGCATATCGAGCTGGTGACCGCGGCGCTGCCCGAGGGGCTGCGCGTGGCGGTCAGCAGGGCGGTGGCGCTGGCCTGCGTGGCGGTCTGCGCAGTGCTGGCCTGGCAGGGGGCGGATCTGTTCCTGACCAATATCGAGCGCAACGATTACGACGTGCGCGCCTATTTCTTCCCGCGCTGGATTCTGACGATCAGCTTTCCGGTCGCCTTCACCCTCATGGCGGTCGAGTTCGCCCGGTTCGTCTTTGGCCCCGAAATCCTGCATTCCGGCGAAGCGGGGATACACGAATAATGGAATGGTACGAGGCGCTGGCCCTGCTGCTTGGGTCGATTGTCGCGCTGATGGCGGTGGGCATGCCGGTCGCTTTGGCGTTCCTGGCGGCCAACATCATCGGCGCTTGGGTCTTTATGGGCGGAGAGAGGGGCGTGTCGGCGCTGCTCAACAACGGGTTGGGGTCGCTGACGAAATTCGCGCTGGTGCCGATCCCGCTGTTCCTGCTGATGGGCGAGATCTTCTTTCACACCGGGCTGGGTGCGCGGATGTTCAACGCCATCGACCGGCTGCTGGGCAAGCTGCCGGGGCGGCTGTCTTATGTCACGGTTCTGGGCGGCACCGGGTTTTCGACGCTGTCGGGGTCGTCGATGGGGTCGACCGCGCTGCTGGGCAGCCTGATGGTGCCCGAGATGACGGCGCGCGGGTACAAGAAACACATGTCCATCGGGCCCATTCTGGGCACGGGGGGGCTGGCGATCATCATTCCGCCCTCGGCGCTGGCGGTGCTGCTGGCGACGCTGGCGCAGATTGACGTGGGCGCGCTGCTGATCGCGGGGATCGTGCCTGGGCTGATCCTGGCGGGGTTCTACATCGCGATGATCTGGGCGCAGTGCCGGTTCGATCCGGGCGCGGCCCCGGCATACGAGGTCACGCCGATGAGCGGGCGCGACAAGCTCTGGCTGATCCTGCGCGACGTGGTGCCGATGATCGGGGTCATGGTGCTGACGGTGGCGGGGATGATCGGCGGGGTTTTTACCCCGTCCGAGGCGGCGGCCTTTGGCGCGCTGGGGGTGCTGATCCTGGCGGCGGCCTTTCGCTGCCTGACCTGGGAGGCGGCTAAGAAATCGGTGACCGGAGCGCTGAAGGTGACGCTGATGGCTTATTTGATTGTCTTCGGCTCGGCCACGTTTTCGCAGCTTCTGGCGTTCTCGGGGGCCTCGCGCGGGCTGATCGGCTGGGCGACGGGGTTCGATCTCGAGCCGATCGCGATGCTGCTGGTGATGTTCGGCGTGCTGCTGGTGCTGGGGATGTTCATGGAGCAGATCTCGATGATGCTGCTGACGGTGCCGATCTTTTTCCCGCTGGCGACGCAGCTGGGGTTCGATCCGATCTGGTTCGGGCTGATCATGCTGCTGGCGCTTGAGATCAGCTTTACAACGCCGCCCTTCGGGCTGCTGCTGTTCGTCATGAAAGGCGTGTCGCCGCCCGACACCTCGATGCGGGATATCTATACCGCGGCCTTTCCCTTCATCGGGTGTTCGCTGTTGCTGGTGGCGCTGCTGATCGCGTTTCCGCAGCTGGCGCTGTGGCTGCCGGGGCGGTGAGCGGTGCCCGCTCATCCGCCCTGACGGGCGTCTTCGCCGCAAGGCTGCGAGGAAAGCCTGCAAGGGCTTGAGGAGCTGCGCCCCTCAGCCCTTGCGCGTGAAGACCAGCGACATGGAATCGTGCAGCACGATCGGCCCGCTCAGGTAATCGGACCCGATCCCCGGCGAACGCAGCGCACATTCCCAGCCGAATCCCTCCAGCCCCGGCACGTCCAGCCGCAGCGGGTCGATGTCGGATGTGGGTTTGCCTTCCATATGGATCACCGAATAGACCTGTTCGCCGTCCGGCCCATGACGCAGAGACGTGAACAGGGTGCGCCCCTCCAGCGGCTCGACATAGCCGAAGTGATCGCGCGGCCCGTAATTGTCGCGAAGCCAGGGCCGGGCATTACGAAACTCGCGCAGCGCGTGGGTGAAGGCACATTGCACCGGATCGAGCCCCGACAGCGCCAGGCTGACGTTGCAATATTCGTGCATGTCGTCCATCCACGCCCGCGCCACCTCTTTCAGCGTCTCGGGCGTGTAACGCGGGCCGGCCAGTTTGGGGTCGGTGGCGTTCAGCAGCCGTGCGATGTCGTCGAGGTCGTATTCCGTCACCTTCACCAGCGCCGGCAGGAATTCGCAGAACCGCGCCAGATCGGCGCGCGTCTCGAACCCCAGCTCTTTCAGCCGGGTGAAATTGCCGGGGATCGAATAGCTGTAGCTGTCGACCTGCCATTTCAGGCTGATCGCCTCTTCGGCCACGACCTTGACGCCGTATTTGTCGTCCTGGTTGCGGATGAAGCCCCAGCTGCCGCGCGCCATGGCGTTCAGAAAATCCATCGGCACGCCCGGCAGCGCCACATAGGTCAGCGCATGGGCGGCGGGGTTGTCATAGGCCTTGTCGAGGATCTCCATCCCCGTATTGCCCAGCCGCGTGTTGATGTTCATCTCCGGGCTGACTTGCGTGCCCCGGCGCAGCGTGTCGTGGTTCGAGGTGCCCGAGATCCAGTTCGACCCCACGCTCAGGCACTCGCGGATGCGCCAGTACTTGCCCAGCCAGAACGTATAGAGAAACGGCGTGTTGTGCGCGAAGGTCAACGGGCCCCACTGGAACACGTCGTCGTCGCGCTGCTGCTCGATCACCGAGCGGTAGGTCGAGCTCAGCTCCCAATCCTCGTCGGGCCAGGGGCGGCCGTCTTCGAAGACGAACCAGGGGCGGTATTGCGTACCCGCGACCTCCTGCACGATATCGGCCATGCTTTGCAGATAGGCGTCGTCGTGTTTCAGAACCTGCTCGGAGGGATCCCAGAACTTGAAATCCTGCGCCCCGTCGACGCGCACCCCATCGGCGCCGAAATCCACCTTGCGGCGCTGCATTTCCAGCAGGATCGCCCGCACGGCGGGGTTCTGATAATCGAGGTTCTGGCCGTACATGTTCGGCCCGGCGAAGAAATGGCTGTTGAGCGCATCGAGCCCCTGGTTGTCGGAATGGCCGTAAACCACGTCGAAGACCAGCCGCTTGGGCCCGCCGGGGAAGTTGTGCAGCACCGCCGCCAGGTCCACCAGCTCGTCCGGCCGCCCGGTTTCGAGCAAGACCGGATTCACCGCCGCCATGCCCGAAATGACCACGTCATATCCCCAGTTCGTGGTGTCCGGACGCAAGAGCGACACAGTCACCTGATCGTCGGTGCCCTGATCCTCATCCCAGAAATCGGGGCCTTTTTCGTAGACGGTCGTGGGCTCGACCGGCAGCAATTGCACCGAATCGTAGCCCATGAAGATCTGGTCGGCCGGGTCGAGCGGCAGATCGCGCGCAACCCGTTCGGCCAGCCGCTCGAACTGGCGCGTCAGCGCCGCGATGGTGCCGCCCGCGGTGGCGGTGGGGATATGGATCTGCAGGATGTTGACGGCGGGGCCGAATTTGTGCGGCTCGGACCCGGCGAAGGACTGCCAATAGGCCTTGTCGCCGCGCGCGTCCTGCATCGCGTGCAGGTCGTAAAGCTCGGCCGGGGCGAAGGCGCCGAAGGGCAGCGACGAGGCCAGCGGATCGAAAATCCGGTGCCAGCTGCCCTCGCTGTCGCGCCAGGTCAGCGCGTAGAAATCGCCGATGCTGTCGCGGGTGCCGGCGCGCATGCCGTCCACCGCGGTAAAACAATGCGCCTCGGTGCGGACCACGGGGATATAGGCGCGCTCGAACGCGATGCTTTGCGCCGCGCGCGTCAGGTCGAGCGGCTCTTCGGCGCGCAGCACCTCGAGGAAGATATCGCCGCTGGGGACGCGGTGGTCCTGCAGTTCGGGCACCCAGAAGCCGAATTCGGCGCGGCCGTCGATCACCTGACCGCCCAGACCCCGGGCGATCTGCTGCTCGGCGTCAAAGCGGGTGGCGGATTGGATCATCGTCTCTTCCGCCGCCTCGGCGCGGGCGCGGGCGATGGTTTCAAGAAACGTCAGGTCGTCTTTGAGGGGCATACATTTCTCCTCAGGTGATTACGTCCGGCGCAGTGCGGCCGGTGCGGTCGGCGATGCCGGCAATATGGTTCGCGGCGGCGATGACCGGGGCCAGCGCCTCTTGCGGGTCGGCGTCCATCTTGTCGGGGTCGGCTTCGAGCCTTTCGAGGTAAACGCGCAAGGTGGCGCCCTCGGTTCCCGTGCCCGACAGACGCAGCACGATGCGCGCGCCGCCCGTCAGGTCGATGCGCAGGCCCTGGCCTTCGCTGCGGCTGCCGTCGACCGGGTCGTCATAGGCGAACTCGTCGGCGGCCTCAACCGTAAGACCGGCCGCTTCGGTGCCCGGCAGATCGGCCAGCCGCGCTCGCAGGTCGTCCATCAGCGCGTTGGCGGCGGCGCTGTCGACGCCTTCGTAATCGTGGCGCGAATAGTAATTGCGCCCGAAGTCCCGCCAATGCGCCGCCATCAGCTCGGACACCGGCTGGCCCTTGGCCGCCAGGATGTTGAGCCAGAAGAGCACCGCCCAGAGCCCGTCCTTTTCGCGCACGTGGTCGCTGCCCGTGCCGGCGCTTTCCTCGCCGCAAAGCGTGGCGCGGCCCGCGTCCAAAAGGTTGCCAAAGAACTTCCAACCCGTCGGCGTCTCGTAGCAGTCGATGCCCAGATGCGCCGCCACTCGGTCCACCGCGCGGCTGGTGGGCATCGAGCGCGCCACGCCTTTCAGCCCCTCTGCATAGGCCGGAACGACCGTCGCGTTGGCCGCCAGAACGGCCAGCGAATCCGACGGGGTCACGTAGCAGCCGCGCCCGACGATCATGTTGCGGTCGCCGTCGCCGTCCGAGGCCGCGCCGAAATCGGGTGCATCCGCGCCCATCATCTCGTCCATCAGGGTCTTGGCCCAGATCGGGTTGGGGTCGGGGTGGCCTTTGCCGAAATCGGGCAGGGGGATGCCGTTGACCACGGTGCCGGGGGCCGCGCCCAGCCGGTCCTCGAGGATCGCCGTGGCATAAGGCCCCGTGACCGCGTGCATCGCGTCGAACCGCATCCGGAACCCGCCCTCGAAAAGCGCCCGGATCGCGCCGAAATCAAAGAGCCGCTCCATCAGCTTGGCGTATTCGGCTACCGGGTCGACGACCTCGATCTCGGTATCGCCCAGCATGCTCGCCCCCAGGATCGACAAGTTGACGTCCTGGGCCTCGAAGATGCGGTATTCTGTCAGGGTCTTGGTGGCCTCGAAGATCTTGTTGGTGACCGATTCCGGCGCGGGACCGCCGTTGGGGGTGTTGAACTTGACGCCGAAATCGCCGTCGGGCCCGCCGGGATTGTGGCTGGCCGACAGGATGATGCCGCCGTCGGTCCCGCGGTCGCGGATCAGGTTCGACGCGGCGGGCGTCGATAGCAGCGCGTTCTGCCCGACGATCACCTTGGCCGCGCCGCTGGCGGCGGCCATGCGCAGCACGACCTGCGCCGCCTCGGCGTTGAAATGCCGCCCGTCGCCGCCCAGAACCAGCGTCTTGCCGGCGACGCCGCCGATGCCGTTCCAGATGCTCTGGATGAAATTCTCAAGGTAGTGATGCCCCTGAAAGACGCGGGTCTTCTTGCGCAGGCCCGAGGTGCCGGGCTTTTGTCCCTCGATGGGTTGGGTGGCGATGGTCTGGACGCTCATCTGCGGTCTCCTATCGTCCTTGTTGTTTCATATCGGCGGCCACGCTGCGGAACGCCGCAAGGGTGGCGATCTCTTTGGGCCGCATGGGCAGGCGTTGCCGCCAGTTGGGATATTCGGTGGTGGTGCCCGGCAGGTTGGGCTGGTCTTCCAGCCCCAGGATATCCTCGACCTGCACCGCCGCCAAACGCGACCCGGCGCTGGCCAGCGCGCGGGTCATCGCGACCAGGCTGTCCGGCGCGGCTGGACCGCGCAGCGGCTTGGTCATCCGGTCGAAGGCCTTGACCTCGTCGGTGCGGGCGGCCAGCGCGGCGTCGCGCTGGGGCGCTTCGATACTGCCGATGTCGAAGCGGGCGCCTATCTCGGTGCCCTTGCGCCAGCCGCGCCAGGTGGGCAGATCGTGTGTCGAGAAACTGGCGATCGAGGCCTCGGGAAAGCGCCCGGGCGCACGAAAGGCGCGTTTCGTCCGCTCAAAGATCATCACCCGGCAGCCAAGGATGCCAGACGCTTCAAGAGCGGCGCGCAGGCCTTTGGGAATATTGCCTAAATCCTCGCCAATGATGGTGGCCCCGGCCCGCGCGGCCTCGATCCGCGCCACCGCCAGAAGCGCCTCGCGCGGCATCTGGACATAGGCGCCCGGCGCGCCGTTCTCCGGCACCCAGAAGGCGCGTTCAAAGCCCAGGATATGGTCGATCCTGAGCGCCCCGGAAAAGCGCAGCTGCGCGCGCAGGGTCTCGGCGAAGGCGGCAAAGCCGGTGTCGATCAGCGCATGGGGGTTGAACGGGGCCAGCTGCCAGTTCTGCCCGTCCTTGGAAAAGGCATCCGGCGGCGCGCCAAGGCTGGCGCCGCTGGCAAAGCTGGTGCGGTCCTCCCAGGTTTCGGCGCCATGGGGATGCGTGCCGACCGCCAGATCGAGGTAGAGCCCCAGCGCCATTCCTGCGTCTTTGGCCTTTGCGTTCGCCTCTTGCAACGCGCTTTCGGCGCGGAACTGCAGCCATTGGTGCAGGCGGATACGGTCGGCCAATTCAGCGGCGGCGCGCTGGGTGGTGGTGCTTGCGGGGTCGTGCAGATCGGCGGGCCAGTCGGCCCAGTATGGCCCGTGACGCTCGGATAGCGCCTGATGCAGGGCAAAGCGCGTCAGGCTGTCGTCCTGGTCGGTCAACCACGCGGTGAAGGCGGGATCGTCGCTGGCGGCAAATTCGGCCTCCAGCGCGGCCAGGCGGGCCGGGGTCTCTTGCGCGAAGTCGATCAGCGGGCCCGGCGACACGGCGGTGTCGGTCGGCAGATAGAGCGGCGACAGGCGGCGGCGGTGCGAGGGCGTGTAGGGGCTGAACGCGCCCGGATCGGTCAGGAACCCGGCATGCACCGGGTTGAGCCCCAAATAGGCGCAGCCCAGCGGCGCGACTGCCCGGGCCAGCGCCGCGGCGTCGTCGAAACTGCCGATGCCGCCGTCATCGGGCGGGCGCAGGCAGGCCAAAGGCGCGATCAGGCCCCATGAGCGCGGCGGCAGGTCCAGCGTCGGCGGCGCGCAGAGCAGCCAGCAGGTTTCGCCCTCCGCCTCCAGGCGGTGACGGCCGATCGGCAGGGCGTGCAGCGCGCCGCGCCCTTCGGTCTGTTGACCGTCCTCCAGCGTCAGGCGCCACTCGGCGATGGGCAGATCGGGGCTGGCGTCGGGCGTGCAGACCAGCCAGCGCGGCAGGCGACGCGCGGCCGGGGTAAAGCGTTCGTCCAGCCCCATGGCTGCGAGCAAGGCCTCCTGCGTCTCCGGCGGGGTGACGCGGGTCTGCTCCATCTGATCGACATATTCGGGAAGGATTCCAGCAGCTTCGGCGGCGTTCTGAAGGTTCATGCAGCGCCCTCCGGTTCCAGCACGAAGGCCAGGACCGAGTGGGCCGACATGGGCTCGCGCCGCTTGGCGCGGCGCGGCGCCGCCTCCGGATCGGCGCTGTCCAGATGACGGACCCAGCGAAAGCCCGCCTGCGGGACGGGCAAGGTCAGCGTCACCTCGTCGCCCGCGTTGAAGGCTAGGTAAAGCGCGTCCTCGCGTTCGGCATAATCGGGTGTGCCCGAGGCCATGCGCATTTCGGCGCAAAGCAGATGCAGATCGCCGTTGGTCCAGTCGGCGCGGGCCATCTCGCGCCCGTCGGCGCGCCACCAAAAGAGATCGGCCAGCCCGTCGGCCTCGCGCGGCTGGCTGTGCAGGAACCGCTTTTGCCGCAGGATCGGATGCGCGTGGCGGAAGGCGATCACCTTCTTCGCAAATTCGAGAAATTCGGAATCAGCCTTGTCCCAGCCGATCCAGCCGATGCGATTGTCCTGGGCATAGGCGTTGTTGTTGCCCTTCTGCCCATTGCCGATCTCGTCGCCGCCCAGGATCATCGGCGTGCCCTGCGCCAGCAGAAGCGTTGCCATCAGGTTGCGCCGCCGCTGGATGCGGGCGGCGGTGATCTCGGGGTCGTCGGTCGGGCCCTCGACCCCGAAATTGTCGCTGTAATTCTCGCCGTGGCCATCGCGGTTTTCCTCGCCATTGGCCTGATTGTGGCGCTTTTTGTAGGCCACCATGTCGGCCATCGTATAGCCGTCGTGAGCGGTGATCAGGTTGACGGACGACGTGGCGGGGCGGCCGGAATGGTCGAACTGATGGGCCGATCCGGTGATCCGGTCGGCCAAGATCGGTACATGCCCGGGATCGCCGCGCCAGAACCGGCGCACGCCATCGCGAAATTGGTCGTTCCATTCGGAAAAGGGCGGCGGGAAGGCCCCAAGCTTATAGCCGCCGGGGCCGATATCCCACGGCTCGGCGATCAGCTTTTTACCCGCCAGAACAGGGTCTTGCCGGACGGCATTGAAGAAGGCGTTGTTGCGGTCGAACCCGGCCTCGGTGCGCCCCAGCGTGGCGCAAAGATCAAAGCGGAACCCGTCGACCCCCATGGTGTCGGCCCAGTAGCGCAGCGAATCCATCACCATGCGCAGCACCATCGGGTGGTCCATGTTCAGCGTGTTGCCGGTGCCGGTGTCGTTGATGTAGAGGCTGCGGTCGCCGGCCAGCCGGTAATAGCTGGCATTGTCGAGCCCGCGGAAGGACAGCGTCGGGCCGGTGTGATCGCCCTCGCAGGAATGGTTGTAGACCACATCCAGGATCACCTCGATCCCGGCGGAATGCAGCCGGGCGACCATGTGCTGAAACTCCCAGATCGAATGCTGTGTGAGGTAGCGCGAATCGGGGGCGAAAAAGCCCAAAGTCTGGTAACCCCAATAGTTTACCAGCCCTTTTTCAACCAGAAAACGGTCGTTCAAAAAGGCTTGGACAGGCAAAAGCTCGATCGCTGTGACGCCAAGCCCGGTCAGATGCTCCAGCACCGCATCCGACGCGATGCCCAGAAAGCCGCCGGGATGGTCGACGCCGGGCAGTGTCTGGGTCAGCCCTTTGACATGCGCCTCGTAGAGGATGCTGCTTTCCATTGCGTGACCAGGCGGCGGGATATCGCCCCAGTCGAAGGCCGGATCCTCGACCACCGAACGCGGCATGTAGGGCGCGCTGTCGCGCTTGTCCGGCGTCTTGGCATCGCCGCCGTAGAGCGCGTCGTGCCAGATCGGATGGCCCGTCAGACGCTTAGCGTAAGGGTCGATCAGCAGCTTGGCGGGGTTGAACCGGTGCCCCTCGTGCGGGGCGTATGTGCCCTCGACGCGGTAGCCGTAATGCTGCCCAGGGGTCAGCCCGGGAACGAAGCCGTGCCAGACATCGCCGTCCCATTCGGGCAGGGGGATTTGCGTCTCGGCGCCGTCCCCGTCGAAGAGGCAGAGGGTCACCCCGGTGGCATGTTTCGAGAAGACGGCAAAATTCACCCCGTCGCCCTGAAACGACGCGCCAAGCGGGGCCGGGCGGCCCGCGAGGATGGCATAGGATTGGCTCATGAGGATTTTGTCAGCTTTTCGTAAAGCGCCGCATAGGCGGGGGCCGAGGCCTCCCATCCCACGGGCGTGTCCATGGCGTTCTTGGCCATACGCTCCCACAGGGGGCGATCCTCGTAAAGCTCGCAGAGCCGCATCAGCGCGCCCGCGAGCGCCTGCAGGGTCACGGGGTGAAATTGTAGGCCGGTGGCGCATTTTGCGGCGAGCGCCGCGGGCGAGGCGTTGATCACCGTGTCGGCCAGCCCGCCGGTCAGACCCACCAGCGGCAGCGTGCCGAAGCGCAGGCCGTAAAGCTGGGTCAGCCCGCAGGGTTCGAACCGCGAGGGCACCAGAATGGCGTCGCCGCCAGCGATCAGGCGGCGGGCGAGGCCCTCGTCATAACCGATGCGCACGGCGACGCCGGGGTGTGCGGCGGCCTCCTTGAACGCGGCCTCAAGCTTGGCGTCGCCCGATCCCAGCAGCGCCAGTTGCCCGCCGCGATCCACCAGCGCGGGCAGGGCGTCGAGCAGCAGGTCGAGCCCCTTTTGTTCTGTCAGCCGCGAGATCACAACGCAGACCGGGCCGGGCCAGTCGGGCAGCCCCATCTCGGCGCGCAGCGCCTTGCGGTGGCGCGCCTTGCCGCGGATGGTCTTGTAGGGCGGGGTCCAGATATCGGTGTCGATGCCGTTCAGAATGCCGGTCACATCGGCGGCGCGGGCGCGGATCACGCCATCCAGCCCCATGCCGAAATCCGGCGTCATCAGTTCCTGCGCGTAGGTCGGGCTGACGGTGCTGATGGCGTCCGCATGCACAAGGGCCGCCTTGAGCGCGCTGATCTGGCCCCAGTATTCGACGCCGTCCTGGGTGAAATCGCCCGGGCGCAGGTGCAACTCGTTCAGCATCTTTTCCGGGGCGAGGCCCTGGAAGGCGATGTTGTGGATGGTGATCAGCGTGCCGACGCGCCCGTCCGCGCCAAGGTGGCGCAGGTAAGTGGGCGCAAGGCCCGCCTGCCAGTCGTGCAGATGCAGCACCTGCGGCACCCATCCGCCTACGCCATCCGCGCCGATCAGCGCCGCGACACGGCTGAGCGCGGCAAAGCGCTGGGGGTTGTCGGGCCAGTCCTTGCCGTCGGGGCCCAGATAGATCGCGCCCTCGCGGTCATAAAGATGCGGCGCGTCAAGCGCATAGAGCACATGATCGCCAAGCGCCCCCTCGATCAGCCGCGCGGGGCCGCCGAAGAGATCGGGCCAGTCGGCCACTTTGCGCCCGTCCGTCACCGCCTTCATCACAGCCGGATAGCCCGGCAGCAGGGTGCGCATCTCGACCCCCAGCGGCGCCAGCGCGCCGGGCAGGGCGCCTACCACGTCGGCCAGACCGCCGGTCTTGACCAGCGGCACGCATTCCGAGGCGACGGACAGGAGTCTTGTCATAGGCTGGCTTCTCGTCGTTCGAGCATGGCTTTGGTGATCAGCGTCACGCCGCCTTCGGAGACGCGGAACCACTTGGCGTCCTCTTCGGGGTCCTCGCCGACAACCAGGCCTTCGGGGATCTCGACGCCGCGGTCGATCACCACGTTGGTCAGCCGCGCATGGCGCGCGACGTTCACGTAAGGCAGCACCACCGCGCCATCGAGGCTGGAGTAGGAATTGGTGTGCACCTGCGTGAAGAGCAGCGAGCGGCGGATCTCGGTGCCCGAAACGATGCAGCCGCCCGAAACCAGCGAACTGACCGCCGTGCCGCGGCGGTCGGCCTCGTCATGGATGAACTTGGCGGGGGGGACGCTTTCGGAATAGGTCCATATCGGCCAGTCCTTGTCCCAGAGATCGAGATCGGGGGTGAAATCCGTCAGGTCTATATTGGCCTTCCAGAACGCATCGACCGTGCCCACGTCGCGCCAGTAGGACGGCGCCTCGGTCGAGGTTCGCACGCAGCTGTCGGTGAACCGGTGCGCCTGCGCCTTGCCGTTCTTGACGATGTCGGGGATCAGATCGTTGCCGAAATCGTGGCTGGAGTTCGGATCCTCCATGTCGCGGATCAGCAGATCGCGCAGGAAATCCCAGCGGAAGACATAGATCCCCATAGAGGCCAGCGCGACGTTGGGATCGTCCGGCGTGCCCGGCGGATCGGCGGGCTTTTCCAGGAAACTGGTGATCCGGTCGGTGCCGTCCACCGCCATCACGCCAAAGGCAGACGCCTCCATTCGGGGCACTGTCAGGCAGCCGATGGTCACATCCGCGCCAGACTCGACGTGGTGCTGGATCATCAGCTCGTAATCCATCTTGTAGATGTGATCGCCCGCCAGGATCAGCACGTAATCGACGCCGTAGCTGTCGACGATGTCGATGTTCTGCGCCACCGCATCCGCCGTGCCGCGATACCACATGCTTTCGTCATAGCGCTGCGACGCGGGCAGGATATCGAGGAATTCATTGCGCTCGGCGCGGAAAAAGTTCCAGCCGCGCTGGCAATGGCGGATCAGCGAATGCGCCTTGTACTGGGTGGCCACGGCCATCTTGCGGATGCCGGAATTCATCGCGTTGGACAGGGCAAAGTCGATGATCCGGGTCTTGCCGCCGAAATAGACCGCCGGTTTGACGCGCCTGTCGGTCAGCTCTTTCAGCCGCGATCCGCGCCCTCCGGCCAGAACGAAAGCCATCGAACGGCTGGCGAGCCGTGTGGTGGATGGTGTCATTGGTTCCTCCCTAGTGTCCCGTTGCGGCGCGTCTTTTCGCGCGCCGTCGTCTTCGTTATGCCGTCAATCCTTTACCAGATATACCACTGAAAGCGGCGGCAGCGTCAGCGATGCATGCGCAGGTTGTCCATGGCTTACGCCCTCATGGGCGGTGACGCCGCCCAGGTTGCCCCGGTCGCCGCCGCCGTAGATCGATGCGTCCGAATTCAGCGCCTCGCGCCAGTGCCCGGCCTGCGGCAGGCCGATGCGATAGCCGGTCTGTTCGACCGGCGTGAAGTTGCAGATCACCGCAACCTCGGCACCATCGCCGCCGCGCCGCACCCAGGCAAAGACCGACCGGTCGGCGTCGTTGGCTTCGATCCACTGAAAGCCCGCGGGGTCGCAATCGGCGGCGTGCAGCGCGGGTTCCGCGCGGTAGAGCGTGTTCAGATCGCGGACCAGCCGCTGGATGCCCTTATGCGCCGGGTTTTCCAGGCAAGCCCAGTCGATCTGGGCGTTGTGGTTCCATTCGTGGCCTTGCGCGAACTCCTGCCCCATGAAGAGCAGCTTCTTGCCGGGATGGCCCCACATGAAGCCGTAATAGGCGCGCAGGTTGGCGAACTTCTCCCATTCGTTGCCGGGCATCTTGCCCAGCATCGACCCTTTGCCGTGCACCACCTCGTCATGGCTGATCGGCAGGATGAAGTTTTCGCTGAACGCGTAATGCAGCCCAAAGGTCATCTGGTGGTGATGATGCTTGCGGTAGATCGGGTCCTTCTGGATGTATTCGAGCGTGTCGTTCATCCAGCCCATGTTCCACTTGTAGCCAAAGCCAAGCCCGCCGTCGTAGATCGGGCGGGACACCTTGGGAAACGAGGTCGATTCCTCGGCCACGGTCATGATGCCGGGATGGGTGCCATAGGTCTGCGTGTTCATCGCGCGCAGCATGTCGATGGCCTCATAGTTCTCGCGACCGCCGTCCTTGTTGGGCACCCATTCGCCGTCCTTGCGGCTGTAGTCGCGGTAGAGCATCGAGGCCACCGCATCCACCCGCAGCCCGTCCACATGGTATTCGTCGAGCCAGTAGAGCGCATTCGAGGTCAGGAAATTGGCGACCTCGCGGCGGCCGTAATTATAGATCAGCGTGTTCCAGTCCTGGTGGAAGCCTTCGCGCGGGTCGGCATGTTCGTAGAGCGCCGTGCCGTCGAACTGGCCGAGCCCGTGCGGGTCGGTCGGGAAATGCCCCGGCACCCAGTCGAGGATCACGCCGACGCCCGCCTTGTGCGCCGCGTTCACCAGATCGCGGAACTCGTGCGGCGGGCCGAAGCGAATCGTGGGCGCGAAAAGACCTACGGGCTGATAGCCCCAGGAGCCGTCGAAAGGATATTCGCTGACCGGCAAAAGCTCGATATGGGTAAAACCCATGTCGGTGACATAGGCGACCAGCTCTTCGGCGGCCTCGACATAGGAAATGGGCCGGCCGCCGTCCTTGCGCCGCCAGCTGCCCAGATGCACCTCGTAGACCGAGATCGGCGCCTCGCGCGCCTGCGCCTCGGCGCGGGTCTCGATCCAGTCCATGTCCGACCAGCCATAGCCGCCGATGTCGCGCACGACGCTGGCGTTCTCGGGCGGATGCTGCGAGCCGAAGCCGCAGGGGTCGGCCTTGAGCGGCAGGGTGTTGCCCTGCGGCCCGACGATTTCGTATTTGTAGACGGCGCCGTCGCCGAGCCCGGGCATGAAGATTTCCCAGATGCCGGTCGCGCCACGGCGGCGCATGACGTGGCGGCGGCCGTCCCAATGGTTGAACTCGCCCACCAGCGACACCCGCCGCGCGTTCGGGGCCCAGACCGCGAAATGCGTGCCGTGTGCGCCTTCGTGTTCCATCACATGCGCGCCCAGCACCTTCCAGATCTGGCGGTGCGTGCCTTCGCCCAGTAGGTATTCGTCCAGCTCGCCCATAACCGGGCCAAAGCGGTAGGGGTCCTCGACCTCCCAGCTGTGGCCCGAGGCGTCGGTGCCGCGCAGGTGATAAGGCTTCGTCCCCGGCACCTTGCCGGAAAAGACGCCCGGTGCGCCTTCGACCGCGTCCAGAGCATGGGCCTTGCCGTCGACCACCGCCGCAAGGCTGCTGGCCCCGGGATCGAAGGCGGTCACATAGCGGGACCGGCCGACCGTTCGGGGCCCCAGAACCGCGAAGGGATCGTCATTCTGCCCCTGGGTGAGTTTGATAAGCGCTATCGTGTCTTGCTCGTTCGAAACTGTTTGCATGGGGTCACTTTATCCGATTGCGTCCCGGGTTCAACGCGACGACCGCTCAGGGGTTCCGCAGCAGGCTTTCGGCCCCCCATATATCGGCCATGTAGCCCTGGATCGTGCGATCGGACGAGAACCAGCCCGACCGCGCGGTGTTGAGCGCGGCCATCCGCGCCCAGCCCTTGGGGTCGCGATAGGCCGCGTCCACCTCGCGCTGCGCGCGCCAGTAATCGGTGAAGTCCGAACAGACGGTGAAGTAATCCGCGCCTTCCAGATTGTCGGCGATCCCGGCGTAGCGGTCAGGTTCTTCGGGGCTGAAGGTGCCGTCGCGCAGGGTGGCCAGCGCCGCGGCCAGACGCGGGTCGGCGGCGATGGCGTGGGCGGCGTGACCGTCGATCTTGCGCCGCTCCATCACCTCTTCGGCGGTCATGCCGAAAAGGAAAAAGTTCTCTGCCCCCACATGCTCGCGAATCTCGACGTTCGCGCCGTCCAGAGTGCCGACCGTCGGCGCGCCGTTCAGGGCGAATTTCATGTTGCCCGTGCCCGAGGCCTCTTTGCCCGCGGTGCTGATCTGTTCCGACAGATCGGCGGCGGGGATCAGACGCTCGGCCAGCGTGACGTTGTAATTGGGCAGGAAGGCCACCTTGAGGAACGGCGCCGTCACCGGATCGGCGTTGATCACCTCGGCGGCGTCGTTGATCAGGCGGATGATGTCCTTGGCAAAGAAATAGCCCGGCGCGGCCTTGCCCGCGAAAAGCTTGAGCCGCGGCGTCCAATGCGCGTCCGGATCGGCCTTGATCGCCTGCCAGAGCGCGATGGTCTCAAGGATGTTCATGTGCTGGCGCTTGTATTCGTGGATCCGCTTGATCTGGATGTCGAACATCATCGCCGGGTCGGCCTTGACGCCCTGCGTCTCGGCCATCCATTGCGCCAGGTCGGCCTTGTTGTCGCGCTTGATCTGCGCATAGCGGTCGAGCCAGGCGGCGTCGTCCACATGCGGCTCCAACCGCTTGAGCTGTTCCAGATCGTCGAACCAGCCCTCGCCGATGGTGTCGTTGATCAGCGACGCCAGGAGCGGGTTGCAGGCCAAAAGCCAGCGGCGCGGGGTCACGCCGTTGGTCTGGTTCACGATCCGGTCGGGGTGCAGCCCGTGCAGTTCCTCGAAGACGGTCGTCTTCATCAGCCCGGTGTGCAGCGCCGACACGCCGTTGACCTTGTGCGCCATGACAAAGCTCAGATTGCCCATCTTGACCTCGTGATCGGCGCGCATGCTTTGGGTGCGGCTGGGGTGCCGCGCGGCATGGGCGGCGTCGATCCGGTCGACGATCTGCAGATGCCGCGGCAGCAGCTTGCCAAAGAGCCCCTCGGGCCAGGATTCCAGCGCCTCGGGCAACAGCGTGTGGTTGGTGTAGCTCAGCGTGCCCTGCGCCAGCGTCATCGCCTCGTCGAAGGACAGGCCCCGCTCGTCGTGCAGGATGCGCACCAGCTCGGGCCCGGCGACGGCGGGGTGTGTGTCGTTGAGCTGGATCGCCACCTTGGAGGGCAGGGCGCGGATGTCGTCGTGTTCGCTGTCAAAGCGGCGCAGAATGTCGCGCAATGCGGCGGCGGTCAGGAAAAATTCCTGCTTGAGCCGCAGCTCCTTGCCCTGCTCGGTGGTGTCGTCGGGATAGAGCACCCGCGAGATCGTGCGCGCCAGCGCCTCGGGCTGGGCGGCGGCGGCGAAATCGCCCCGGTTGAAGCTGTCCAGATCGAACGGATCGACCGCGCGCGCCGACCACAGGCGCAGGGTGTTGGCCCAGCGGCCCTTCCAGCCGATGACCGGCGTGTCGAAGGCCTCGGCCTCGACCATCTCGTCCGGGGTCCAGAGCGCACGCTCGCCTGTGATCTTCACATCGCCGCCAAAGCCGATGCGGAACCGCGCCTCGGGGCGTTCGAATTCCCAGGCGTGGCGTTGCAGCAGCCAGGTTTCCGGCGCCTCGCATTGCCGCCCGTCGCGGAACGACTGACGAAAGAGCCCGTGTTCGTAGCGGATCCCATAGCCCATCGCGGGGCAGCCCAGCGTCGAGAGCGATTCGAGGAAACAGGCCGCCAGCCGCCCCAGACCGCCGTTGCCAAGCGCCGCGTCGGGCTCGTCGGCCAGCACATTCTGGTAATCCTGACCCAGCTCGGCCAGCGCGCCCTTGGCCTGATCGACGAGTTCCAGATTGACGATGCCGTCCTCCAGCAGACGGCCGATCAGGAATTCCATCGACAGGTAGTAAACCCGTTTCGCGCCAGCCTCATAGCTGCGCCGGGTGGCCGAAAACCAACTGTCCACGATCCGGTCGCGCACGGCATAGGACAGCGCCATGCGCCAGTCTTCCAGCATGGCATGCGCGGGGTCCTTGCCGAAGGAATAGGTCAGGTGCCGCAGGATCGCGTCACGGAAGGATTCGGTCGTGAGGGAAGGGGTGTTCATATTCATGTCAGGTCGCCTCCTTGAGGAGCTGTTACCGCTATCAATCGCGGAAATCGGGAAATGGCAAGCCTTTGCGCGGCGATCAGGCGGAAATGCCGCGCTGCGGCATCAGGATGCCTCGAGGATCAGCAACTCGCTCAGATGCGAGGCCGACCCGGTCAGGGCGGCGTAGTCGTCGGTGATCATGTGCACCGGGAACTGGTGCATGAAGTCGGCAAAGCGGCCCTTGTCGGCAAAGGCCTCGGCAAAGCCCGCGCGCATCAGATGCGGTGCGAAATGCCGCGCGACGCCGCCGCAAAGGTAGACCCCGCCGAACGGCAGCATGACCAGCGCAAGGTTGCCCGCGACCCGGCCCAGAACGCGGGTGAAGACCTCGATCGCGCGCAGCGCGCGCGCCTCGCCCGCATCGGCGGCCTGCATGATCGCGCCGGCCTCGAGCCGTTCGGCGCCGCCGTCTTCCTCGCAAAGCCAGGCGTAGACCCGTTCAAAGCCGCGGCCGGACAGCACGTCCTCGACCCCCGGCACGCCGTGCTTGCGGGCGATGAAATCCATCAGGCGCAGCTCTTCGCCGGTCTGCACCGGCAGGCTGATGTGGCCTGCCTCGCTGGGCGGCACCAGCGTCTGGCCGTTCAGCTTGAAGACCGGGGCGGCGTTCATGCCGGTGCCCACGCCGATCACCAGGCGCGCCGCCTGCGGGCTGGCGGGCTGGCCGGGCAAAAGCGTGGTCAGGTTGTCCGCGGTCAGCAGGTCGAGCGCGTGGCCCTGCGCCTGCAGATCGTTCAGCACCGCGACGGTGCCCGCGCCAGTCGCTGCGCCGACCGCGTCGCGGTCGACGGTCCAGTCGAGATTGGTCAGCCGCCCCACGCCGTCGCGCACCGGCCCGGCCATGGCGACGCAGGCGGCGTCCACCGTGGCGCCGGTGGTGTCGAGATAGGCGCGCAGCACCTCGGCCAGATCGGCGTGATCGGCATTGCGGTAGCGCCGGATCGTGTCGGTGCGCACGTGGCTGCCCTCGGTCAGGGCAACGCGTGTGTTGGTGCCGCCGATATCGGCGACCAGGGCGGTGATGGGTGCGGACATGGCTCTACTCGGTCAGGGCGCGGCTCAGCGCATGGTAAGAGGCTTTGGGCGTGCGCACCAGAGTGTCGAAATCCACATGCACGAGGCCGAAGCGCTTTTCGTATCCCAACGCCCATTCGTAATTGTCCAAGAGCGACCAGATGAAATAGCCCTGCACCGGCGCGCCGTCGGCGATGGCGCGTTTCACCGCCGCCAGATGCTGGTCGACAAAGTCGATGCGGTTGGGGTCGTCCACCGCGCCGTTCCGGATCACATCCGGCGCGGCCATGCCGTTTTCGGTCACGAACAAAGGGATGTCGCCGGTATACTCGCGCGCGGTGCGGGTGAGGAAGTTGTAAAGGCCCTCGGGATAGATCTCCCAATCCATGAAGGTCTTGGGCAGCGGACCCTCGACCTCTTCGTGATGCGGCCAGGGCCCGTCGTTGGGGGCGATCACCTTGCGGGTGTAGTAATTGATCCCGCACCAGTCGAGATCCTGCCGGATCACGCCGAAATCGTCCTGCCAGTTCTCGGGCATGTGCTGGCCCAGCCCCGCCAGCACGTTGTCGGGATAGGCGCCCTTGAGCGCGCCGCTGATGTACCAGTGATTGTAATAACCGTCATAGAGGGCTGCGGCGTCTGCGGCCTCGGGGCTGTAGTCGGCGGGGGTGGCCCATTCCATGTTGAAGACGCCGCCCAGATTGCCCATGCCCATGGCGCGCATCGCCTGGATCGCCCGGCCATGCGCCAGCAGCACGTGATGCATGGCCCGCGCGGTGGCGCGGATGTCGCGCAGGCCGGGGGCGTGCAGGCCGAGGAAATGGCTGATCCAGGCGACGCACCACGGCTCGTTCACGGGCGCGACCGAATACATCCGGTCGCCGATGCGGCCCATGATCGTCTCGGTGAAATCGGCGAACCAGCCGGCGACGTCCCGGTTGCGCCAGCCGCCCAGATCCGCCAGCGCCGAGGGCAGCTCCCAGTGGTAAAGCGTGGCGCAGGGCTTCAGCCCGCGCGCCAGCATCGCGTCGGTCAGCCGGTCGTAGAAATCCAGCCCCTCGGGGTTGACCGTCTTGCCGTCGGGCATCACCCGCGCCCAGCTGGTGGAAAAGCGGTAGGCGTCGAGCCCCGCGGCCTGCACCAGATCGAGGTCTTCCTCATAGCGGTGATAGTGATCGCAGGCCCGCGCGCCGTTCTCGGCGCGCACCACGTTGCCGGGGGTGTCGGCGAAATCGTCCCAATGGCTGCGCCCTGCGCCGCCAAAGGCCTGACCTTCGATCTGATAGCTCGATGTCGCGGCCCCAAAGAGAAACCCCTCGGGGAAATCGCTGCGTTTGTGCTGCATTTCTTAAGTCCTTTTCATGCGGCGCATTAATGCGGGGCAGGGCCGGTGGACTGGCCGATGATCAGATCGGCCTCCAACATTCGGGTGGCGGGCGACGGCATGTCGCCGCCGATCTGCCCCAGCAGCATCTCGGCCGAGATGCGCCCCGCGACCCGCACCGACGAGCGCGTGGCGGTGAAGAGGGGTATGTGCTCGCCGTTCTTGAGATAGCTCAGGTCGTCGTCATGGGTGATGACCGACACGTCCCGCCCCAGCGTCAGCCCGGCGTCGTGCACCGCGCGGCGCACCCCGATCGCGGTGATCAGCGACGAGGTCAGAAAGGCCGTCGGCGCCGCGTCCCGGCGCAGCATCTCGCGTGCGGCGCGGTGGCCGTAGACCTCGGTCATCTCGCCGCTGCGCATCAGGTCGGGGTCGGGGGCCAGCCCGCGCGCGGCCAGCGCGCCCTCATAGCCAGCGCGGCGGCGAAAGGCGAAATCCATGGATTCGAGTCCGTTGATCAGCGCGATCCGCCGGTGGCCCAGATCCAGCAGAAATTCCGTCGCCCGTCGGAAGGCGCGGTTGTTGTTGATGTCGACCCAAGAATAAGGCGTGTTCACGTTGGACGCCCGGCCGTGCACGACGAAGGGCAGGCCCAGCTCGACCAGCAGCGAGATGCGCGGGTCGTCCATGCGCGGCCCGTGCACGATTACGCCGTCGGCATTGCCCATGGCTTTCATGCGCCGGTAATGCTGTTCCTCGCACCCGTCCTCGACCACGCTGATCATCAGGTCGTAGCCTGCCTTGACGTAGGCCTCGCTCGCGCCGGTGATGAAATCGCCGAAGACCGGGTTGACCATCTCGTGCTGGCCGGAAAGCGGGATCACGTGCCCCACCGCCATCGCGCGTCCGGTGGCCAGCCCCTTGGCGCGGGTGTTGGGGCTGTAATGGAGCGCGCGCGCGGCGTCGACCACGCGCCGGCGGGTGGCCTCGCTGACCTCGGGATAGCCGTTGAGCGCCCGGCTGACCGTCGTCTGCGACAGGTTCAGATGTTCTGACAGTTCCTTCAGATTCATGCGTCCGGGGTCCAAAGCGCCTTCAATGTTGTTTACGTTAATCAAAAATGCTGGCAGGTTGGAAGAGGGACTGCATAGATTGCACATAAAATGCCCGAACCCGGCTATTTCCTGTGCAATTCCGCAAAAAACCCGATTGACACAGTTGAGTGCTTCACCAACTGTGCACGCACCCAAAGCGCTTTGGTTTTTGCGATTCCATTGCGCTGACGATCAAACAGGCGGCCGAAACGAGACCGCCAAGGGAGGTAATATGATGAAACCTGCGCTTTACGCAGGCGTGGCTGCTGCCGCGCTCGTGGCCGGTGCGGCACATGCCGCCGGTCATCTGCCCTTTGCGCCCGGTGAGGGCGATTTCGCCTGGGACAGCTACAACGATTTTGCCGGGCAATATGACCTGAGCGGCGCGACCGTGACGATCACCGGCCCCTGGACCGGCAACGAAAAAGAGAAGGTCGACAAGGTCTTCGCATATTTCACCGAGGCCACCGGCGCCGAGGTCAATTACTCCGGGTCGGACAGCTTCGAGCAGGATATCGTGATTTCGACCCGCGCCGGGTCCGCGCCGAACCTGGCGGTCTTCCCGCAGCCAGGTCTGGCCGCCGACATGGCCAGCCAGGGCCTGCTGACGCCGATGCCCGACGGCACCGCCGATTGGGTGCGCGACAATTTCGCCGCCGGTCAGTCCTGGGTCGATCTGGGCACCTATGCGGGCGCCGACGGGGCGGACGACCTTTACGGTCTTTTCTACCGCGTCGATGTGAAATCGCTGGTGTGGTACAACCCCATCGCCTTCGACGAAGCGGGCTATGACATCCCCGAAACGATGGAAGAGCTGAAAGAGCTGACCCAGCAGATCGTCGACGACGGCGGCACGCCGTGGTGCATCGGCCTGGGGTCGGGGGCTGCCACCGGCTGGCCCGCCACCGACTGGGTCGAGGATCTGATGCTGCGCACTCAATCGCCCGCCGATTACGACGCCTGGGTCGCCAACGAGATGAAGTTCGACGATCCCAAGGTGATCGCGGCCATCGAGGAATTCGGCTGGTTCGCGCGCAACGACGATTTCGTCAGCGGCGGATCCGAGGCGGTGGCCACCACCGACTTCCGCGACAGCCCGGCGGGGCTCTTCACCATTCCGTCGGAATGCTACATGCACCGTCAGGCATCGTTCATTCCCGCCTTCTTCCCGGAAGGCACCGAAGTGGGCGAGGACGTGGATTTCTTCTACTTCCCGGCCTATGAGGACAAGGATCTGGGCAAGCCGGTGCTGGGGGCGGGCACGCTCTTTGGCATCACCGATCCGTCGGACGCGACCAATGCCTTCATCGAGTTCCTCAAGCTGCCCATCGCGCATGAGCTCTGGATGGCGCAGGGCGGGTTCCTGACGGCCCATGCGGGCGTCAACCCGGCGGTCTATGCCGAGGACAGCCTGCGGGCGCAGGGCAACATCCTGCGCGAGGCGACCACCTTCCGCTTTGACGCATCCGACCTGATGCCTGGCGAGATCGGCGCGGGCGCGTTCTGGACCGGCATGGTCGATTACGTGACCGGTGCCGATGCGGCAGAAGTGGCGGCGGGCATCCAGTCCCGCTGGGACTCGATCCAGTAACCCGCGTTAAGACCACCGCTCCGCCGTCCGTCTTCGGGCGGCGGGGCGGATCAAGCCCGCACAGGATCCCGGCCAAACGGGGCAGGCGGCATCCACGACAGGCCCGCAGGATATTCGGCGCGCCAAAGGGAGGATTATCATGCCACCGATACTTCAGGGTATTCTGACCATCATCATCGGCGTCGGCGGATGTGTGGGCTATTTCTTTGCGTCCAACTGGGTGTTGGACAAGATCATCTTTCCGCCGCGGAACGACGACAACGGGCGCAACATCAACCGCGCGACGCTGGTGCGGCCGTGGCTGTTCCTCTTTCCGGCGATGTTCGCGCTGGGGCTTTACCTGGTCTACCCGGTGGTGGGCAGCTTTTACCGCTCGCTCTTCAACCGCGCGGGCGACGAGTTCATCGGGCTGGGCAATTACACCACCATGTTCGCCGAAGAGGGCTTTCGCACCGCGGTCTTCAACAACGTGCTCTGGGCGCTTTTCGTGCCCGCCGCCGCGACCTTTCTGGGCCTTTTGGTGGCGCAGCTCACCGACCGGCTGAAATGGGGCAACATCGCCAAGTCGCTGATCTTTATGCCGATGGCGATCTCGTTCGTGGGCGCGTCGCTGATCTGGAAGTTCGTTTATGCCAACGACCCCGACATCGGCATCATCAACGCGGTGCGCGATTTCTTCGGCGCCAGCCCGGTCGATCCGCTGCAGATCCCGTTCTGGAACAACTTCTTTCTGATGGTGATCCTGGTCTGGATCCAGACCGGCTTTGCCATGGTGATCCTTAGCGCCGCGCTGCGCGGCATCCCCGAGGAAACCGTCGAGGCGGCGATCATCGACGGGGCGAACCCGTTCCAGATCTTCTTCCGCATCAAGATCCCGCAGATCATGGGCACCATCGTCGTGGTCTGGACCACGATCACGATCCTGGTGCTCAAGGTCTTCGACATCGTCTACGCCATGACGGGGGGCAATTTCGATACCGAGATCCTGCCAAGTTACATGATGGATTACATGTTCCGTGACGACGGGCGGGCGACCGCCGTGGCCTTCGTCATCATGGTGATCGTGCTGCCGGTGATGATCTGGAACATCCGCCAGGCCCGGAAGGAGATGTAAGATGGACAATATCGCAGGTCAGAAATCCTCGCTTTCCATCGTCACCAACGCCACCGTCGTGTTTCTGGTGCTGCTGTGGCTGATACCGACCATCGGGCTTTTGGTGTCGTCCTTCCGCGAGCGTGAACAGATCTCGGAAACCGGCTGGTGGGCGTCGATGTTCCCGGTCGAACAGGCCTACCGCGTGCAGCCCGACCCCGAGGGCGCGCGCGCCGAGGGCGGGATATTCGTGCTCGAGGGCAACCTTTTCACCACCGGCGCCGAGGACGTGCCGAGCTCGGGCGACGTGGCGGCCTTTGGCATCGCCGGGCGCGACCCTGGCGCGGCGCAGCCCGGCCAAACCTATGGCCGGCTCAAGCTCGAGGTGACCGAGCCCGACGGCTCCACTGACACCGAGAATTACGAGATGGCCTGGGAGACGGGAAGCGACCCGGTGCCGCCCGAAACCTTCGAGGACAAGCCGGTCACCGGCTTTACCATCGACCGCGCGGCCACGGTCGCGGCCAACGGCGATTTCACCTGGACCGCGGCCCGCGAGATCAGCCGCGCGCCCTCGATCTACATCATCGCGGCCTCGCCGCCGGAATTCGGTTTGCAGAACTACGAAGCGATCCTGTTTTCCAACAACATGGACAAGGCCTTTATCAACACGCTGACGGTCACGATCCCGGCCACGATCATCCCGATCCTGATCGCCGCCTTCGCCGCCTATGCGCTGGCGTGGATGGACTTCAAGGGCCGTGGCGTGTTGATCGCGATGGTGGTGGGCCTCTTGGTCGTGCCGCTGCAGCTGGCGCTGGTGCCGCTTCTGACGCTGCACAACAAGGTCGGCATCGGGCAATCTTTCCTGGGCATCTGGCTGGCACATACCGGGTTCGGCCTGCCGCTGGCGATTTACCTCTTGCGCAACTACATGGTCGGCCTGCCGCGCGACATCATCGAAAGCGCCAAGGTCGACGGCGCCACCGATTTCCAGGTCTTCACCAAGATCGTGCTGCCACTGTCGTTCCCGGCGCTGGCCAGCTTTGCCATCTTCCAGTTCCTCTGGACCTGGAACGACCTGCTGGTGGCCAAGGTGTTCCTGCCGTCCAACGCCGAATCCTGGGTGATGACGGTCAAGATCGCCGACGACCTTCTGGGCTCGCGCGGGGGCGACTGGGGCATCCTCGCGGCGGCGGCCTTCGTGTCGATCGCGGTGCCGCTGTTCGTGTTCTTCGCGATGCAGAAATATCTCGTGCGCGGCCTGCTGGCCGGCTCGGTCAAGTAACGACGAAAGACCCCGATGACCAAACAAACGGATATCGCCATGGCCAAGGCCGTGAACACAGATCGCGACTGGTGGCGCGGCGCGGTGATCTATCAGATTTATCCGCGCAGCTTTCAGGACAGCAACGGCGACGGGATCGGCGACCTGCTGGGCATCGCGCAGCGCCTGCCGCATGTGGCCAGCCTGGGCGTCGATGCGGTCTGGATCTCGCCGTTCTTCCGTTCGCCGATGAAGGATTTCGGCTATGACGTCAGCGATTATTGCGACGTCGATCCGATGTTCGGGAGCCTTGCGGATTTCGACATCCTG
Source organism: Aestuariicoccus sp. MJ-SS9 (assembly GCF_032586235.1). NCBI lineage: Bacteria > Pseudomonadati > Pseudomonadota > Alphaproteobacteria > Rhodobacterales > Paracoccaceae > Aestuariicoccus > Aestuariicoccus sp. MJ-SS9. Next base: position 218,596 of record NZ_JAWHTD010000004.1, read on the forward strand.
ATCGCCACGGCGCATCGGCTGGGGCTGAAGGTGATGATTGACCTGGTGCTGTCGCATACCTCTGAACAGCACCCCTGGTTCATCGAAAGCCGTTCCAGCAAGGAAAATGCGCACGCCAATTGGTATGTCTGGGTCGACGCCAAGCCGGACGGCACGCCGCCCAACAACTGGCTGTCGATCTTCGGCGGGTCGGCCTGGCAATGGGACAGCACCCGCTGCCAGTACTACATGCACAACTTTTTGACCGAGCAGCCGGATCTGAACTTTCACGAACCGCAGGTGCAAGAGGCGCTTCTGGATGTGGCGCGGTTCTGGCTCGATCGGGGGGTCGACGGCTTCCGGCTCGATACCATCAACTTCTACGTCCACGACGCGCAGCTGCGCGACAACCCGCCGCTGCCGGTGGAAGAGCGCAACCCGATCACCGCTCCGGCGGTCAATCCCTATACCTGGCAGGATCACCTCTACGACAAGACCCAGCCCGAGAACCTGGCCTTTCTGCGCCGTCTTCGGTCGCTGATGAACGAGTACAACGCCGCTGCGGTGGGCGAGGTCGGCGACGACCAGCGCGGGATGGAGATCCTGGGCGAATACACCGGCGGCGACGAGCTGATGCACATGAGCTACGCCTTCGAGCTGCTCAGCGATCACGCCCCCGACGCGGCCTATGTCAAATCGGTGATGGACCACCTGCACAAGGTGGCCGCCGATGGCTGGGCCTGCTGGGCGTTTTCCAACCACGACGTGCCGCGCCATGTCAGCCGCTGGTCTCTGACCGACGCGGCGGCGCGCTGCTATACCACGCTGATGATGTGCCTGCGCGGGTCGGCCTGCCTTTATCAGGGCGAAGAGCTGGCGCTGCCCGAGGCCGAGGTGGCCTTTGAGGATCTGCAGGATCCCTACGGCAAACGGTTCTGGCCCGCCTTCAAGGGCCGCGACGGCTGCCGCACGCCGATGGTCTGGGAGCCCAGCAATCAGAACGGCGGCTTCAGCGCCGGGATGCCGTGGCTGCCGGTCAGCCATGACCACCTCAACCGCGCGGTCAGCACGCAGGAACAGGATCCGTCGGCGATCCTGCATCACTATCGCCGCGCCGTGTCGTTCCGCCACGCGCACCCCGCGCTGCGCAACGGCGAGATGACCGAGATCGGCACCGACGGCACGATCCTGCATTTCAAGCGCAGCTACGGGGGCGATACGCTCTTTTGCGCGTTCAACCTCAGCCACGATCCCGCCGCGATGGATATGCCCGAGGGCGTCTGGCGCCAGATCGGCGTGGAACTGGGAAGCACAACCGCAGCGCCGGACGGCAAGCTGCACCTCGGCCCATGGCAACCCGCCCTGGCGCTGCAGGCCAACGCATAAATCGGGAGGGACAGCATGGCCAATCTGAAACTGACGGACGTCGCCAAGACCTACGGCGGAACGGTTGATGTTCTGAAAAACATCAACCTGGACATCGAGCAGGGCGAGCTGATCGTCTTCGTCGGGCCCTCGGGCTGTGGCAAGTCAACGCTCTTGCGGATGATCGCCGGGTTGGAAAAGATCACCGGCGGCACGCTGGAAATCGACGGCCAGATCGTCAACGACGTGCCCCCCGCGCAGCGCGGCATCGCGATGGTGTTCCAGTCCTACGCGCTTTATCCGCACATGACCGTGCGCGACAACATGAGCTTTGCTCTGAAGATCGCCAAGAAATCGCCCGAGGAGATCGACGCGGCGGTGACCCGCGCCGCCAAGATGCTGCAGCTCGATCCCTATCTCGACCGCCTGCCAAAGGCGCTGTCTGGCGGCCAGCGCCAGCGCGTGGCCATCGGCCGGTCGATCGTGCGCGATCCCAAGGTGTATCTTTTCGACGAGCCGCTGTCGAACCTCGACGCGGCGCTGCGCGTCGCCACACGGATCGAGATCGCCCAGCTGAAAGAGCAGATGCCGAACTCGACCATGATCTACGTCACCCACGACCAGGTCGAGGCGATGACGCTGGCGAGCCGTATCGTGGTGCTGGCCAACAAGGGGATCGCCCAGGTCGGCTCGCCGCTGGAGCTTTACGAGCGGCCCAATTCGGAATTCGTCGCGCAATTCATCGGCTCACCGTCGATGAACCTGCTGGCGGGCGAGGTCGTGGGCACCGGCGAGCTGACAACGGTCAAGCTGACGGGCGGCGGCACCGCCGTGTCGCATTACCCGACGACCGAGGCCGACATGGGCCTGCAGGTCAACGTCGGTGTGCGGCCCGAAGATTTCGTGGAAACCGGCGGCGATTTCATCTTTGAGGGCAAGGTGAACATCACCGAAGCCCTGGGCGAGGTGACGCTGCTCTATTTCGAGCCGCAGCATGGCGACGACCCGGTGATCGGCAAGCTGCCGGGCATCCACGCCGATCTGCGCGGCAAGTCGGTCAAGCTGGGCGCGACGCCGGACAAGGTGCATCTTTTCGCGGGCGGCACGTCGCTGCTTTACCGCTGAGACGCATTTCGAGGGCAGGGCTGGGGGGCCAGCCCCCCAGACCCCCCGGAGTATTTCTGCCAAGAAGAAGCAAGAAGAAGGCGAAGTGGCGCATGTTCCGCCTTCGTTCTCTTTTTTTCATTGGCGATGGCACGGGCATCAACTATGTCTTAACCCGACCGTATCGGGGGTAGCATGGCTGAGCTGAAGCAGATCGAGGTGCGCGGCGCGCGCGAGCACAATCTCAAGAACATCGACGTGGACATTCCGCGCGACCAACTGGTTGTGATCACCGGACTTTCGGGTTCGGGCAAGTCGAGCCTGGCCTTCGACACGATCTATGCCGAGGGCCAGCGGCGCTATGTCGAATCGCTCTCGGCTTATGCGCGGCAATTCCTCGACATGATGGAAAAGCCGGATGTGGACCACATCACGGGCCTGTCGCCCGCGATCAGCATCGAACAGAAGACCACGTCGAAGAACCCGCGGTCGACCGTCGGCACGGTGACGGAAATCTACGACTATATGCGGCTCTTGTTCGCCCGCGTCGGCACGCCCTTCAGCCCCGCCACCGGCCTGCCGATCGAGGCGCAGCAGGTGCAGGACATGGTCGACCGGGTGATGACCATGGAGCCGGGCACGCGCGCCTATCTGCTGGCGCCCATCGTGCGCGACCGCAAGGGCGAGTACCGCAAGGAATTCCTCGAGCTGCGCAAGCAGGGCTTCCAGCGGGTCAAGGTGGACGGACAGTTCCACGACCTCGACACGCCGCCGACGCTCGACAAGAAGTTCCGCCATGACATCGACGTGGTGGTCGACCGGCTGGTGGTGAAAGAGGGGCTGGAGACGCGGCTCGCCGACAGCTTCCGCACCGCGTTGGACCTCGCCGACGGCATCGCCATCCTCGAGACAGCGCCGAGCCCTGGCGAGGAGGACTCGCAAGAGACCGAGGAGCCGGTCCGTATCACATTCTCCGAGAATTTCGCCTGTCCGGTCAGCGGCTTCACCATCCCCGAGATCGAGCCGCGCCTTTTCAGCTTCAACGCGCCCTTCGGCGCCTGCCCATCCTGCGACGGGCTGGGGGTCGAGCTGTTCTTCGACGAACGGCTGGTGGTGCCGGACGCCACGCTGAAAATCTACGACGGCGCGCTGGCGCCCTGGCGCAAGGGTAAGTCGCCCTATTTCCTTCAGACCATCGAGGCCATCGCCAAGCATTACGAATTCGACAAGAACACCCGCTGGAAGGACCTGCCGGCGCATGTGCAGCAGGTCTTCCTCTACGGTTCGGGCGACGAGGAGATCAAGTTCCGCTACGACGAGGGCGGGCGCGTCTATCAGGTCAGCCGCGTCTTCGAGGGCGTGATCCCCAATATGGAGCGGCGCTATCGCGAGACCGATTCCAGCTGGATTCGCGAGGAATTCGAACGCTACCAGAACAACCGCGCCTGCGGCGCCTGCGGCGGCTACCGCCTGCGGCCCGAGGCGCTGGCTGTGCGCATCGCCGGGCTGCACATCGGTCAGGTGGTCGAGATGTCGATCCGCCAGGCCTATGACTGGTGCCAGTCGGTGCCCGAGCATCTGACCAACCAGAAGAACGAGATCGCACGCGCCATCCTCAAGGAAATCCGCGAGCGGCTGGGCTTTCTGAATAACGTTGGATTGGAATACCTTACGTTGTCGCGTTCTGCCGGTACGTTAAGCGGCGGCGAGAGCCAGCGGATCCGGCTGGCCAGCCAGATCGGCTCGGGCCTGACGGGGGTGCTTTATGTGCTGGACGAGCCCAGCATCGGTCTGCACCAGCGCGACAACGACCGGCTGATCACCACGCTCAAGAACCTGCGCGACCAGGGCAACACGGTGATCGTGGTCGAACACGACGAGGAAGCGATCCGCGAGGCGGATTACGTCTTTGACATCGGGCCCGGGGCCGGGGTGCATGGCGGGCAGGTGGTCAGCCACGGCACGCCCGAGGAAGTGGCCGCCGATCCCGCCAGCCTGACCGGGCAATACCTGTCCGGGAGCCGCGAAATCGCGGTGCCGGCCGAGCGGCGCAAGGGCAACCGCAAAAAGCTCAAGGTGGTCAAGGCGACGGGCAACAACCTCAAGGAGGTCACCGCCGAATTCCCGCTGGGCAAGTTCGTCTGCGTGACCGGTGTGTCGGGCGGCGGCAAGTCGACGCTGACCATCGAGACATTGTTCAAGACGGCCTCCATGGCGCTCAACGGCGCGCGGCAGACGCCCGCGCCCTGCGAGACGATCAAGGGGCTCGAACATCTCGACAAGGTGATCGACATCGACCAGCGCCCCATCGGGCGGACTCCGCGGTCGAACCCGGCGACTTACACCGGCGCCTTCACGCCCATCCGCGACTGGTTCGCCGGTCTGCCCGAGGCCAAGGCGCGGGGCTATAAGCCCGGGCGCTTTTCGTTCAACGTCAAGGGCGGGCGCTGCGAGGCCTGCCAGGGCGATGGCGTCATCAAGATCGAGATGCACTTTTTGCCGGACGTCTACGTCACCTGTGAGACCTGCAAGGGCGCGCGCTACAATCGCGAGACGCTGGAAATCAGGTTCAAGGGCAAGAGCATCGCCGACGTTCTCGATATGACGGTCGAAGACGCGCAGGAGTTCTTCAAGGCCGTGCCGTCGATCCGCGAAAAGATGGATGCGCTGGTGCGTGTCGGGCTGGGCTATATCAAGGTGGGTCAGCAGGCCACGACGCTTTCAGGCGGCGAGGCGCAGCGCGTGAAGCTGTCCAAAGAGCTGGCCAAACGCTCGACGGGCCGGACGCTCTATATCCTTGACGAGCCGACCACGGGTCTGCATTTCGAGGATGTTCGCAAGCTGCTGGAGGTTCTGCACGAGCTGGTCGAGCAGGGCAACACGGTCATCGTGATCGAGCATAACCTCGACGTGATCAAGACCGCCGACCACATCATCGATATCGGCCCCGAGGGCGGCGACGGCGGCGGCGAGATTGTCGCCACCGGCACCCCCGAAGAGGTGGCCGAGGTCGAGCGTTCACACACCGGCCGCTACCTGAAACCGATGCTGCGCGCGCGCCGGGTGGCGGCGGAGTAGACTTTTGATCGAGTTCCGGTTTATACACGCATCACGGCAGGCGACGCACATGTAGATTTGCTTTGGTTGAATGATCCAAACTATTATAATTACTTTCATATTTCTTTTGAGCTTCTCGTCTCCGGACGCCCTGCACGCGCAATCGGCAAAGATTGTGTGGGAAGATGAGTTCGATGGTCTCAGGCAGGCTCGGAGGCGTGAGATCGGCCATGAAAAATACGCGGCCACCTTGGAACTGGCGGAACAGGGTATTTTTGGTCTGCTTGCGAACCAGAACAGAGAGACCGATATTTTTCAGTCGCGTCTTTATTTCGAATCCAACACCCGTTTTGCCGTCTTCGACGTAAAGCGTGCCGGAGGTCCAAGCCGAACTTTGGCCTTGTCGGAAACGGGGCATTGGACGTTCGTCAGGCAGAGTCAGTTGACGCCCTATGACGAAATCGTTTCCCGAGACAGTGCCGAATTTGCCGAGGCGCGCGCATTGCTTCAGTCGATGTCAAGGTTGCTGTCGCTGGCGACCTCTACAGGCAAGTACAATCAAACGATCAATTCGTGCTCTGGCAAACGTACCGTCAAACTCAGCGGGGGCGCCAAAAGCGAGGTCAAACTGTCGCTTGGTATTGCCGAGGTACTGTTCGGTGCCGACGTTGGGCTGGAGGAAACCAGGGAATTCGAGCGCGGGTTTCAGACGTATCGTATGTTTTTCGGCCACGAGGAAACAGGGGATTTCATAGAAATCGTCCGTTCACAGACTTGCGGTATAAACAATGAATTTCCCAACAGGCATATCTATGACCTTGTTATGAATGGCCAAATCCTCGTGACTCTGCAGCCAGACAAGTATGAGGATCGACAGTTTTCCACCGATACCGCAAGCGGGCGCGCTTTGATCCGGTGCAAAAGCGATCTTGTGGGGTATCGCGCTTATCTCGGCGACGTACTGGACGTTCCTCAAAAATGGCACGAGATCGTGGCAGCGGTGACGGCGCGTTGGAAAGGCCTGGAAGACTTTTCCAACTGCTAGAGCGTCGTCCATTTAATCTGCAACATATCCGGCAGCCTTGAAGAGGTTTCTGCACTCGTTTGGCGGGAAGAGAT
>NZ_JAWHTD010000005.1:0-2500 GCF_032586235.1 Aestuariicoccus sp. MJ-SS9
CGAACAACGGCATGCTGTCGCCCATTGACTATGAGATCAGACAGCAAAAACTGAACGAGGCAGGTGTCTAGGAAATCTAGGGGCACCTCACATCGTAACACTTTCCGAAAGCGAGATCAGCGAACTGCAAATCGGCCTGAAAGTTACGATGGGCGCGCTCTGTCTGAGGGACCTTGCGGACAAGACCCGACGGCCTGCGCAAACACTTGATGGAGCCGGAGCTCTTCAACGAGTTCTGTTTGGAGTTCACGCGCAAGGTGAACCGCCTTGGGATCGAGCGTGGCGCGGATCTGGTAGGATGGCAGCGAGAGTTTGAACGGGTTGATCGTGAGTTGGACAAGATGGTCGAGGCCATTCTTCAGGGCTTCCCGCCGCTCAAGCTGAAGGACAAAGCCGAACTGGCTGAGTTGCTGCCGAATGCCGATGAGCCGCCGCCCCTGTCGCATCCAAACATGGCACATATCTATCACGAGCGGGTCTGCAAGCTCTGCGAGAACCTTCTCCGCGAAGAAGAACGCGCGCCAGCGGTCGATGTGCTGCGGTCGCTCATAGAACAAGTGACACTCATGCCTGACAATGGGAATTGGCGAATAACCTGCGCGGCGATTTGGGCGCGATCTTGCGCTTTGCGGCAGGAAAGAAAAACCCCGACTTCCTTTCGGAGGCCGAGGCACTGGACAACCTGCTATCGCAGGGATCGTTGGTTGCGGGAGGGCGCAACAGACGATCTCTGCGCTCGATGTCCCAAAACGCAAAAAACCTCCGCGGCAGGACTGGCGGAGGCGTCGCAAGTAACGTTGGTTGCGGGGGTAGGATTTGAACCTACGACCTTCAGGTTATGAGCCTGACGAGCTACCGGGCTGCTCCACCCCGCGCCAAAGCGCGCCTCAGGTCTTTTTATAAGGTCTGAGGCACATCGAAAGAGAGATACACATTCGGTTCTTACTAGGTTTGGCGATGACCTACTCTCCCACGTCTTAAGACGCAGTACCATTGGCGCAACGGCACTTAACGGCCGGGTTCGGAATGGAGCCGGGTGTTTTGCTCGTGCTATGATCACCAAACCGAGAAAGAACCAAATGTCCAAGTCACGTACACTGCGGTGTATGCTTTCAATCCGTATGAAGCCTGGCTTCTACTGGATCAAATCAAGCCTATCGGGCCATTAGTACCGGTCAACTGAACACATTACTGTGCTTACATCTCCGGCCTATCGACGTGGTGGTCTTCCACGGCCCTCAGGGATACCTTGTTTTGAGGGGGGCTTCCCGCTTAGATGCCTTCAGCGGTTATCCTGTCCGATCATAGCTACCCTGCACTGCTGCTGGCGCAACAACAGGTCCACCAGTGGATCGTTCACCCCGGTCCTCTCGTACTAGGGGCAACTCCTCTCAAGTATCCTACACCCACGGCAGATAGGGACCGAACTGTCTCACGACGTTCTAAACCCAGCTCACGTACCTCTTTAAACGGCGAACAGCCGTACCCTTGGGACCTGCTCCAGCCCCAGGATGAGATGAGCCGACATCGAGGTGCCAAACACTGCCGTCGATATGGACTCTTGGGCAGTATCAGCCTGTTATCCCCGGCGTACCTTTTATCCGTTGAGCGATGGCCCTCCCACTTGGGACCACCGGATCACTATGGCCGTCTTTCGACTCTGCTCGACTTGTCAGTCTTGCAGTCAGGCTGGCTTCTGCCATTGCACTCAACGAGCGATTTCCGACCGCTCTGAGCCAACCTTCGCGCGCCTCCGTTACGATTTAGGAGGCGACCGCCCCAGTCAAACTACCCGCCACACAGGGTCCCGGATCCGGATAACGGACCGCGGTTAGACATCAAGCAAAGCAAGGGTGGTATCTCAAGGGTGGCTCCACAGAAACTGGCGTTACTGCTTCAAAGCCTACCACCTATCCTGCACATGCTTGGCCTGATGCCAATGTGAAGCTGTAGTAAAGGTGCACGGGGTCTTTCCGTCTAACCGCGGGAAGCCTGCATCTTGACAGGCAATTCAATTTCGCTGAGTCGATGTTGGAGACAGCGGGGAAGTCGTTACGCCATTCGTGCAGGTCGGAACTTACCCGACAAGGAATTTCGCTACCTTAGGACCGTTATAGTTACGGCCGCCGTTTACCTGGGCTTCAATTCAAGGCTCTCACCTCTCCTTTTAACCTTCAGGCACCGGGCAGGCGTCAGACCCTATACGTCGTCTTGCGACTTCGCAGAGCCCTGTGTTTTTAGTAAACAGTCGCCACCCCCTGGTTTGTGCCCCCAGCCCCTAGTTGCCTAGGAACCGGGCCTCCTTCTCGCGAACTTACGGAGGTATTTTGCCGAGTTCCTTCAACATCGTTCTCTCAAGCGCCTTGGTATTCTCTACCAGTCCACCTGTGTCGGTTTAGGGTACGATCTCATGATGGAGCTATTTCCAGGAACCAATCAGCGGCCCCTCCAATCCGATAAGGAGGAACAACCTTCATGATCCGTCACTTCCATCTGGCCC
>NZ_JAWHTD010000005.1:7500-191275 GCF_032586235.1 Aestuariicoccus sp. MJ-SS9
ACGCGCCGGACGAATCCGCAGCGCCAGGAGGGCCAGGATCGCCCCCAAATAGGCCAGCGGCTCGATCTGGAAGCCCTTCACCAGCATCACGTAGTGAATCGCCCCCAGCAGAACCGCGCCATAGGTCAGCTTGTGCAGTTGCCGCCATTTCGGCCCCAGCTTGCGGACCGACCAGTTGTTCGACGTCGCCGCAAGTGGCAGCAGCAGCGCAAAGGCCGCCATGCCGACCGTTATATAAGGACGCTTCAGGATGTCGGCCCAGATCTGGCTGACGATCTGTACATCCAGCACCAGCCACACCAGCAGGTGCAGCGCCACATAGACAAAGGCCATGACGCCGATGGCGCGGCGGAACTTCAGCAGGTTGATGCCTGCGTGACGGCGCAGCGGCGTCACCGCCAGCCCGGCGATCAGAAGTTGCAGGGCGATCTCGCCCAGCCGGTGCTCCAGCTCCTTGATCGGCTCGACCCCAAGACCACCGGTTACACCGAGATAGAGCAGCCACGGAACGGGAAGCGCGCACATTATATATAGGGCCCAGCTGGGCACCCTGCGCGCGGTCTGGTTTATGCGGTCCGCAAGCAACGTCATGCGCAGCATCCGTTGCCGTCCTGAACCGGCGGGCACGGAACCGTTCCGTAGGAACAATAGACGCAGCAATCGCCGGGATTGGGCCGCAGCACGGCGCCGCAGCCCTTGCAGTCGTAAAAGAACTGGCAGGCGTCCTCGGGCATCGTCTCGACGCTTTGATGTCCGCAGTGCGGGCATGTGAGAGTAGAGATCAATTCGGCCATGTCGGCCCCCATTGTCTGCCGCGCCGCCGCAGGTTCAGAAATTCTCGGCCAGGTCCATGCCGGCATAGAGGCTGGCGACCTCTTCTTCGTAGCCGTTGAACATCAGCGTCGGCTGGCGGCGCGAGAAAAGGCCGCCGCCGATGCGCCGCTCGGTCGCCTGGCTCCAGCGCGGGTGATCCACGTTCGGGTTCACATTACTATAGAAACCGTATTCCCGCGCGTTCGCTTTGTTCCAGCTGGTCGGCGGCTCGTCCTCGGTCAGGGTAATGCGCACGATCGACTTGATCGACTTGAAGCCGTATTTCCACGGCACCACCAGCCGCAGCGGCGCGCCGTTCTGGTTGGGAATGGTGCGACCGTAAATCCCCGTCGCGATCATCGTCAGCGGATGCAGCGCCTCGTCCAGCCGCAGCCCCTCGACATAGGGCCAGTCCAGCACCGGATAGGCGAGCCCCGGCATTTCCTCGGGACGGTAGGCGGTTTCGAAGGCCACGTATTTCGCGCCCGACTGAACGCCCGCCATCTGCAGCAGATCGGCCAGCTCGAACCCGTTCCAGGGCACCACCATCGACCAGGCCTCGACACAGCGGAAGCGATAGATACGTTCCTCGACGGTCATCGCCTCCATGATCTGGTCAAAGCCATAGTCGCCGGGGCGGTCCACCAGCCCGTCGATCTTGACCGACCAGGGATCGGTGGTCAGCTGGCCCGCGTATTTCGGCGGATCGGACTTGCCGGTACCGAACTCATAGTAATTGCAGTAGTTGGTGATGTCCTCGAACGCGTTCGGTTCCAGCGCCTCTTGCGCCTGCGCCTTGCCGCCCACGCCGAGGATCGAGCCCGCCGCCATACCCGCAATGATCTGCCTGCGGTTCAGAAACGCCGCCTCGGGCGTGACGTCGGCGTGAGTCAGGTCGTTTTTCCAGCGAAAGGCCATAGCGTTCTCCGTCGTTTCTTTCCTTCTAGGTAGGGGGACACACCGCCCCGGTCCAATAAAGGCGTGTCACGTCTGCGTGCCAGAATTGTAACACGGCATCCGCCCTGGCCCTTGCCACGCACTGTTGATTTGCATCATTCCAGACAGTCCCCCTGTCGGTTACGGTCGGATGCCAATCGTCAGCGGCAACAATAAAGGAGTGCCCTCTCATGAAACACCTCGTGATCGCCGCCTGCCTGGCCGCCACCCCGCTCGCCGCGCAGGACATGATACAATACGACACCGACCAAAGCTTCGAGGATGTGCTCTTTGGGCTGGAGAACGCGATCCTCAACGAAGGCCTCGTGATCGACAGCACCAGCCACGTCGGCGCGATGCTGGAACGCACCCGCGCCGACACCGGGTCGGACGTGCAGCTTTACGAAGCCGCCGATGTGTTCAGCTTCTGCTCGGCCACCCTGTCGCGCAAGGTGATGGAGGCCGATCCGATGAACATCGTCTACTGCCCCTACGATATCTTCGTCATGGTCCGGTCCGACACGCCCGGCACCACCACCGTCGGCTTCCGCACTTTCCCCGAAGGCCCGATGAAAGAGGTCGAGGCGCTTTTGGACTCGCTCGCCAAGGCGGCCATCGGCATGGAATAGGACACGCGGACTCACACCCCGGTCACAAAGATTTCAGTAGAATTCCAACTGGTCCGCGGCTTAGCGGGCCAGCCCGTTTCGTCAAACCCGATCGGCGAAAAATCCCGCTGAACCAACCCTATGCCCCCTGCGTAGGCTAGTACGATGCAACACGGCATCGGAACGCAAAAAAGGAGGACATATCCATGTTCCGCAGAACTTATCTTGCCCTCACCGCCGCCGCCGTCATGGCCGGCCCGTCGTTCGCCGGCGGCCATTCCAAAGACATCGTGGACACCGCCGTCGAGGCGGGCAGCTTCTCGACCCTCGTCGCCGCCGTTCAGGCCGCCGGTCTGGTCGACACGCTGAAAGGCGAAGGCCCGTTCACCGTCTTCGCGCCCACCGACGAGGCCTTTGCGGCGCTGCCCGAAGGCACGGTCGAAACCCTGCTCATGCCCGAGAACAAGGATCAGCTGACCGCGATCCTCACCTACCACGTGGTGCCGGGTAAGGTCATGTCGTCGGATCTGTCCAACAACATGATGGCCACCACCGCGCAGGGCACCGACGTCACCATCATGACCGAAGGCGGCGTGACCGTGAACGGCGCCAATGTCGTCACCGCGGATATCGAGGCGTCGAACGGCGTGATCCACGTGATCGACGCGGTGATTCTGCCCGAATAAAGCGAGAATTTTTACAATTCTGTCCGGGCGCGGGGATTGTCTCGCGCCCGGAGTCGGTTTTTGCCATGATTGGGGCAAAGCCGCCCCAATTCAGCACTTTTTCGACACATTCTTTGCACAATTCCCAACGGCTGCTTACCCTTTGGAGCAATAACAAAATGATAACGAGGCCGGTTTAAACAGTGACCTTCAAGTGGACGGGTGTGGGGCAACACCTTTGGAAAGGGGAATTCCGGTATGGCCACGACATTTGGCACCAGCGGCAACGACACTCTCTCCGGGACCGGCGTACGTGATGTCGTCGATCTGCTGGAGGGCGACGATTATTACTTCGGCGACAACGGCGCCGACCTGATCGTCGCAGGGCTCGGCAACGACACCGTGCTCGGCGGCAACGGCAGCGATGTTGTCGAAGGTGGCGGGGGCGACGACAGCCTGGTGGGGGCCTGTGGCCACGACACCATGTTCGGCGACGATGGCAACGACATCCTCTCCGGCGGCAATGCGAACGATGTGCTTTACGGCGGGCTTGGCCTGGACACGCTGCTGGGCGGCAACAATCAGGACGCGCTTTATGGCGGCGACGGCAACGACTCGCTCAATGGCGGCCAGGACAACGATACGCTCGATGGCGGCGCGAATGACGACACGCTGGTCGGCAACAAGGGCGACGACCTGATGACCGGCGGGGACGGCGCGGATCTGTTCCTGATCGACGGCTACCAGACCGGCAACGACACCATCACCGATTTCGAGATCGGCATCGACACGATCGACCTGTCGATCCTCGGGGTTTGGGACATCTCGCAGATCGGCGTGACCGATCTTGGCACCGGCACGCTTCTGAACCTGGGCAACGGCAATTCGCTCGAACTTTCGGGCATCGCGGCGGGCGCGCTCTCGAACGCCGATTTCATTCTGGTCGACGCGCCCGATCCCATCGCCACCTCGACCGGCGGCGACAACGTGACCGGCACGGCCGTTGGCGAGTTGATCAACGGGATGGACGGGTCCGACCGGATCGACGGCGCGGGCGGGAACGACACAATCACCGGCGACAACGGCGAAGACACGCTGATCGGCGGCGCGGGCGACGACCTGATGGACGGCGGATCGGGCCAGGACAAGCTCTATGGCAACGACGGCAACGACACGATCACCGGCGCGGCGGACAATGACCTGATCTACGGCGGCAGCGGCGATGACGACCTCGACGGCGGCAACAAGAACGACCGCCTTTACGGCGACGACGGCGCGGACAACCTGATCGGGGCCCATGGCAACGACAAGCTTTATGGGGGGAACGACAGCGACACCCTCGACGGCGGCGCGGGGCGCGACATCCTCGAGGGTGGCGCGGGCGACGACATCTTGTCCGGTGGCTGGAACGACGACACCATGACCGGCAACGCCGGCGCGGATGTCTTCGTCTTCGAGATCCGCAGCGGGTTCGACACGATCACCGACTACGAGGATGGCGTCGACAGCTTCCAGATGGGCGATCTCAGCGCGATCGGAGTCTTCGGCTTTGACGATCTCACGGTCGAGGGCGTGGACGGCAACACGGTGGTCACGCTGAACGACTACAACGCCTTCACGCTGACCGGCATCGACGCAGCGACCATCACGGCCGACGACTTCGGTTTCTGATCCGGTTTGCCCCAACAAACACCGTTCAGGATCAGGGCACCCTCTGCGGAGGGTGCCCTTTTTCATGCATGCATTGGCTTTCAAGCAGAAACAATTTCGGTTCTGACGCGGATTTGGCGCCCAAATGAAATCAAACTTCGGCCAAAGGCCGGCCATTAACCACGCTTAATCACCCATCCAAGGGCAGAAGTCCCTTTTCAGGCGAACGGCAGCCCCGGCCGCAGATGGTGGAGTATGAGCGACATGGCGACGATCTACGAAAACGGCGATTCCGACTATTTCACGCCGCCCAGCCAGACCATGCAGGTCGGCGATGTCTTCGAAGGGATCAATTACACCGGCGACTTCGGCGACAAGGTCTGGGTGCCTCTGATCGCGGGCGCGCGCTATACGATCACCATGACCGGTCTCTCCGCGACCGACGCCTACCACATCTACTGGAACAACTTCGCCGGCGACGCCGGTTCGATCAGCTTTTCCGGCGGCGCGATCACCGGCACCAACAACGTGTCCGGCGCGGCCAGCGACATCGAGGCGGGCCCCGGGACGGTGACCTATACGCTGACCCCGCTGGTCAGCACGGATTACGAAATGATCCTTGCGCGCGGTTCCTGGGCGGATGGCGACATCACTTACCAGATCGGCGTGGCCGATTTCGTCGTGCCGACGCTCTTTACCGACGAGGCCGACAATGTAACCGGCACCTCGGGGGCCGACGATTACAATATGCTGCGCGGCGACGACACGCTCGACGCCGGGGATGGAAACGACTCGGTGTTCGGCGCGCATGGCGCGGACGACATCACCGGCGGGCCGGGTGACGATTCCCTGAACGGCGACAACGACAACGACGTCGTGTCCGGCGGCACCGGGCGCGATACGCTGCTGGGCGGCAACCATGACGACACGCTCAGCGGCGGGGCGGATGACGACCTGCTCAACGGCGGCAACGGCAACGACTCGCTCTTGGGCGACGGCGGGGCCGACCTGCTGATCGGCGGCAAGAACGACGACATTCTCGACGGCGGCGCGGGGGCGGATACGCTCAACGGCAGCTTCGGCAACGATACGATGACCGGCGGGACCGAGGCCGACGTCTATGTCATCTCGGCCAGCAACGGTGCCGACGTGATCGACGCTTTCGAGGACGGGGTGGATCTGATCGACGTTACGGCCATAGGTGTGGCCGGGCTTGGCGACATGGCCATCAGCCAGGCTGGCGCGGATGTGCTGATCGACCTTGGCGGCGGCAACCAGATCACCCTGACCGCCTTTGACTTGGCCGATGTGGACGCCGGCGATTTCATCCTGGCCCCCGATCCGACGCTGGGCACCGCGGGCGACGACATGCTGATCGCCGACGACAGCGCCACCACGATAGAGGGCGGCGAAGGCGCCGACCGCATCCACGGCAAAGCGGGCAACGACAACCTCTCGGGCGGCAATGGCAAGGACAGCATCGACGGGAACGAGGGCGACGACACGCTCGACGGCGGCGATGGCAACGACCGCATGTCGGGCGGCAAGGGGGCCGATGTCATGTCCGGCGGGGCCCGGAACGACGACATGTCCGGCGGGGCCGAGGCCGATGCGATGAGCGGCGGCACCGGCAACGACGCACTGGCGGGCGACGATGGCGATGACACGCTTGAGGGCGGCGCCGGGCACGACGAACTGAGCGGCGGCACCGGCGCCGACACCTTTGTCTTTTCGGTCGTCAACGGGCGTGACACGCTCACGGATTTCGAGGATGGCGTCGATCTGCTCGATGTGCAGGCGCTGACCCTGACGGGCATCGCCGATCTGACGATCACCCAGGATGGCGCGGATGCGCTGATCAGCCTCGACGGGTCTATGGGCAATACCGTGCGGCTGACCGGCGTCGACATCGCCGATATCGACGCGGCCGACTTCCTGTTCTGACCGCCGCGCCGGCAACGAAAAAGGCCCGCCATCTCTGGCGGGCCTTTCACATTTTTCAGGCAGCGCTCAGTGCACCACGGCATCGTCCGGTCGGGGCCGGTTGCTCGCCGCGATGCGGTCGCCGATGATCAGCCCGTCGGTCCCGGCGCTGACCGGCACGGTGTCGCCGTCGGCCACATCGCCCGCCAGCAGCATCTCGGCCAGCGGATCCTGCAGGCTGCGCTGTATCACCCGCTTGAGCGGCCGCGCCCCGAACACCGGATCGTAACCTTCGTCGGCGAGCCAGGTCTTGGCCGCATCGTCCAGCTCGAGCCGGATCTTGCGCGCTGCAAGCCGCTTGAGCAACCGGCTGAGCTGGATATCCACGATCCCGGCCATGTCGTCGCGCTTGAGCCGGTCGAAGATGATCGTCTCGTCCAGACGGTTCAGGAATTCGGGGCGGAAATGCGCCCGCACCGCATCCATCACGTCGCGCCGCGCCTGGCCGCTGTCCGCGCCCTCGGGCAACTGGCTAAGCGCCTGCGAGCCAAGGTTCGAGGTCAGCACGATCAGCGTCTGCTTAAAGTCGACCGTGCGGCCCTGACCGTCGGTCAGCACACCGTCGTCGAGCACCTGCAAGAGCACGTTGAAGACATCCGGATGCGCCTTTTCGACCTCGTCGAAAAGCACAACCTGATAGGGACGCCGCCGCACCGCTTCGGTCAGCACGCCGCCTTCGTCATAGCCGATATAGCCCGGAGGCGCGCCGATCAGGCGGGCGACCGAATGTTTCTCCATGAACTCGGACATGTCGACGCGGACCATCGCGTTGTCGTCGTCAAAGAGGAACTCGGCCACGGCCTTGGTCAGCTCGGTCTTGCCCACGCCGGTCGGCCCGAGGAAGAGGAACGACCCAAGCGGGCGGTTCTCATCATTCAGCCCGGCACGCGCGCGCCGCACGGCATTGGCCACGGCGGTGACGGCCTGATCCTGGCCGACGACCCGCTTGTGCAGACCTTCTTCCATGCGCAGCAGCTTTTCACGCTCGCCTTCCAGCATCTTGGCCACCGGGATACCGGTCCAGCGCTCGACCACACCCGCGATCTGTTCGGGCCGCACGGCCTCTTCGACCATGACGCCGTCGTCTTCCTGCGCCTCGGCCTCGGCCAGCTGCTTTTCAAGCTGCGGGATGACGCCGTAGGACAGCTCGCCCGCCTTGGCCAGATCGCCGTGGCGCTTGGCGATTTCCAGATCGGCCCGCGCCTTGTCGAGCTGTTCCTTCAACTCGCGCGCGCTGGCCAGCTTGTCGCGCTCGGCCTGCCACTTGGCGGTCATCTCGGCGCTCTGCTGCTGCAGATCGGCCAGGTCCTTTTCCAGCTTTTCCAGCCGGTCGCGCGACGCCTGGTCGTCTTCCAGCCGCAGCGCCTCGACCTCGATCTGCTTTTGCAGGATGTCGCGGTCCAGCGCGTCCAGCTCCTCGGGCTTGCTGTCCACTTCCATCCGCAGACGCGACGCCGCCTCGTCCATCAGGTCGATGGCCTTGTCCGGCAGGAAACGGTCGGTGATATAGCGGTTCGACAAGGTCGCCGCCGCCACCAGCGCGCTGTCCGAGATACGCACGCCGTGGTGCAGCTCGTACTTTTCCTTGATGCCGCGCAGGATGCTGATCGTGTCCTCGACCGTCGGCTCCTGCACCAACAGCGGCTGGAACCGCCGCGCCAGTGCCGCGTCCTTTTCGACGTGCTTGCGGTATTCATCCAGCGTGGTCGCACCGACGCAATGCAGCTCGCCCCGCGCCAGCGCCGGTTTCAAGAGGTTCGAGGCGTCCATCGCCCCGTCCGCCTTGCCCGCGCCGACAAGCGTGTGCATCTCGTCGATGAAGAGGATGATCTCGCCCGCTGCAGACGTGACCTCATTCAGCACGGCCTTCAGCCGTTCCTCGAATTCACCGCGGTATTTCGCACCGGCGATCAGCGCGCCCATGTCGAGCGCCAGAAGCCGCTTGTTGCGCAGCGATTCCGGCACGTCGCCGTTCACGATCCGCAGGGCGAGGCCCTCGGCGATCGCGGTCTTACCGACGCCCGGCTCACCGATCAGCACCGGGTTGTTCTTGGTCCGGCGGCTCAGCACCTGCATGGCGCGGCGAATTTCCTCGTCGCGGCCGATGATCGGGTCGATCTTGCCCTGCTCGGCGGCCTCGGTCAGATCGCGCGCATATTTCTTCAGCGCGTCATAGCCTTCTTCCGCGCTCGCCGTGTCGGCGGTGCGGCCCTTGCGGATGTCGTTGACGGCGGCGTTGAGCGCCTGCGCGTTCACCGCGCCGGCCTCCAGCGCCTCTTTCGCCGGGCTTTTGACCATGGCCAGCGCCATCAGAATACGCTCGACCGGCACAAAGCTGTCGCCCGCCTTCTTGGCGATTTTCTCGGCCTCGTCCAGCACCTTGGCGGTGGTCGAATCGAGATAGACCTGCCCGGCGTCGCCGGACACCTTGGGGATCTTGGCCATCTTGGTATCAAGCGCCTGCACCACGCGCTCCGGCGCGCCGCCGGAGCGCGTGATCAGGTTGCTGGCCAGACCCTGATCGTCGTCCATCAGCGCCTTGAGAACATGTTCGGGGGACAGTTTCTGATGGCTCTCGCGCATCGCAATGGTCTGTGCGGCCTGAATGAAACCGCGCGACCGTTCCGTGAACTTCTCCAAGTTCATGGCATTCTCCTTCCGCTAAGCGCCCGGTGAATGAAACCGCGCCTGACTTGGCAGCACGCGAAGGGCCCGGGCCTCTGCTGGAAAAGATGGCAACGGGGCGCGCGCCCTTCAAGCCCGCAAGGTGAAATATCTCGGTTTTTGAATATGACTCGCACCCACATCTTTTCCGGCGCAACACGTGCTTGACAGCCCGCCCACCGGCACCCATCACCGCCGCAGCGAAAACCAGAGGAAAGCCCCATGTCCGATGACCGTCTGATCGTAGCCCTCGACGTGCCCAACGCGCTCGATGGGCTGGCCCTGTGCGAACAACTGGGCGACGCGGTGTCGTTCTACAAGATCGGGCTGGGGATGCTGACGGGCGGCGGGCTGGCGCTGGCCAACGAGCTGAAGCAGGAACACGGCAAGCGCGTCTTTCTGGACATGAAGCTTTTCGACATCGGCGCGACCGTCGAAAACGCGGTGCGCGGGCTGGCGCAGTTCGATCTGGATTTCCTGACCGTGCATGGCGACCCCCATGTGGTGCGCGCCGCCAAGGAGGGCGCTGCGGGCAACGACCTGCAGATCCTGGCCGTCACCATCCTGACCTCACTCGACCGCGCCGATCTGGACGCGGCGCTGATCCAGCCGGGCAATATCGCCGATCTGGTCGCGACCCGCGCCGCGCGGGCCTTCGAGGCCGGGGCCGACGGGGTGATCGCCTCGCCCAACGAGGCGGCGATGATCCGCGCCCTGCCCGAGGCGGCGGGCAAGCTGATCGTTACCCCCGGCGTACGACCCGAAGGCGCGGACGCGGGCGACCAAAAGCGCATCGCAACTCCCGCCGCCTCAATCGCCGCCGGGGCCGATCACATCGTGGTCGGCCGCCCCGTCTGGCGCGCCGCCGATCCCGCACAGGCCGCGCGGGACATCCTGGATACCCTGCCCTGACGCACCTGCGGCAATGCTTAGCGGGAACAATTTCCGGCCTGTCGGCGTTGCACGACAATATGACAGGCACGAGGTTAACCCATGAGCACCGGAAACCCGCAGCTTCGCGACGTCACCTACAACGCCGCAACCCAGGCCTTCGAGGCGCTGGTCGCCTTTGACACGGCAGAGGGCCGCCAGCGCATCGCCAGCACCTTCGCCGCCCCCATCGACACACCATTCGAACGCGCGGCACAGGGGCTTTGGCAGGCGGCGCTGGTCCGTCTGAACCAACCCGGCACGTTGCGGTCGCGCCGCGCGACCGCGGCAGACGCCGCGCGCGAAACGGCGGAATCCCGCACAATCGCTGCCTTCTTCCAGCAGTTCGTGCAGCGCCGCGCGGCCTGACGCGCCCCGGCCCTCAGCGGTTCGGGCGGTCGAGCAGATAGGCTTGCAGCACGTCCCGAAAATGCGGGATCGCATCGGGGCTCTGCACAAAGGCCTCTGCCGTCATCATCAGCCAACCCGCGCCCTCACCGCCAAAGCGCACATCGGCGATCCGTTCCGCGCCGAATTCCGCCGCAAAAAACCAGCTCGCCGCACCGCCCTGCCGGTGAACATGCGACCAGATCAGCGCGTCCGGCGCCACTGACAGCCCGATCTCTTCGCGGGTCTCGCGCAGGGCACAGGCCTGCGGGCTCTCCGCGCCCTCGCGGCCGCCGCCAGGGAAATCCAGACAACCGGGCCAGGGAATGCCCGGCGCGTGGTCGCGCCGCAGAACCACCAGCCGTTCCCCCAGAAAGAGGATCAGCTTGGCCCCGGCAAATGGTGCAGTCATGTCGGTCATGGTGTCGGGTCCATCTCGGACGTATACTGCACACATAGTCTCTCCGTCCCCGGATCGCACCCCATGCCCGCCCTCTGCCGCGATTGTCTGACGATGTTCGACGACGGCCCCCGTTGCCCGTCGTGCAAGCGGCCGCGCATCCTGCGCCATGACGAGCTCTGGGACCTCAGCATCGCGCATATGGATTGCGACGCCTTCTATGCCAGCGTGGAAAAGCGCGACGATCCCTCGCTCGCCGACAAGCCGGTGATCATCGGCGGCGGGCGGCGCGGCGTGGTGTCCACCGCCTGCTACATCGCCCGTATCCGCGGCGTGCGCTCGGCCATGCCGATGTTCCAGGCGCTCAAGCTTTGCCCCGACGCGGTGATCATCAAACCCCGGATGGAGGCCTATGCCGAAGCCTCCCGCGCCATTCGCGCGATGATGGAGGACCTGACCCCCGCCATCGAACCCCTGTCGCTGGACGAGGCGTTTCTCGATCTCACCGGCACCGCGCGGCTGCACGGCGCGCCGCCCGCGGTGATGCTGGCGCGGCTGATCAAGAGGATGCGGTCGGAACTGGGGCTGACCGGCTCCATCGGCCTGTCGCACAACAAGTTCCTGGCCAAGATCGCGTCGGATCTGGACAAACCGCACGGCTTTTCGGTGATCGGCAAGGCCGAGACCGAAAGCTTTCTGCGGCCCCGGCCGGTGCGGCTGATCTGGGGGGTCGGCGCGGCCGGGCAAGAGTCGCTGGACAAGGCCGGCATCCGCACCTTCGACGATCTGCTGCGCTGGGAACGCGCCGATCTGGCGGCGCGCTTCGGATCGATGGGCGACCGGCTCTGGCATCTGGCGCGCGGGCAGGATCGCCGCCGCGTCAGTCGCGACGCGCCGATGAAATCGGTCTCCAACGAAACCACCTTCAGCGATCCCACCGCCGACCCGGATATCCTCGACGGCCACCTGTGGCGCATGTGCGAAAAGGTGGCCGACCGCGCCAAGGCCAAAGGACTGGCGGGGCGCGTGGTGACGCTGAAACTGAAACGCGCCGATTTCACCCTGATCACCCGCCGCCACGCGCTGAGCGACCCCACACAGATCGCCGACCGGCTCTACCGCACGGCGCATGACCTTTTCCAGCCGCAGGCGCACAAGGGCCCGTTCCGGCTGCTGGGCGCGGGGCTCTCGGATCTCTGCGCCGCCGACAGCGCCGACCGGGCGGGCGATCTGCTTGACCCCGGGGCTCTGACGCGCGCGCATGCCGAACGCGCGACCGACGCGATCCGCGCCCGCTTCGGCCCCGACGCGATCCTCAAAGGCCGCGCGCTGCGCTGAACAAAGCACCCCACGGGACGGCGGGCGGGGCGACGCGCCTTGGCGCGAGCGGCGCCCGTCGGCCCCGACTAGAGAACCTCGTCTTCCTCGTCGGTCACATCATACCCCAGCGCTTCCAGCCCGGCCTCCAGGTTGTCGGCCAGATGCGGCGTGCCGATCAGGTAATCCGCCGTCGGCGTCGTCGCCTCGGCCCGCGCGGTGCCGATGGCCTCGGCCCAGTCCTCGGCCTCGAACGCCCCGCGTCCGATCCACATCACCGCCACCAGCGCGGCCTGCTCGTCCTCGTCCATCCGGTCGATCAGACCCCGCAGCTCCGCCTCGCCGCGATGCAGCTCTCGGGCCATGACGATCACGGCGGCCACCTTTCTGACAGAGATTTCATCCATAGCGCGTCTCCTTTTCCTGCCCCCACCATGAGGACGGAGGGGACCCCGCGCCTTGATCTTACGCAAACCCGCTCAGGCAAACAGCCGGTAATAGAGCCAGTCCGGCAGAAACTGGCTGCCCCGGAACACCAGGCTGAAGAGCGTCGGGAAGGAGGTCTTGAACGCGTTCGAATTCATGTGTTCGAAATAGACCCGCGCGGCCTTGTCCGGATCCATGATGAACGGCATGGCAAAATCGTTCTTGTCGGTCAGCCGCGTCTTGATGAACCCCGGGTTCACCAACTGCACATCGACCCCGGTCTTGCGCGTGTCCGCATGAAGCGATTCCGCCAGCGTCATCACCCCGGCCTTCGACGCCGTGTAGGGTGCCGCCGCCGGCAATCCGCGAAAGCCCGACAGCGACCCGGTCAGCACGATATGCCCCCGGTCCCTTTCGATGAACCGCGGCAGGACCACGCCCATCAGCCGCATCGCCCCGGTGAAATTCACATCGGCCATCATATTGGCCTGTTCGGCGTTCCAGCCTTGCGCGCCGAAGGGCCAGTAGACCCCGGCCATCTGCACCACCCCGTCGATGTCGCCGATCGCCTCGGCGGCCCGCGCCAGACTATCCGCATCGGCCAGATCGACCGGCTGCACCTCGGACGGGCCGGGCAGCGCGGCGGACAGGGCCTCGAGCTTGTCGCGCGACCGGGCCGACAGGATCAGCCGCACCCCGGACGCGGACAACCGGTGCGCCAGCGCCTCGCCCAGCCCCTCGGACGCGCCGACGAGCCAATAGCGTTTGCCGGCCCACTCCCTCATACGGGTTCCTTCTGGCGCATCGTGGCCACCAGTTCGGCCACCTTGATGCCGAATTTGCGGAACTGGCTGCGGTTCACGATGGTGCCGTTCGGGGCAAGATACATCCAGTCGGTCGTGTCCAGCACATGCCCGCCCGCGTCCTCGGGCAGCCGAATCCGGTAGCGCAGTTGCAGCGACGGGCCGCATTGCACACCCTGCCCCTCACCGACCACGTCGGCGGCGGTCGCCCGCACGCGGCCGTCATTGCCCAGCGTCAGGTTCCACTGACGCTCCTGCACCTCGCCGCTGTCATAGGTGAAGCGTTCGCGCATCACGCCCACATTGCCGTTCCACTCGGCCTCGAAATCGCCCACGAAGCGCGAAGTCACACGGCCCGTCGGACCATATATCACGCCTTCGCAGGCAATCGGGCCATTAAGGTGGCGGCGCAGGTCCAGCGCCTCGCCCGGCGCGTCGGCATAATCGCCGGGCGCCTGCGCGACAAAGGTGAAATACCGGGTCTTGAGATAGCCCAGAACCGCCATCAGAACGGAACCGAGCAGCACGTAGTAGAGGGCTTCCATTTTCAGTCCTCCGAAATCGGGGTGGCCGCCAACAAGGCGATTGCCACCAGTTTCAAAACGCAGGGCACGCCCGCGTACAACAAGGAGAGGGTCCAGAGCGCCTGCGCGTCATTCCCCCCGCCCGACACAAATCCGCTCGCTTCCAGTGTTGGAAGTAGCGCGACCGCCGCAAAGGCCAACGTGAACTTCGACACGAAGGACCACAGGGCAAAGCCCTCGGTGGCGTTGGGCGCCACCACCTGCATCCGCGCGGAGAAGATCGCGGGCAGCAGCGTCATGTCCGCCCCCAGCGCCGCGCCAGACGCCAGGCAGATCAGCGCAAAGGCCAGCGTGTCGCCCGCCCCCAGCCCCAGCGCAAAGCCGAAGGCGACGATGCTCAGCACCATGGCCGCCAGCAGCACGCGCTTCGCGCCCAGCCGCTCGGCCAACACGCCCCAGACCGGGGCCGCCGCCGCCGCCGCCACGAAGAAGAGCAGCAAGAGCGGCCCTTCCCAGCCCGGCGCGTCCAGACGGCTTTCGACGAAGAAGAGAAACAGGGTCGAACTGACGGCCACCGGGGCCGCGTTCACCAGCGCGACCAGCAACAGCCTGCGCGACACCGCATCCCCCAGCACCGGCCCGAAGCCGCTGGCGGGCAGGTCGACATCGCCCCCCCATTCCGCCGACATCAGAGCCGCAGCAACAGCGCACATGACTGCAAAGATCAGCGCGAAGGCCGCAAAGGCCGGCCAGCCCATCGTCATGAAGACCGCAGGAAGCACCGACGCGACGCAGACGCCCAAAAGCGCCCCGGTCTCGCGCCAGCGGGCCAGCCGCAGGTGGCCGCGCCCGCCCAGAGTATCGGCCTTGGCGACACCGCGGGCGTAGAAGTTGATCGTCAGAAAGCTGAAGGCCGAGAAGACCAGCGTCAGCATCACCGCGAACCAGATCAGCGGCGAGCCTATCGGCTCCACCGCAAAGAGCCCCAGCATCGCCGCGCCCATCACCGCCGCCGCCACGCCGACCGCCAGCGCCTGGTGCCGCCGCACCGCCGTGGCCAGTCGGCCCAGCAGCGGGTCCTGCACCACGTCAAGCAGCCGCAGACCGAACAGCACCGCGCCCAGCGCGCCAAGGCTGACGGCGTATTCGTCGACGTAGAACTTGGGGGCGTGGATGTAGATCGGCAATCCCGCCGCCGCCAGCACCCCGGCAAAGACGGCATAGGCCGGCAAACGATGGGTCATCACTGGCTGACATCCTCCACCGGCGGCGTGGGGCGGACACGATAGCGCGCGCCCTTCCACCACAGTTTCAGCGCCTGCCAGTGGATCAGCGCCAGCACCCGCCGCGCGCCCAGCGGGCGCGTCAGCGCCGACCACAGGATCGAGCGGTTGGTCAGCCGCCGCCGGCGGCCGGTCAGCGTGGCGATCAGCCCGCCCGTCTGCGAGGTGTAGTCGATCCAGATGCCGATCCGGTCCTCGCGGATGTCGAAGCGGAAGACATAGCCGCCCTCGATGGGCTGGAACGGCGAGACGTGAAAGATCTTGGTCGCGGTCAGCCGGTCGCCGGGTCCGATTTCGGACCGGTCCGGCTTGACGCAGAGGTAGGAATGCCGGTCGCCGAAGGTGTTGCTCACCTCGGCGATCACCGCGATCAGGCGGTCGCTGTCGTCATGCGCCAGCCAGAAGGACACCGGGTTGAACACATGGCCCAGCATGCGCGGCTGCGCCAGCAGCATCAGCGGCCCACCGGCACGCACCTGATGCGCCTCGAGCACCTCGCGCGCCCAGATCGCGCCGCGCCCCGCGCCCGGCGCGCCGCCATGGTCGCGGTCGTGCAGCGACACCAGATTGCCGCCGTTGCGCGAAAACAGCAGGGGTGCGCGCGGCTTCTCGGCCTCGGCGTCCAGCATCACGAAGTCCACCGAATAGCGGAAGGCATTGGCGATCGCCCCCTTGCGCCCGTGGTAGGTATGCCCGGCGATATGATCGACGGCGGCACTCATGCGGCGGTGGCCACCGCATTCTGCGCCCGGATCGCCGTGACCACGTCCACCGCGCTCGACAGCCCGTCCTCGTGAAAGCCGTTCTTCATCCAGGCCCCGCAGAACCAGGTGTTGCCGGTCCCGTTCATCGCCGCGACGACCTGCTGCGCCTCGAGCGCGGCAAGGTCATAGACCGGATGGCGCAGCACGGTCTCGTCATATATCAGCTCTTCGCGGATCGTCCGGGCCGAATTCAGCGTGACGAACATCGGGTCGTCCATCGGGATCGGCTGCAGGCAGTTCATCCAATAGGTCAGGTCGATGGTGTTCATCGCCTTGACCTTGTCCTCGGTATAGTTCCACGACGACCACGTCACCCGCCGCTTGGGCATAATGCTTTCGTCCGCGTGCAGCACGACGCGGTTGGGCTGGTATTTCACCGCTCCCAGCGCGCGCTGTTCCATCGGGGTGGCGTCGGACAAGAGCCGCAGGGAATCGTCGGAATGGGTGGCAAAGACCACCTCGTCGAAGCTCTCCCATTCGCCGCCCTGCGCTTTGACTTCGGCCCCGGCGACGACGCGGCGTACCGCATCGATGGGCGTACCCAGACGCAGCTGCACGCCCTGGCGGACCATCTCGTCGCCCAAACGGCGGACGTATTCCACCGATCCGCCGTCCACCGTGTACCACTGGTGCTGGCCGGTGTGGTGCAGCAGCGCGTGGTTCTCGAAGAACTGGATCATCGCGTGCGCTGGAAAGTCGAGCATCTGCTCGACCGGTGTGGACCAGATCGCACCGGACAGCGGCAGCAGATAATAATCGCGGAACCAGTCGCCAGTCCCAAGATTGGCCAGGAAGTCGCCCAGGCTGAGCGATCGGTCGCGGCTTTCCTCCAGCGCGCGGGCGTTGAATTTCGCAATGTCGCGGACCATCCCGAGGAACCGGGGGTTTACCGCGTTACGCTTTTGCGCAAAGAGCGCCGAAAGACTGCGCAGCCCGTATTCCAGATCGCCGCCGCGCAGAGAGGCGGCAAAGCTCATGTCCGACTTGACGACGGGAACATCCAGCCGTTCGAAGAGTTGCGCCATATGCGGATAGTTGGCGTAGTTGAACACGATAAAGCCGGTATCGACCGGCTGGTCCCCGCGCTTGCCGGCGATCTTGGTGCGCGCGTGCCCGCCCAACCGCGGTTCGGCCTCGAACAGGGTGACGTGATTGTCGTCCGCCAGCATGTGCGCGGCCCCCATCCCCGAAATCCCTGCGCCGATCACGGCAATTCTTCGCGGCTTACCGGCGCGGGCTTCAAATGGCATCTGGGGAGTGCTCCTTGGCGATTGTCTACTTTGCTTTACGCCGTCCCGCGCCGTTCGGATGAAAAATGAAAAAGAAATTTTGTTGTGATCCACGGAAGGCACACGCCCGTAATCAGTTTATGTTAGTCAGTCAGGGCCTCATGGATGTCAGTGGCGCGGAGTCGGATGTTTCCGGCGGTACGGTGCTTTCGTCTCAACAGATCAGGACTGCGGGACCCGAAGGGTTGGAGACTTCTAAAAACGACACGACCGAGGACCTGATGACCTTGCTCATCCGGATCCGCGACCACAAGGACGAAGCGGCCTTTGTGGCGGTGTTCCGGCACTTCGCGCCGCGGCTCAAGTCCTTTCTGATGCGCTCTGGCACCGATGCCGCGCTCGCAGAGGAATGCGTGCAAGAGGTGATGGCCACCGTCTGGCGCAAGGCGCATCTCTTCGATCCCAGCCGCGCCAGCGTGGCGACGTGGGTCTATACGATCGCACGGAACAAGAAGATCGACGTTCTGCGCAAACAGAAACGCCCCGAACCCGAGGATCTGCCCTGGGGGCCCGAGGCGGAACCGGATCAGGCCGATGTGATCGGTCTGCAACAGGAAAGCGAACAACTCGGGGCCGCTATTGCAGCCCTGCCCGAAAAACAACGAGAGCTGATCGAAAAGGCGTATTTTGGCGACTACACCCATTCGGAAATCGCCGAACAGACGGGCCTGCCGCTTGGCACGATCAAATCGAGAATACGGCTGGCGCTGGAACGACTGCGCCGCGCCATGGACCAGAAGTGACCAAACCGATGAAGATACGACATCATCTTACCGACGACCTGATCATGGGGTATTCGTCCGGCACCCTGCCCGAGGCGGTGAACCTGATCGTGGCGACGCATGTATCGCTCTGCGACGAGTGCCGCGCGGCGGTGGAATCGTACGACGCTGTGGGCGGCGCCCTCGTCGAAGGGTCTGACATGGTCGAGGTGTCCGACGCCTGCCTGTCCGGCGCGCTCGACCTGATCCGCAACGGTGCCTGGTCCGCGACCGAGGCGCGTATGTCGGCCGGCGACGACGTCCTGCCCGCCCCGCTGGCCGATTACGTCGGCGGCACGCTGGAGGATGTGAAATGGCGCCCGGTCGGGATGGGCGTCAAGCAGGCCATCCTGCCCACCTCCGACACGGCGACCGCGCGGCTGCTCTATATCCCTGCAGGCACCGCGATCCCCGACCATTCGCATTCGGGGATGGAGCTGACGCTGGTTCTGAAAGGCGCGTTCGAGGATGACGACGGCCGTTTCGCCCGTGGCGATATCGAGGTCGCGCATGAAGAGGTGCACCACACACCCGTCGCTGATATCTCTGAGGATTGCATCTGCCTTGCGGTCACCGACGCGCCGCTGCGGTTCAAGGGGCTTCTGCCGCGTCTTGTGCAGCCTTTCGTCAAGATCTGATCACAGTTTCAAGCGGCTTCTGTCGCTGAGATAGGGAAGTCGCGCCTGCGCGGCTTCGACCGCGTCGGCGGTGATCGTCGCCGTGATCGGTTGCGGCCCGTCCCCGGCGCGGGCCGCTTCGACGCCGCCTGGCGCGGCGATCACGCTGCGGCCCAGATAGGTCAGGCCATTTTCGGCACCCGCATGGTTGGCATAGGCCAGCCAGACGCCGTTTTCATAGGCCCGCACCGGGATCATGCTGTCCGCGACCCAGCCCCAATCCGCCCCCAGCGCGGTCGGCACCAGCACCAGCTGCGCGCGCTGCGCCGCCACGTGGCGGACAGTTTCCGGAAACTCGGCGTCGTAGCAGATCAGGATGGCCAGCCGGAGCCCCGCCAGATCGAACAGCGTACAAGCCGCACCAGGGGTAAAGACGTCGCGCTCGAACCCCGGCGGGATGGCGAGCTTGCGTTGATGCGCCAACACCGCGCCATCCGGCCCAAAGCATTGCGCCGCGTTGTAAAGCGCCGCGGCCCCGGCCTCTGCATAGCCATAGCAGATCGCGATGCCATGCGCGCGGGCAAGCGCGGCGATCCGTGTTGCTGCCGGCCCGTCGCGCGGCTCGGCCCGGTCGCGCAACAGCCCGCTGATGTTGTAGCCGCAGGCGAAAAGCTCTGGCAGCAGCACCAGATCGGCACGAAGCCTCGCCAGCTGCGTCTCCAGCCAGTCCAGCCGCGCATCGACACCGTCCAGCGCGCCGGGGCTTTGCAGAACTGCCAGGCGAAGGCTCATGTCACCATGACCTCGCGCGGGTAATCGGTCAGGTATTCGCAGCCGGTCTCGGTCACCACCACCGAATCGCCGATCCGCCCGGCGGTGACACCATCGACCGATATCCCGCCGTCGACGGCGAAGGTCATGCCCGGCTGCAGCACGGTCCTGTCCCCGGCCTTGAGTTCTGGCGCCTCCAGATAGGCCACACCGATGGACCGTCCGGTGCGGTACCCGGTCTGATAGCCCCGCTCGGCATAGACGGCATCCGCGGCGGCGGCGATATCCTGCGCCTCGACCCCCGGCCGGATCGCTGCAATTGCGGCCTGTTGCGCGTCGATGGCCGCCTGCTGGACGCGGGCGGCCTCGTCCGTCACGCCCGAGACATGAAACATCCGGTCGAAGCCCAGCTTGTATTGCTTGAACTGCGCCATGTTGCAGAAGCAGAAATAGACCGGGTCGTAGGCGGCATAGGGTTTGACCGACGCGCGGCGGTGCACCATCGAGGTGTCGCGCCCGCTTTGCAGGATTTGCAGATTGTGGATGAGCGGCGACACGAAACGCTCCCATCCGCGATCGGTCAGGAACCCCGCCGCGGCGCGCGTGCCCGCCTCGATCACCGCCAGCGCGCTTTCGTATTCATGCGCCCCTTCCCGGAGCGAGCCCTGGGCAGCGGCCATCATCGCCCCGGCGATCTGTCCCGCCTGCCGCATCACGTCGATCTCGAAGGGTGACTTGATCATCCGCTGCGCGCCCAGCACCGGGCCGATGTCGCAAAGCGGCACGCCCGGCCATGTGTCATCGAGGAAATTGCGCACCAGCGCGGGCAACTGCCGCTTTTCCACCCAGATCGCAGACGGCGCGTCCGGCAGAACCGACGCCAGCGCCCGGCCCCAGCTGTTGGGGCCCATATCCTCCCACCGGCGGATATCGCCGACCCAGGTCATTTCGGCGACCATCTCGGATTCCATCAGCGGGGTGATGATCACCGGATCGGCCTCGGCGCGCACCACCAGCATGGTGGGCCGCCCGAACTCGATCCCCAGATAGCCCCAGAAGCCGGCCAGATAGGCGATAGAGCTTTCGTCGGTAAAGACCGCCTCGGCGATCCCGTCCGCGCGCATCCGTTCCTGTAAGATCGCGGTTCTGTTGCGCGCCTCTGCCAGCATGGTCGATCCTCCTGTGATGAGACCAGCATAGGCCAGCCCGACCCCGCGCGAAAAACGCGATGCGACATCGGAGGTCGCGAAACGCCTGTCCTGAAAGAAGTTGGCCAAGGCGGCGACGCCTTGGCCAACAATCGGTCTGCATAGTCAGGATGGGGTCGGCCCCACCCCTTGATCAATGCTTGCGCTTTTTCGGCGGCATCAGGTCGGTGATCGTGCCTTCGAACATCTCTGCCGCAAAGTTCACCGTTTCCGACAGCGTCGGGTGCGGGTGGATGGTGTGGCCCAGATCGACCGCATCCGCCCCCATTTCGATGGCAAGCGCCGCTTCGGCGATCAGATCGCCGGCGTTCGTGCCGACGATGCAGGCGCCGATCAGGCGGTCGTCCTCGGGATCGAAGAGCAGCTTGGTGATGCCCTCGCTGCGCCCGTTGGACAGCGACCTGCCCGACGCGGCCCAGGGGAAGACGCCCTTTTCGTACTTGATGCCCTTGGCCTTGGCCTCGGTTTCGGTCAGGCCGCACCAGGCGACCTCGGGGTCGGTATACGCGACCGATGGGATCAGCTTGGCGTCGAAGAACCGCTTTTCGCCCGCCGCGACCTCTGCCGCGACCTTGCCCTCGTGCACGGCCTTGTGCGCCAGCATGGGCTGGCCCACCACGTCGCCGATGGCGAAGATATGCGGCACACCGGTGCGCTGCTGGTTGTCGACGGCGATAAAGCCGCGCTCGTCCACCGCGACGCCGGCCTTTTCCGCGTCGATCAGCTTGCCGTTGGGCTTGCGGCCGACGGACACCAGCACCTTGTCGAAGGTGTCGGTGAAGGTCTCGCCCTTGTCGTCCTCGAAAGTGACCTTGAGGCCCTTCTTCTGCGCCTCGACCGCCGTCACCTTGGTCTTGAGGAAGATATTCTCATACCGCCCCTCGATGCGCTTGTGCAGAGGCTTGACGATGTCCTTGTCCGCCCCGGGCATCAGCTGGTCCATGAATTCGACCACGGTGATCTTGGCCCCCAGCGCGTCGTAGACGCAGGCCATCTCCAGCCCGATGATGCCGCCGCCGAGGACCAGCATCCGCTTGGGAATATCGCGCAGCTCGAGCGCGCCGGTGCTGTCAATCACCCGCTCGTCGTCATGCGGGATGAAGGGCAGGTTCACCGGTTCGGACCCGGCGGCGATGATGCACTGGTCGAAGCTGACGTTGGTCTTGCCGCCGTCGCCCACGACCTCGATCATGTTGGGCCCGGTGAAAGTGCCGTAGCCCTGCACGACCTGCACCTTGCGGCCCTTGGCAAGACCGCCAAGGCCACCGGTCAGCTGACCTACGACGCCGTCCTTGAACTTGCGCAGCTCATCAAGATCGACCTTGGGCTTGGAAAAGCTGACGCCATGCGCGCCCATCTCCTCGGCCTCGGTGATGACCTTGGCCACGTGCAGCAGCGCCTTGGAAGGAATGCAGCCGACGTTGAGGCAGACCCCGCCCAGATTCGGGTATTTCTCGATCAGGACGACCTTCTTGCCCAGGTCGGCGGCGCGAAAGGCCGCGGTGTAGCCGCCGGGGCCGGAACCCAGCACGACCACCTCGGCATGCACATCGCCCTTGCCGGCGGCCGTGCCGGTGGCGGCGACCGCCTTGGGGGCTTCGGCGGGTGCCTCCTCGGCCCCTTTCTGGGCCTCCTCGGCACCGGCGGCGTCGGCGCTTTCGACCACCATGATCACGGTGCCTTCGCTGACCTTGTCGCCTTCGCTCACCTTGATCTCGGTGATCTTGCCGGCGGCCGGAGAGGGCACCTCCATCGTAGCCTTGTCGGATTCCAGTTCGATCAGCGGATCCTCTGCGGCGATCGTGTCGCCGACGCTGACAAGGATGCTGACCACGGGCACATCGGTGAAATCGCCGATATCGGGAACCTTGATGTCCATTTTACTGACCTCCCTTACCACATCAGCTTGCGCATATCGCCAAGCAGCGTCTTGAGCGTCACGCAGAAGCGCGCGGCCAGGGCGCCATCGACGGCACGGTGGTCATAGCTGAGCGACAAGGGCTGCATCAGGCGCGGCACGAAGTCCTCGCCGTTCCAGACCGGCGCAATCTTGGAGCGCGTGAGGCCCAGGATCGCCACCTCTGGCGCGTTGACGATGGGGGTGAAGGACGTCCCGCCGATCCCGCCGAGCGACGAGATGGTGAAGGTCGCGCCCTGCATATCCGCCGATTTCAGCTTGCCGTCGCGGGCGGCGGCGGAAAGCTCCATCAGCTCCTTGGAGATCTCGACGATCCCCTTGCGGTCGGCATCCTTGATCACCGGCACCATCAGCCCGTTGGGCGTGTCCGCTGCGAAACCGATGTTGTAGAAATCCTTCTTGATCAGCTTGTCGCCGTCCGGATGGATCGAGCTGTTGAACTCCCAATGGGTCTTCAGCGCCGAGACCGAGGCCTTGATCACAAAAGACAGCAGCGTCACGCGATAGCCCTGCTCCTTGGCCATCCCGTCCATCTCTTTGCGGTAGGCGTCGAGATCGGTGATGTCGGCCTCGTCGTTATGGGTGACATGCGGGATGTTCAGCCAGGACCGGTGCAGCGCGGGGCCCGAGATCTTCTTGATCCGGGGCATGTCGACCTCTTCGATGGGGCCGAACTTGCTGAAATCGACGGCGGGGATCGGCGGGATGCCCATGCCGCCCTGCACGGCCGCGCCGCCACCGGCGGCCGGGGCCACCTGGGCCTTGAGCGCCTTCTCGACATCCTCGCGCAGGATGCGGCCCTTGCGGCCGGTGCCGTTTACGGTGTTCAGATCGACCTCGACCCGGCGGGCATAGGCGCGCACCGAAGGCGAGGCATGGACGCGGGAAAACCCGGCGTCGGTCACTGCGGCCGCAGCGGCAGGGGCCGGAGCGGGCGCCGGTGCCGGGCTTGATCCGGCACCTCCCGCGGGCGCAGCTTCGGCCTTGGGGGCCTCTTTCGGCGCGTCCTCGGCGGCCGCCCCGCCCGAGGCTTCGACGATCAGGATAACCGCGCCTTCGCTGACCTTGTCGCCTTCGCTGACCTTGATTTCCTTGACCACACCGGCGTGGCTCGACGGCACTTCCATCGTCGCCTTGTCGGATTCCAGTTCGACGATCGGGTCTTCCTCGGCGATGGTATCGCCGACGCTGACCAGCACGGACACCACCGGCACGTCGGTGAAATCGCCGATGTCGGGAACTTTGATTTCGGTTGTCATACTTCTGTCTCCTCGTTCCCGCCGTTACACCAGACGCGGGTTCGGCTTGCCGCCGTCGATGTCATATTTCTGAATGGCCTTTTCCACGTCCTTTTCGGACAGCACGCCCTCGCGGTACAAATCCACGACGGCCGCCGCCGCGATGTGGTTGGCATCCACCTCGAAGAACCGCCGCAGGTTCACACGGCTGTCGGACCGGCCAAAGCCGTCGGTGCCCAGCACCGTGTACCGCTGGGGCACAAAGCCGCGGATCTGCTCGGCGAAGTTCTTCATATAGTCGGTGGCCGCGATCACCGGGCCTTTGACCCCGTCGAGCTGCTGGGTGACGTAGGGCACCCGCTGTTCGGCGGTCGGGTTCAGGCGGTTGTGGCGCGCGCAGTCCTGACCGTCGCGGGCCAGCTCGTTAAAGCTGGTGGCCGACCAGATGTCCGAGGTCACGCCAAAGTCTTCCTTCAGCATCTCGGCCGCCTTGATCGCCTGCACCAGGATCGTGCCCGACCCCATCAGGTTGACGTGCTTCTTGCCCGGACGCGGGGTCTTCGACATCCGGTAAAGACCCTTGATGATGCCCTCCTCGGCGCCCATCGGCATTTCGGGATGCTGATAATTCTCGTTCATCAGGGTCAGGTAGAAGAACACGTCCTCCTGATCCTCATACATCCGCTTGAGCCCGTGCTGCACGATCACCGCAACCTCGTAGCTGAAGGTCGGGTCGTAGCTGATGCAGTTGGGGATGGTGCCCGCCAGGATGTGGCTGTGCCCGTCCTCATGCTGGAGCCCCTCGCCGTTCAGCGTGGTGCGCCCCGCCGTGCCACCCAGCATGAAGCCGCGCGCGCGGCTGTCGCCAGCGGCCCAGGCCAGATCGCCGATCCGCTGAAAGCCGAACATCGAGTAATAGATGTAGAACGGGATCATCGGAACGCCGTGGGTCGAGTACGACGTCGCCGCCGCGATCCAGTCGGCCATCGCGCCCGCCTCGTTGATGCCTTCCTGAAGCACCTGACCGTCGGCGCTTTCCTTGTAGAACATCATCTGGTCGCGGTCCTGCGGGGTATAGTTCTGCCCCAGCGGGTTGTAGATGCCGACCGACCGGAACAGCCCCTCCATCCCGAAGGTGCGGGATTCGTCCGGCACGATCGGGACCACGTTCTTGCCGATCTTCTTGTCGCGCAGCAGCGTGGTCAGGATGCGCACGAAGGCCATGGTTGTGCTGATCTCGCGGTCGCCCGTCGATTCCAGCTGGCCCTTGAACTTGTCCAGCCCGGGGATTTCCAGCGCATCGACCTTGCTGTCGCGCTTGGGGAAGCTGCCGCCCAGTTCCTTGCGCCGCTCGGCCAGATAGGCCTTTTGCGCGTTGTTCAGCGTCACAAAGGGCGCCTTGGGAAGGTCGGCGTCGTCCACCGGGATCTTGAACCGGTCGCGCATGGCGCGCAGCTGGTCCTCTTGCATCTTCTTTTGCTGGTGGGTGGTGTTCTGGCCTTCGCCGGCGGTGCCCATGCCGTAGCCCTTGACCGTCTTGACCAGAATGCAGGTCGGCTGGCCTTGGGTCTTGGTTGCGCGCAGGAAGGCGTTGTAGACCTTCTTGGGATCGTGCCCGCCGCGCCGCAGCGCCCAGATCTGATCGTCGGTCATGTCCTCGACCAGCGCCGCGGTCTCAGGGTATTTGCCGAAGAAATGCTCGCGGATATAGGCGCCGTCCTTCGACTTGAAGGTTTGATAATCGCCGTCCAGCGTTTCGTTCATAAGCTGGCGCAGCTTGCCGCTGGTGTCCTTTTCCAGCAGTTCGTCCCAGCCCTTGCCCCAGAGCAGCTTGATCACATCCCAGCCCGCGCCGCGAAACTCGCCCTCAAGCTCCTGCACGATCTTCGAGTTGCCGCGCACCGGGCCGTCGAGCCGCTGCAGGTTGCAGTTGACCACGAAGATCAGGTTGTCGAGCTTTTCCCGCGCCGCGAGGCTGATCGCGCCCAGGCTTTCTGGTTCGTCCATCTCGCCGTCGCCGAGGAAGACCCAGACCTTGCGGTCGCCCGCGTCGATCAGGCCGCGGTTGTGCATGTATTTCATGAACCGCGCCTGGTAGATCGCCATCAGTGGCCCCAGGCCCATCGAAACGGTCGGGAACTGCCAGTAGTCCGGCATCAGCCAGGGGTGCGGATAGGAACTCAGGCCACCGCCATTGACCTCGGACCGGAACGCCTCGAGCTGGTCCTGGCTGATGCGGCCCTCCATGAAGGACCGCGCGTAAATGCCGGGCACCACATGGCCCTGAAAGAACACCAGATCGCCGCCGTGGATCGCCGACTTGGCGCGCCAGAAATGGTTGAGCCCCACGTCGTAAAGCGCCGCCGACGACGCGAACGAGGCGATATGCCCGCCGTATTCGGAAGATTCCTTGTTGCGCCGCACAACCGTGGCCATGGCGTTCCAACGGTTGATCGTGCGGATCCGCCACTCCATTTCGTAATCGCCGGGCATGGGGACCTCGTCATCCGGCGAGATCGTGTTCTGATACGGCGTCGTGGCCGAGAACGGCAGCCGCGCACCGGCGGCGCGGGCCTGCTGCACGGCCTTGTCGAGAAGATAATGCGCGCGGTCGGCGCCGTCGCGCAGGATCACATCCTCGATTGCATCCTGCCATTCCTGGGATTCCGTCGGATCGATATCCTGGGGATTGTCTGTCATAGTCCCTCTTCTTCCTGTCTTGCGCCCCCGTGGCGCTATATTTGGTTTAGGCCTAAACCATTCTTTCCCGGCCTGCGATGCGTCATCGGGTCTACCCAATTTCCGCAGCACGTCCCGGCGGTCAACGCGTGCCTAGCAGCTTGGGTTCCCCCGCGGCAGGCATGCCGCTGCATACCGTCCATGCACTGAGGGCATGAATATTGTTCAGCCTTAAACGATATTTCACCAAGC
This sequence comes from Aestuariicoccus sp. MJ-SS9, assembly GCF_032586235.1. Taxonomy (NCBI): domain Bacteria; kingdom Pseudomonadati; phylum Pseudomonadota; class Alphaproteobacteria; order Rhodobacterales; family Paracoccaceae; genus Aestuariicoccus; species Aestuariicoccus sp. MJ-SS9. Next base: position 34,387 of record NZ_JAWHTD010000005.1, read on the forward strand.
CCGATTCGTCCGCCATATTACTACGCACTCAGCCGGATTGGCCGGCGATCTGGCGCCAGACCCGTGCGGCGAGGGCGTAATCGCCGGCGGCCATGCCGCGGAACATGAAGGCCCGCGGCCCGGGCCGCAGCGGCACATCGCGGCTGAGCAGCCCGGTCAGGTCGTCGGTGATTTGCCCGGCGGGCACCACCGGTTCGGGCATCGACAGCTCTTGATCGACATCGTCGACCACGACGGTCCGGAACGCGGCGCGCCCTTCGGGAATCCAGGGCTTGGCCGCGTCGGTGACGATGGCCAGCGATCCCGGCTTCATCAGCCGCGCGTCCAGAAACGGCTCGCCGCTGTAGGTGATCGGGATCGAGGTGACGACGATATCGGCATCCTCCAGCGCCTCCTCGGGGCGCTCGCAGACCTTCGCCGCCATCCCCAGGCCGTTGGCCATGCCGCAAAGCCGGTCGATGTTTTCCTGCCCCCTCCCATAGGCGCGCAGCTCGCGCAAAGGGAAAAGCCCGGCGAAAAGCTCGAGATGGCTGCGCGCCTGCAGACCGCAGCCGACAAAGCTGATGACCCCGGCCTTGGGATCGGCCATCCGCCGCGCGGCGGCGCCGCTAAGCCCGGCGGTGCGCACGCCGGTGATCCATTCGGAATCCATCACCGCCAGCAGCACACCGCTATGGGCGTCCAGCACCATGATCGCCCCGGTGATCGATGGCAGGCCACGGCCGGGGTTGTCGGGGCAGACCGTCACCGCCTTGACCACGGTCACCTCGCCCGAGGCCAGCGTGGTCATCATGTAGCGCCCGTCGCCGGGCTGGAGCGCCGATTTGGGCGTGGTCAACAGACGACCCGCCGCCTTGTCGCGGATCGCGTCCTCGATACAGGCGACGACGTCAGACGGGGTGATCCCCAAAGCGCGCAAATCGTCATCGGTCAGAACGCGCGGGGCAAAGGGCATGGGTCACTCTCCGGGTTTGGTCAGTTTGACGATTCTGTCGTCACCCTCACCCGCGAGCTCCTCAAAGTCAAAATTGTCGAGCCGCTTGGCCCGCCGACCCGCCTTGTCGGCGCTGATCTTGATGTCGGAAATGTCCTTGGCCGCCTGCCCGAAATGCCGGTCGAGGTTTTCGACCCGCGTGCCCAGACGGTCCACATCGGCGTAAAGCAACCCCAGTTCCCGGCGGATCGCCCCCGCCTGTTCGCGCATCCGCGCGTCTTTCAGAATGGCGCGCATGGTGTTGAGCGTCGCCATGCAGGTGGTTGGGCTGACGATCCAGACCCGCGCGGCAAAACCTTCGCGGACCACTTCTGGGAAATTGGCATGCAGCTCGGCATAAATCGCCTCGGACGGCAGGAAGAACAGCGCGCCATCCGCCGTCTCGCCCTCGAGGATGTAGCGCTCGGCGATGTCCTTGATGTGCTTGCGCACCGAAAGCCGCAGCGCCTGCACCGCGCGGTTGAGCTGATCCTGGGTTTCGGCGCGGCGCAGCTGTTCGTAGGCCTCAAGCGGAAACTTGCTGTCGATGGCGATGGGGCCGGGAGGGTTGGGCAGATGGATCAGGCAATCGGCGCGCTTGCCGTTCGACAGCGTCGCCTGCAGCGTGAAACTGTCCGATGGCAGCGCCTTGGTCACGATGTCGGTCAGCTGGATTTCCCCGAAGGCCCCGCGCGTCTGCTTGTTCGACAGGATGTCCTGCAGGGACAGCACGTCGCCCGACAGCTTGGTGATATTGTCCTGCGCCTTGTCGATGACCTTGAGCCGTTCCTGCAATTCGCCAAGGCTCTGGGCCGTGCGGCGGGAAGAGCCCGAGAGGTTCTCGGTCATCCGCTCCTGCACCTCGGCCAGCCGCTTTTCCATAAGCTGCAGCATCGCGGTCTGGCTTTGGGCCTGCGCCTCGCTGACGTGGTGCAGCCCGCCGGCCAGCCGTTCCTGCCCGTCGCCAAGCGACTGCACGCGCTGGCCGAGCTGGCCCAGTTGCAGCGCAAGCGGTTCGGCCAGCCGCGCCGACCGGCCCGCGGCCCGCGCCGCGACGATGAGAAGCACGAGGATCAGCAGCAGCACAACCGCGCCCGCGAGCACGGCCAGCACCAGCGGATCGTTCAGCGCATACGAGGTGTCGCCGATGGTGATCATGTGCGCCCGAAGAGCCGTTCGATATCGGACAGCTTCAGCGACACATAGGTGGGCCGCCCGTGGTTGCACTGACCGGAATGCGGCGTCGCCTCCATCTCGCGCAGGAGCGCGTTCATCTCTTCGGCGCGCATCCGGCGGCCGCTGCGGATCGAGCCGTGGCAGGCGACACGGCTCAGGATCGCCTCGATCCGGGCCTGCACCAGCGAGGCGCTGCCCAGGTCGGCCAGCTCGTCGAGGATGTCGAGGATCAGCGCCTTTGCGTTGACCTCGCCCAGGATGGCGGGAGTTTCGCGCACGGCCACGGCCGCGCCGCCGAAGGGCTCGACGGTAAGGCCCATGCGCGCGAGATCCTCGGCCACCGACAGGATCAGCGCCTGGTCGTCGGTCGACAGATCGACGATCTCGGGGATCAGGAGGGCCTGCGCGGCGACGCCGTTTTCCGCCATCTGCGTCTTGAGCCGTTCGTAGACCAGCCGTTCGTGGGCGGCGTGCTGGTCGACGATGACGAGGCCGTCCTCGGTCTGGGCGATGATGTAGTTTTCATGCACCTGCCCCCGCGCGGCGCCCAGCGGAAGGGCGGTGGCGGGCGTCTCCTCCTGCCCTTGCGGGCCGTCCTCGACAGGATCGACCCGCGCGCTGTAGGTGCCCGCCATCTCGGCAAAGCCCGGGGCCTGCGCGTGATAGGCGGTGCTGCGCGCCTGCTGCGAAGGCCGGTCCATCTGGTAGATGCGTGGCTGCATCGGTTCGGGCCGCATTGCGCCCAGCGTCGCGTCGGCCACGGTGGACGAGGCGCGGTGCCCGGCCTCGGCCAGCGCATGACGGACGGCGGAGACGATCAGCCCGCGCACCAGCCCGGGATCGCGGAAGCGGACCTCGGCTTTGGCCGGGTGCACGTTGACGTCGACGCGTTCGGGCGGGCAATCGACGAAGAGCGCGGCGGCGGGATGGCGGTCGCGGCTGAGGAAATCGGCATAGGCCCCGCGCAACGCCCCGATCAGCAGCTTGTCGCGGACCGGACGGCCGTTGACGAAGAGGTATTGCGCCACCGCCGAGCCCCGCGAATAGGTCGGCAAGGCGGCATAGCCGGTCAGGCGGATGTCCTCGCGAATTGCGTCGACGGGCAGGGCGTTGTCGGTGAACTCCGCCCCCATGACCTGCGCCAGCCGCGTGCGCAACGCGTCGAAGAGATCGCCGGTGGCCGCATCGGCACGGAAGACGATCCGGTCCTGGCCGTCGGAAACCTCGCGCAGGGTGAAGGAGATCGACGGCTCGGCCATGGCCAGCCGGCGGATCGTGTCGGTGATCGCCTGGCCTTCGGCGCGGTCGGTGCGCAGGAATTTCAGCCGCGCCGGGGTGGCGTAGAAGAGATCGCGCAGGGTGACCACGGTGCCCGCGTTCAGCGCGCAGGGCCTGACATCGCCGAGGATACCGCCGTTGCAGGCGATCTCGGCCGCCTCATGACCGTCGGCGCGGCTCTGGATCGTCAGCCGCCCGACGGCACCCAGCGACGGCAAAGCCTCGCCGCGAAACCCGAAGGTGTGGATGTCGAGCAGGTTCGATCCGTCGATCTTGGAGGTGGCGTGCCGCGACAGGGCGAGGTGCAGATCCTCGGGCGCCATGCCGTGGCCGTTGTCGGTGACCCGGATCAGCGACTTGCCCCCCTGGGCGATGTCGATCTGGATGCGGGTCGCGCCCGAATCGATGGCGTTTTCAACCAGTTCCTTCACCGCCGAAGCCGGGCGTTCGACCACTTCGCCCGCGGCGATGCGGTTGATCGCTGCTTCGTCCAGTTGCCGGATTTGCGGGCGCATATTGGGGGCGTGTGTGTTCATGACACAAGACTTAGCAGGCTCACGGCGATTCTGAAACGGCAAAGCGCGGGGCGGGCGGGCTTGATCGCCGCCTAGACGCCGGTCCTGCAAAAGTGGGAATCCCGCACCACGACCGGGCATTCCATGCGGTGATGCCCGGCCGCCTTGCCCTCGCCCGCCAGCAGCACCTGGGTGCACCAATGCCCCATCTCGCGGTGCGGCAGCAGCACGGTGCTGAGCGCCGGCGAGAGGTGCTGGGCGATTTCCTGGTCGTCATAGCCCATCACCGCCATGGTCTCGCCCACCCGTTCGCCGCGCTCTTTCAACGCCTCGTAGCAGCCGACGGCCATCAGGTCGTTGGCGCAAAAGATGGCGTCGGGGCGGGTCGGCCCATCGAGCAGGCGAAGCGTCGCGGCACGGCCGCCGCTGGGCAGGAAGTTCCCCGCCTGGATCAGCCCCGGGTCGACCGGCAGCCCCGCCGCGCGCAGCGCGCGCTCGTAGCCTTCGAGCCGCTGGTCCGCCGCCTCCATCCAGCTTTCGCCCGAGATGAAGGCGATCTTGCGGTGCCCCGCCTCGATCAGCATCCGCGCCGCGGCCTCGCCGCCGCGCCGTTCCGCCGGCACGACCGAGGGCAGCCGCCCCTCGGCATCGTGGCAATTGAGCAGGACCGCGCGGTGCTTGCCCAGCGCGTCGGGCGGGTCAACCGGGCGCGTCAGGATCGCGCCATAGACCACCCCCTCGACCCGGTCGGCGGACCATTTGCGCAGGATCGCGTTCTCATAGGCCGTGTCGCCGCCGGTCATCACCACTTCGACCAGCACGTCGTGTTTCCAGGCTTCCTCTTGCACACCCTCGATCGAGATCGCGGCGAAGGGGCTGGTGGCGATTTCGTCGAACATCAGCCCGATCACCCGCACACCCGCGCCCTTGGGCGGCCGCCCGGCGGCGCGCGGCCGGTAGCCCAGCTCGGCCACCGCATCCATGACGCGTTTGCGCGTTTCGCTGCTGATGCGCATCGACTGCTGGCCGTTCAGCACGAAGGAGACGGTGGATTGCGACACCCCGGCATGGGCCGCGATATCCTTCATCGTGACGCGGGCGGGGGGCGCGCCGGGCTTGTCCGACATGACCTGAAAACTTTCTGTTGCCGCCCGCTAATAAATATTGCTAATATTTTTAGCGCAAGCGGAATCGATTACCTGGACCCGGAGGGGAGGCCGAATGCCCGAGGCACCGAAAACGGCAAGGCGCATGACGCAGTCGCAGGCCGCCTTTGTGCTGCTGCTGCCGTTTCTCGCCACCTATGGGCTGTTCCTGGTCTACCCGTTCTTCCGTGGCGTCTGGATCAGCCTGCACGACTGGAACCTGCTGGCCGTCGCCTTCAACCCGGACGCCAAGGAATTCGTGGGCCTGCGCAATTACGAACGCGTCATGTGGGGCCGCAACATCACCTGGGGCGCCTTCGTCAGCCCGGCCCTGCAGATCGCGGGCATATTTGGCGCGGGGCTGGCGCTGTGGCTTGACCGGTCGCGCCGGGTCAGCCGCGTGACGGCGATTGCGCTGGGGGTCGCGGCGGTCTTGCTCTTTGTGCTACCCGGGTTCCATGCGGGCGAAGGCGGGCGCTGGTACGACCGCCGGTTCTGGCCGACGGTGGGCAACACGCTGGTCTTCGTCGCACTGACCGTGCCGGGCGTCACCGTGTCAGCGCTGCTGCTGGCGGCGGCGCTGAACCGAGAAACCCGGGCGATGACGGTGCTGCGGACGCTGTTCTTTCTCAGCCAGATCCTGTCGGTGACGGTGGTCACGCTGATCTGGCAGATCCTGTTCTCGCCGCGCCAGGGTCTGATCGCCAACATCACCGAGGCCCTCGGCGGCTCGCCCATCGTCTGGCTGACGGACGAACGCTTTGCCATGGCGGCCATCGTGATCACCACGATCTGGTGGTCGCTGGGCATCGCGATGATCCTGTTCCTGGCCGGACTTCAGGACATCTCGGCCGATCTTTACGAGGCGGCGGCGCTGGACAACGCCACGGGTCTCAAGGCGTTCTGGTACATCACCCTGCCGAACCTCAAGCGGACGATCACGCTGGTGATCGTGTTGCAGGTAATCCTGCAATTCCAGGTCTTCGGGCAAGCGCATCTGATGACGCAGGGCGGACCGAACGACACGACGCAGGTGCTGGTGCGCTACATCTACCAGACTGCCTTTCGCGACAGCGAGCTGGGCCGCGCCTCGGCGATGGCGGTGTTCCTCTTCGTGATCATGGGCGCGTTTTCCATCCTGCAGTTCGTCCTGGGACGGGAGAAGGACTGATGCTGAACCGGGGCTATTACTGGCTGGTGACCGCGCTTGCCATCCCGGCGTTCCTCTGGCTGGTGCCGACGCTTTGGATGGTGTCGCTGTCGTTCCAGCCGAACGAGGTTCTGGCCCGCACGACCTCGACCACCGCCTTCGGGCTGATGCCGCTGCCGTTCACGGCCGACAATTACGCGGCGCTGTTTTCCTTCGGGCAGACGCCGATGTGGTTTCTCAACTCGCTGATCGTCGCGGCGGGCATGACGCTGGGCGTGCTGGCGGTGTCGACCACTGCGGGCTATGCACTGGCGCGGCTCGAGTTTCCGCTGAAAAAGACGGTCACAGTGCTCTGCCTGATCGGGCTGATGGTGCCCGAACAGGCGGTCTTCATCCCGCTTTACACGATGTTCGCCGATTTCGGCTGGCACAACAGCTATCACGCGCTGATCCTGCCGCGCATGGCGGTGCCCATCGGGGTGTTCCTGATGCTGCAGTTCTTCAAGGCGATCCCAAAGGATATCGAAGAGGCCGCGCGGCTGGATGGGGTGGGCTGGCTGCAGATCTTCTGGCACGTGATGCTGCCGCTGGCGCGCCCGGCGATGATGACGCTGGCGATCCTGACGTTCCTTTACGCCTGGAACGATTACCTCTGGCCGCTCGTGTCGGCACAGCGGCAGGAATATTTCACCATCACGCTGGGCCTGGCCAGCATCCAATCGAATTTCGCGCAATCGGAGGGTTTGGGCCGGGTCATGGCCTCGGGCGTGATCGCCTCGCTTCCGGTCGTGCTGATGTTCCTGATCTTCCAGCGGTACGTGGTGCAGGCCATGACCGTCGGCGGAAGCAAGGGCTAAACCGGGGCCGCCAAAGGCCCCACCACAGGGAGGAGAGACATGAGACATCTCATCATAGGCGCGGCGGCCGCCGCGACACTGGCCACCGGCGCCATGGCGCAAGAGGTCACGCTGGGCCGCTTTTTCGGCGCCTGCGAGGACGCGGGCACCGACACCAAGACCAGCACGGGCGAGGCCTGCATCATCCAGTCGATCATCAACGCCGCCTCGGCCGAGATCGACGGCGTCACCGTCACCACGCTGCCCACCGACTGGGGCAATTACTATGACCAGATCAAGGCCTCCTACGCCGGGGGCACGCCGCCGGACGTGCATGTGATGCACCGCCACCGGGTGCCGGAATTCGCGGGCCTGGGTGCGCTTGCCGAAATCTCGGGCGACCTCGAGGCGGCCGGCATCGACCCCGCCGATTGGTCGGAAAACGCGCTGGCCGCGGTCAGCTACAACGGCGGCGTCTACGGCGTGCCGATGGATTTCCATGCCAACCTCTGGCACGTCAACATGGACCTGATGGAAGCCGCCGGTCTGGTCGAGAACGGCGCACCCGTGCTGCCTTCGTCGCCGGCGGAGCTGCTGGCCCATGCGCAGCAGGTCAAAGAGGCCACCGGGCAGAACTACCTCGCCGCCGATTTCGCGCAATTCCCGATCGGGGTGCGGCTGGTGCTGGCGCTGATGTGGCAGCAGGACGCCAACATCTTCACCGAGGACGGCACCGCCACCATCGACAACGACGCCGCGCGCAACGCCGTCACCGCGATAACCCAGCTTTTCGACGCAGGGCTAGCCGATCCGCAGCTGAACTATGCCGACAGCCAGCAGTCGTTCCTGAACGGCGAGGCGGCGATCCTGGTGAACGGCACCTGGGTGGTCGATTTCTACACCGCCGAGGCGGCGAAGGAAGAGGTTGGGCTGGATAATTACTATGTCGCCGATTTCCCGACGCTTTTCGACACCGGCGCGACCTGGGCGGACAGCCATATGTGGGCGGTGCCCGCCTCGCTGAAATCGGACGCCGACAAATACGCCGCCGCGCTCAAGGTGCTGGCCTTCATCAACGATCACAACATCGACTGGGCCCGCACCGGCCACATGGCGGTGCGCAAATCGGTTCTGGACAGCGATGAATACGCCAACCTGCCGCACCGGTCCGAATACACCGGCACCGCCGCCATCGCCCGCGACACGCCCCCGTCCGAGCGCTATGGCGCGATCCAGGACGTGCTCAACCGCGAGCTTCAGGCGATCTGGCTGACCGGCAAGTCCGTCGACGACGCGCTCGCCGATGCCGAGATCGAGGTCCAGGACCTGCTCGACCGCTAAACCGCCCTGCCCGGCCCCCCTCCGCACGGGGCCGGGCGATGCTTTTCAGGACCAGCCGGGGGAGAGACGTGGCACGTTGGGACAAGGACAAGGCAAGGGCCTGGTGGGCGGATCAGCCATGGATCTGCGGGTTCAACTTCCTGCCCTCCACCGCCGTCAACTTCATCGAGATGTGGCACCCCGACAGCTTCGACGCCGCCACCATCGAGAAGGAACTGGGCTGGGCCGCCGAGCTTGGGTTCAACGCGCTGCGGGTGAACCTGCATTACCTGGTCTGGAAGCACGACCGCGCCGGGCTGATCCGGCGGCTCGACTGGCTGATGGGCGTGGCGGAGGGGCTGGGCCTGCGCACGGTCCCCTGCCTCTTCGACGATTGCGGCTTTGGCGGGTTTGAGCCGGCCTACGCCCCCCAGCCGGACCCGGTGCCGGGCGTTCACAACAGCCGCGCCGTCGCTTGCCCCGGACGCGCCGCCCTGCTGGAGGGGGCCGAACGCGCCGGATGGGAGGCCTACGTCCGCGACATCCTCCGCCGCTTTGGCCGCGATCCGCGCGTACTCTTCTGGGATCTCTACAACGAGCCGGGCAACCGCATGGTGTTCGAGGCAACGGGCTCGCGCCTCTATGAACCCGATTTCACCCAAGCCAGCCGCGATCTGATGCTGGCGGCCTTCGACTGGTGCCGTGACGAGGCGCCAGACCAGCCCGCCACGGTCGGGGCCTGGACAACGCCCCCGCCCGGATCGACCGACGCCCCTTACCAGACCGAGATCGACCAACTGGCGTTGGCGCATTCGGACATCGTGACCTTTCACGCCTATTGGGACAGCGCCCATGTCCGGCGTTTCATCGACCACCTGTCAGAACAAGACCGCCCGATGATCTGCACCGAATGGATGGCGCGGCCCGTAGGCAGCCGCATCGCCGATCAGCTGGACCTGTTCCAGCAGGCCAAGGTCGGCTGCTTTCAGTGGGGCCTGGTGCGCGGGCGCACCCAGACCCACCTGCCCTGGCCCGCCGATCTGGTGGCCGCGCATGGCGGGACGGCGGACCGGTCGGTGTGGTTTCACGATCTGCTCGACGAGTCCGGCCGCGCCTATGACGCGACCGAGACGGCAAAGCTGCGGCAGGCGCTGTCGCCGGGGCAAACCGCCTGAGCCGCGTCAGCCCCCGGCGTTCTCGAACCAGGCGCGGATCGTCGCGCGCTCGTCCTCCTCCATCCACGACAGGTTCGCCGGCGGCATGGCGTGCGACAGCCCCGCCTGCAGATAGATCGCCTTGGCGTTGCGGGCGATTTCATACTCGGTGTCCAGCATCACGCCCTTTGGCGCCCAGAACAGCCCGTCCCAGACGGGTTCCTCGGCGTGGCACATCGAACAGCGGCCCAGCACGATGTCGTGCACCTCGGCATAGCCCTCGGCCTCGGTGAAACGTGTCAGCGATCCTTGCGCGGTCTCGGGCGTGTCGGCCCGGAACAAAGGCGCGGTCGATAGCCACATGATCAGCAGGAAGAGCACGGCGGTGACGGCCCAGGTCCAGTGCGGCTCGCCCTTGCGGGCGTGCATCGAGTTGAAGAAATGCCGGATCGTGACGCCCATCAGGAAGACGAGGCTGGCGATGATCCAGTTGTACTCCGACGCGAAGGCCAGCGGGTAATGGTTGGACAGCATCAGGAAGATCACCGGCAGCGTCAGGTAGTTGTTATGCGTCGAGCGCTGCTTGGCGATCTTGCCGTAGATCGCATCGGGCGTGCGGCCCGCCTGCAGGTCGGCCACCACGATCTTTTGGTTGGGTATGATGACAAAGAACACGTTGCCGGACATGATCGTCGCCGTGAACGCGCCCAGATGCAGCAGCGCCGCCCGGCCCGTAAAGACCTGCGTGTACCCCCAGGCCATCGCCACCAGCAACACGAAAAGCGCCACCATCAGCACGGTCTGATCCGCCTCGACAAAGACCTTGCAGAGCGTGTGATAGGCGACCCAGCCGAACGCCAGCGAGGCCAGCGAAATGGCGATCGCCTGCGATGTGCCAAGGTCCATGACATTGGCATCGACCAGATAAAACTCGGCCCCCAGGTAATAGACCAGCGCCAGCAGGACAAAGCCGCTGATCCAGGTCCAGTAGCTCTGCCATTTGTGCCAGATCAGCCCGTCGGGCATGCCCGGCGGGGCCACCAGGTATTTCTGGATGTGGTAGAAACCGCCGCCGTGCACCTGCCATTCCTCGCCATCGGCGCCGCTGGCCAGGTTGCGGTCGCGGTGCAGGCCCAGATCCAGCGCGATGAAATAGAACGACGACCCGATCCACGCGATGGCGGTGATCACATGCAGCCAGCGGACGGCGAATTCGGCCCAGGCGGCCATAGCGACGAAATCGTACATGGGGGCTCCGATCATGGTTTCGGTCAGGCTATACGGAACGGCGTTTGACTGATAAGCCTGAAAATCCCGGGGCACTTTCAAAAATCGCCGAAAGGTGGCCATGGCCTACGTGAACGACATCCGGATGTTCGTGCGTGTCTACGAATTGGGCAGCATGTCGGCGGCGGCGCGCGATCAGCGCACCTCGCCCGCCGTGGCCTCGTCACGCATCGCCGAGCTCGAGCGGCGGCTGGGCGTGCGGCTGTTCAACCGGACCACGCGGGCGCTGAACCCCACCGAACACGGGCGCATGTTCTACGACGGCGCGCGCGGCATCCTCGAGGCGATCGAGGCCGCCGAGGCCACGGTCATGGAAGCCACGCAAAGCCCGCGCGGCACGCTTTTCGTCGCCGCACCCCTGGGGCTGGGCCGACGCATCCTGGCCCCCGCCGTGCCCGCCTTCCGCGACGCCTACCCCGAAATCGACCTGCGCCTTCGCCTGTCGGACCGCAGCGTCGACGTGACGACCGAAGGCCTCGACCTGGCGTTCCACCTGGGCCAGCTGGCCGACAGCGACCTCAAGGTGCGGATGATCGCCGATTGCCCCCGCGTGCTGGTGGCCGCGCCGGATTACGTGGCGCGGCGCGGGATGCCCGTGGATGGCGCGGCGCTGGTGGCCGACAAGCACGATTGCCTGAACCTGCGCTTCCCCGGCGCCCGCGAATTCCAGTGGACGCTGCGGACCGAGGCGGGCCCGCAACGGTTCGACATCACCGGGCCCTTCGAATGCGACGACGGCGATGTGCTGACCGACTGGGCGCTCGCCGGGGCCGGGATCGTCTTGAAACCGGTGTTCGAAGTGGCCGAACATCTGCGCAGCGGCGCGCTTGTGCCCGTGGCCGAGGCGACCCCGCCCTACCCGGTGCAGCTCGCCTGCCTGTCGCCCTCGCGCCGCCACCGCGACCCCAAGGTCCGGGTCTTCGCGGATTTCATGATCGCCCATTGCCGGGACGCGCTGAAATCGGCGTGAGACGCCCCTTGCCCAGCCGAGACCGATGGCAGACAGTATTTCAGGATCCCGGAAAACCGGGTCTGACGAAGGAGACGATCATGAAGACCGAAACCATCGGCGACGCGGTTCTGGAAACCTGGGACGCAGAGGACGTCGCCGCCGCCTTTGCCCGGGACGAGATTTACCTCGTGGATGTGCGCACGCCGCAGGAATACATGTTCGAACATATCGAAGGCGCGCTGCTGATGCCGATGGCGTTCTTCTGCGCCGACAAGCTGCCGGGACAGACCGAAAAGCAGCTGGTGCTTTATTGCGGGTCGGGCGTGCGGTCGGACAAGATGGCTCGCAAGGCGATCGAGGCGGGCGTCAAACGCGTCGCCCATCTGGCGGGCGGCTTCGGCGCCTGGAAGGCCGCCAAGAAGCCCTTCATCGGCACCAACATGGGCACCGGCGCGCCGCAGCGCGTGGGCTAGGGGCGCGGAGAGCGCGGATCAGCCTTGGGGCGGAACCGTTATTCCGACAAGCACCGAGTCGCGGAATCAAGGCCGCAGGCCGCCGCGACCAGCGCCTGCCCGTACCGGCGGGCTGGCGCTTTGGCGACGACAGCGCTTCGTTCATTCGATGCAATGACTTGGCCGAGATAAAGCGCATCGAAGGACCGCTGCGGCGCCACCCCACGGGCAGGCGCCGGTCGCTCCCCTAGAACCCGGCGTCAAACCGACCGCCGCGGCTCCATCAGCCCTTGCTCTTCAAGCTGCGCGTGCGCCTCGTCGAGGCACTGCCACGCGCGCGAGATCAGCGTGTCGATCTCGTCCTTCGAGATCACCAGCGGCGGCGAGATGATCATCCGGTCGCCCACGTGCCGCATGATCAGATTGTTGGCGAAGCACCGCTCGCGGCAGATGTACCCGGCCGTGCCCGCCTCGGCGGCAAAGGCCGCGCGGCTGGCCTTGTCGGGCGTCAGCGCAATCGAGCCCATCATCCCAACGATCCTGGCCTCGCCAACCAGCGGATGGTCGGTCAGCGACTGGAACTTTTCGGTCAGATAGGGCCCGGTCTCATCCCTCACCCGGTCGATCACGCCTTCGTCCTGAAGGACGCGGATGTTCTCCAGTGCCACAGCGCAGGCCACGGGGTGGCCGGAATAGGTGTAGCCGTGGTTGAATTCGGTGCCCGATATGACCTCGGCCACCTCAGCCGACAGGATCGACCCGCCGATGGGCTGATAACCAGAGGACAGCCCCTTGGCGATGGTCATGATGTCGGGCGTGATGCCCATGGTCTGCGAGCCGAACCAGTTGCCGGTGCGCCCGAAACCGCAGATCACCTCGTCGGCGATCAGCAGGATGCCGTATTTCTTCACGATGCGCTGGATCTCGGGCCAGTAGGTTTCCGGCGGCACGATCACGCCGCCCGCGCCCTGCACCGGCTCTGCGATGAAGGCGGCGACGGTGTCGGGACCCAGCTCTTCGATCTTCGCCTCAAGCTGGCGGGCACGTTCCAGGCCGAACTCCTCGGGCGTCATGTCGCCGCCTTCGGACCACCAGTCGGGCTGGTCGATGTGATGGATGCCGGGGATCGGCATCCCGCCCTGCGCATGCATCCCCTTCATGCCGCCCAGCGACCCAGACCCGACCGACGAGCCGTGATAGGCGTTCCAGCGACTGATGACGTTCTGCCGCCGGGGCTGGCCCTTTTCGGTCCAATAGGTGCGCACCAGCCGCAGGTTGGTGTCGTTCGCCTCGGACCCCGAGGAGGCATAAAAGACGTGGTTCAGATCGCCCGGTGCCAGCTCTGCCAGCTTGGCCGACAGCGCGATGGCGGGCACATGGGTGGTCTGAAAGAAGGTGTTGTAGAACGGCAGTTCCTGCATCTGCCGCGCCGCCGCGTCGGCCAGCTCGCGCCGGCCGTAACCGACGTTCACGCACCAAAGCCCCGCCATGCCGTCGAGAATGCGGTTGCCGTCGCTGTCGGTCAGCCAGCAGCCTTCGGCCCGGGTGATCACCCGCGCGCCCTTCTTGCCGAGATCGGCCCCGTGGGTGAACGGATGCATGTGGTGTGCTGCGTCCAGACGCTGAAGCTCGGACGTCGGGGTGTTGGTGGAAATCACGGTCATTCGGGGGCCTCCAGCTGGGGTCCGCGCAGAATATGATCAAATTTTCCAGTGTCAATCGCACAGCGTTTCGCGAATCGATTCCGCCCCTATGCGGGCTTGCGCGGCACCGGCTGCGCCGCCGCTGTGCTAGACTGGCGCAGGAACGGGCGACAGGAGGGCGGCATGGACCGGAAAATCGCACTGATCACGGGGGCCTCCAGCGGCATCGGGCGCGGCACGGCGATTCGGCTGGCGCGGGACGGCTGGTTCATCATGGCGCAGGGCCGGCGCGAGGACGCCTTGCAGGACACGCTGCGCGCGGTCCGCGACGCGGGCGGCGATGGCGACGCGATGACCGCCGAAATGAGCGATCCGGCGGCGCTGGCAGCACTCGGCGCCTGGGCGACCCGCGAAGGCAGGCTCGACGCAATGGTGCATTGCGCGGCCAAGTTCACCTATGGGCCCGTATCGGTGGACAGGTTCGAGGATTGGGACAAGACCATCGACACCGTGCTGCGCGGCACCATCCGCCTGACAGCCCATGTGCTTGACGCCATGCGCGCGGCCCAGGGCGCCTATGTCTATATCTGCGGGCCGACCTCCTGGACCGGCTGGAAGAATCACGCCATCCACTGCGCCACCCGCCACGCCCAACTGGGCTTTGCCAAAGCGCTCTTCGAGGACGTGCGCGAGGACGGCGTCCGGGTGACGGTGGTGCACCCCGGCTTTGTCCATACCGAGGGCGTCGGGATGCAGGGCAAGGACCCGGCCCGCATGATCCAGGTGTCCGACATTGCCGAGATGATCGCCCAGGCCGTGACCCTTCCGAACACCGCGTGCGTCACCGAACTGACCATGCGTCCGCAGCGCTCACCCTATCTCTGATCTGCGGTGGCGGGTCAGAGGCTCTGCGCGATCAGATCCATGCCCTGTTCGACGTCGGCCAGCATCGCCGCAGCGGCGCCCTGCGAATCGCCGGTGTCCAGCGCCGTCAGGATATCCTTGTGCCGGTCGGGCAGGTTGCGCGTGCCCATCTGCCCGCAAACCACGCGCAGCGAAGGGCCGAACCGCAGCCAGAGCCCGTCGACCAGCGCGGTGAGGATCGGCGCGTCGGCCAGCCCATTCAGAACCGCATGAAACCGGTGATTCTCCAGCAGATAGCCGCGCACGTCGCCGCGCGCGATGGCACGGTCCAGCGCATCGTCGATGCCGCGCAGATGGGCCACTTCGGCCGCCGTGACGCGCCCGCTGGCGCGAGCGGCGAGCCGTGGCTCCAGAGCCGAGCGCGCCTCGGTCAGCTCCTCTATGGCCCGCCCGTCCAGCACGGGAACCGCGATGCGGCGATTGCCCAGCGCTTCAAGCGCGCCCTCGGCGGTCAGGCGGCGCAGCGCCTCGCGCACCGGGGTCATGCCAGCGCCCAGCGCGTCGGTCAGGCCCTGGATCGTGACCGGCTGGCCCGGGGCCAGCTCGCCAAAGAGCACCTTGTCGCGCAATTGCCGATAGACCGTCTCGTGCGCCGGCAGCGCCACTGCCCCGTTCCCGCGGGATGCCTGCGAATTCATCGTTCTCCCCCTCGCTCGCCTGTGACGTGCCGCGTCCGCTTGCGTGCCGCCTTTCGCCGTGAAAGCATGACGCATATTGCTATTGGCGGCAATATTTGATCAAATTCTGTAACCGACAGGGGCACAAACGACTCCTGCGGCCTCACGGGAGCGTATGGAGCGTATGAAAATGACCAAGCTGCTGAGTTTCACAGCCACACTGGCCCTCGTGGCCGCGGCCGCCCAGGCCGAAGAAGTCCGGGTCTACAACTGGTCCGACTATATCGACGAAGCCCTGCTGGAAAAATTCGAAGCCGAAACCGGTATCGAGCTGATCTACGACGTCTTCGACAGCAACGAAGTGCTCGAGACCAAGATGCTGGCCGGCGGGTCGGGCTATGACGTCGTGGTGCCAACCGGCACCTTCCTGCAGCGGCAGATCGCGGCGGGCGCCTTTCAGGAGCTGGACAAGTCCAAGCTGCCGAATATCGAAAACATGTGGGACGTGATCGAAAAGCGCACCGCGACCTACGATCCGGGCAACGCCTATTCGATCAACTACATGTGGGGCACCACGGGCATCGGCGCGAATGTCGGCAAGGTGACCGAACTGCTGGGCGACGACGCCCCCCTGGGCAGCCTGGCACTGGTGTTCGATCCGGCGAACATGGAAAAACTGGCGGAATGCGGCGTGCATTTTCTCGACGCCCCGACCGAGATGATCCCGGCGGCGCTGGCCTATGCCGGCATGGACCCCGATGCCAAGGACGACGAATCGCTCGCCAAGGCCGAAGAAGTGCTGATGGCGATCCGTCCCTACGTGCAGAAGTTCCACAGCTCGGAATACATCAACGCGCTGGCCAACGGCGACATCTGCGTCGCCGTGGGCTGGTCGGGTGACATCCTGCAGGCCCGCGACCGCGCCGCCGAGGCCGACAACGGCGTCGAGATCGTCTACAACGCGCCGTCCGAAGGCGCGCTGATGTGGTTCGACCAGATGGCCATTCCGGTGGACGCGCCCAACCCCGAGGCGGCGCATGTCTTCCTGAACTTCATCATGGATGCGCAAAACATGGCCGCGGCGTCGAACTACGTCTACTACGCCAACGGCAACCTCGCGTCGCAGGAATTCCTGGTCGAGGACGTGATCGGCGATACAGCGATCTATCCCGACGCGTCGGCGCTGGAAAATCTCTACACAGTCACGCCCTTCGGCCCGCGAGAGCAGCGCACGTTGACGCGGCTCTGGACCAAGATCAAGTCGGGCACCTGACGCCCTTCCGGCCCGCGCCACCCCGGCGCGGGCCCTTTCATGTCCGGGAACGCCATGGCCGCAACCACCCCCAAGACCAAGCCGAAACCCGCCGCGCATGGCGGCGTCTTCGAACCGTGGAACGACCCCGACGCCAAGCCGCTGATCCAGTTCAAGGGGGTCACCAAGCGCTTTGGCGATTTCGTGGCGATCGACAACCTGACGCTGGATATCTTCGAACGCGAATTCTTTGCGCTGCTGGGGCCGTCTGGCTGCGGCAAGACCACGATGATGCGGATGCTGGCCGGGTTCGAAACCGCGACCGAGGGGCAGATCCTGCTGGCCGGTCAGGACATCGGCAACGTGCCGCCCAACAAGCGCGCGGTGAACATGATGTTCCAGAGCTACGCGCTCTTTCCGCATCTGTCGGTGTGGGACAACATCGCCTTCGGGCTGAAGCGCGAAGGCATGGCGAAGGACCGCATCGAAGACCGCGTGGACGAAATGCTGCGCCTCACGCGGCTGACGAAATTCGCGCGCCGCAAGCCGCACCAGATCTCGGGCGGGCAACGCCAGCGGGTGGCGCTGGCGCGCAGCCTCGCCAAGGCGCCGAAGCTGCTGCTGCTGGACGAGCCGCTGGGCGCGCTGGACAAGAAGCTGCGGCAGGACACCCAGTTCGAGCTGATGGATATCCAGGAGAAGCTCGGCACCACCTTCGTGATCGTGACCCACGATCAGGAAGAGGCGATGACCGTCGCCAGCCGCGTCGCGGTGATGGACGAAGGCCGCGTGGTGCAGGTCGCGACCCCGGATGTCATCTACGAGGCCCCGAATTCGGTCTATGTCGCCGATTTCATTGGCGACGTGACGCTGATCCGGGGCACCGCACACAAGGCGGTGGCCGAGGCGCCCGAGGCCGCCGCACCGGTCCCGGCCTCCGAACCCACCCAGACAAAAGCATCCGCATCCGCGCAGCCCGCGCCGCGCAGCCCCCAGCCCAATGCACTGGGCATCTGGCTGCACGACCGCGTTCTCAAGCCCGTGCTCGGCCCCCGCACCGCGACGCCCGAGACCAAGCTGCTGCCGCCCCCATCCGCGCCCGACACCGCCCCCACCCCCGCGGCGGGGCTTCCCCCCCGGCCGCGCGGCCCCGGGTTCGAGATCGATTGGGCCGAAGGACAGCCGCGCCTCTTTTACGCCACCGAAGACATGGCGCTGGAGGGCAAGCCGGTAATCCTCGCCCTGCGTCCTGAGAAGGTTGCAATCTCGAAAAACCGGCCGGAGACGGCTGTCAACGCGCTAAGCGGCAAGGTCATCGACATTGCCTATCTCGGCAACATCTCGACCTATCACGTGGAACTGGCGGACGGGTCGATGATCAAGGCCCAGACCGCCAACACCCGCCGCATCGCGCGGCGCGACATCACCTGGGATGACGAGGTCTGGGTCAGCTTCTCCGCCACCGGTGGCGTGCTGCTGGAGGATGGCGCATGATCGGTAATCGCGGGTGGGGGGCCAGCCCCCCACACCCCCCGGGATATTTATGGATCGATGAAACAGGGGCGCGGGTCTGATGCGCCGGGCCGTTCTGATCGCCGTACCTTTTGCCTGGCTGCTGGCGCTTTTTCTGGTGCCGTTCCTGATCGTGCTGAAGATCTCGCTTTCGGACGTGGCGCTGGCGCGGCCGCCCTACCTGCCGCAGCTCGATTTCGGTGCCGGCTTGGATGGATTGCGGGAATTCATCGCCGCGCTCGATTTCGAGAATTTCTGGTTCCTGACCACCGACGATCTTTATTGGAAGGCCTATCTCAGCTCGCTTCAGATTGCAGGACTTTCCACCGCTATGACACTGCTGGTGGGCTACCCCATCGCATACGGCATGGCGCGCGCAGCACCAGAGTGGCGGCCGACACTGCTGATGCTTGTGATCCTGCCGTTCTGGACCAGCTTCCTGATCCGCGTTTATTCGTGGATGGGGATCCTGTCGACTGAAGGGTTGCTGAACCAGTTCCTTTTGTGGCTGGGCGTGATCGGCGAACCGCTGACCATCCTCAACACCAACACCGCGGTCTATATCGGCATTGTCTACACCTATCTGCCGTTCATGATCCTGCCGATCTATTCGGCGCTGGAACGTATGGACGATTCGCTGCTGGAGGCGGCCGAGGACCTGGGCTGTTCCCGGATGCAGGCGTTCTGGCTGATCACTGTGCCACTGTCGAAGAACGGCATCGTCGCGGGCTGCTTCCTGGTCTTCATCCCCGCCATCGGGGAATTCGTGATCCCCTCGCTGCTGGGCGGGTCGGGCACGCTGATGATCGGCAAGGTGTTGTGGGAAGAATTTTTCTCCAACCGCGACTGGCCGGTCGCCAGCGCCGTGGCGATCGTCCTTCTGCTGATCCTGATCCTGCCCATCGTGCTGTTCCAGCGCAACGAGCAGAAAGCGCGGGAGGCCGAGGGATGAGCCCGGAATTTTTCAAAAATTCCGGATCGTTTTCTTTGCAAGAAAACGAGGCGCTGGAATGAAACGGTTTTCCTGGTTCAATGCCACCGCGCTGACGTTGGGCTTTGCCTTTCTCTATCTGCCGATGATCATCCTGGTGATCTACAGCTTCAACGCCTCCAAGCTGGTGACGGTCTGGGCCGGGTTCTCGACCAGGTGGTACGGCGAGCTGTTGAGCAACGAGGAATTCCTCGATGCCGCCTGGGTCACGCTGAAGGTGGCAGTGGCTTCGTCGACCCTGGCCACAATCCTGGGCACCATGGCGGCCTATGTGCTGGTGCGGGCCGGGCGCTTTTCCGGGCGAACTCTCTTTTCGGGCATGATCTACGCGCCGCTCGTCATGCCCGAGGTGATCACCGGCCTATCGCTGCTCTTGCTTTTCATCGGCATCGGGCTCGACCGGGGCGTCTTTACCATCGTGCTCGCGCATACGACCTTTTCGATGTGCTACGTGTCCGTCGTGGTTTCGTCGCGGCTGACGACCTTCGACCGGTCGCTGGAGGAAGCCGCGCTCGACTTGGGCGCCTCGCCTTTCGATGCCTTCCGGCTGGTGACCCTGCCGATCATCGCGCCCGCGGTGATTTCGGGTTGGCTACTGGCGTTCACTCTGTCGCTCGACGATCTGGTCATCGCCAGCTTCACCACCGGGCCCTCCGCAACCACCCTGCCGATCAAGATCTTCTCGGCGGTCCGGCTCGGTGTCTCGCCCGAGATCAACGCGCTCTCGACGCTGATGATCGCCGTGGTCACGGTGGGGGTGATCACCGCCTCGCTGGTGTCCAAGCGTGCCGCGGTGGCGCAGGCGCGCGACGAACAGGCCGCCGCGCGGGCGGGATGAAACGCATCTACGAGGCCCCGGCCTATGGCCCGCAGGGGGCCTGTTTCTGGGCCGATACCGTCACCGCGCAGGACTGGCCCGCGCTGACAGGCGACCACCGCACGGACGTCGCGATCATCGGCGGCGGCTTCACCGGGATCAGCGCCGCCCTGCAGCTTGCGCAGGATGGTGTCGGGGTCACCGTGCTCGAGGCCGGGCAGCCGGGCTACGGCGCCTCGGGGCGCAACGGCGGGTTCTGCTGCCTGGGCGGCGCCAAGGCGTCGGCCGGGATGTTGCGGCGGCGGTTCGGGGCTGAGGGTTTGGCAGAGTGGCGGGCCACCGAAAAGGCCGCTATCGAGACCGCCGCCAAGTTGATCGAGGCGCATGACATCACCGCCGACGTCCATTCCGAGGGGGAAACCCTGCTGGCCCATACGCCCCGCGCCTTTGCCGCCATGCGGGCAGAGGCCGATACGATCCGCCAAACTTACGGCGTCACGCCAGAGATCCTTCCGCCGGAAGCATTGCGCCATAACGGGCTGGGCGGGCCGTTCCATGGGGCGGTCACGATCCCGCTGGGCTTTGCCCTGAACCCGCGGAAATACCACGCCGGGCTGGCCCAGGCCGCGCAGTGCGCGAGCGCCCGGCTTTGCGCGCACAGCCCGGTCACCGGGTTGCAGCGCGACGGCGGCTGGCGGTTAGAGACGCCACAGGGCACCGTCACCGCCGACCGGGTGATCCTGGCCACCAACGGCTATTCCTCCGAAGACCTGCCGGACTGGCTGCGTGCGCGCTATCTGCCGGTGCAATCGAGCGTCATCGTCACCCGCCCCATCACCGCCGCGGAACAGGCGGCGCAGGGCTGGACCAGCGGCCAGATGGCCTATGACAGCCGCACTCTGCTGCATTACTTCCGCCTGATGCCGGACGGGCGTTTCCTCTTCGGGATGCGCGGCGGGCTGAGGGCGACGCCAAGCGCACAGGCGGCGATCGACCGCCGTATCCGCGCGGATTTCCACGCCATGTTCCCCGCCTGGCACGAGGTCGAGATCACGCATGAATGGTCGGGGCTCGTTTGCCTGATGCCGGGGCTCACGCCCTTTGCCGGGCCGGTGCCGGATCATCCGGGGCTCTTTGCAGGGCTGGGCTATCACGGCAACGGGGTGGCGATGGCCAGCCATACCGGCCGCATCCTGGCGGATCTGGTGCAGGGCCGGGCGCCGCGCGCGCTCTACCCCGCCGCGATGCGGGCGGTGCCGCGCCGCTTTCCGCTGGGGCGCTACCGCCGGGCGCTGCTGGCCCCGGCCTATTGGGCGGCGGAGACCTTCGATCTTTAAGATCAGCCCTGCGGCGTCATCCCCGGCCGCGCCTGCCCGCGTTTCAGGCCCAGCTGGCGCTCGCGCCAGATGATCACCACGCCGGCCAGGATCACCACGCTCGACCCGGTCAGCATGGGCAGGGTCGGCACCTCGGCAAAGACCACATAGCCGATCAGGATCGCGAACAGGATCGAGGCATAGTCGAACGGCGCCAGCAGCGCCGCCTCGGCGTGGCGGTAGGCCGAGGTGATCAGGATCTGCGCCACCCCGCCGATCAGCCCGGCCCCAACCAGCATCGCCGCCTCTGCCGGGGTCGGCCAGACCCAGCCAAAGGGGATCGTGGCCAGCGAAAACACCGTCGCGGTCAGCGAGAAATAGAACACAATCGCCGAGGTCTGCTCGGTCTGCACCAGCTTGCGGATGTGGATCTGCGCCAGCGCCCGCAGCGTGGCCGACACCAGCACCAGCACCACGCCCAGAACCGCGATACGGTCAGCGCCGGCAGCGCCGAGCCGCGGCCAGAGCACGATCAGCACCCCGACCAGCCCGATCCCCACTGCCGTCAGCCGGAACGCCCGCAGCCGCTCGCCCAGAAGGGCGGCGGCGAAGAGCACCGTCAAGAGCGGCGCAGCATAGCCCAGCGCGGTCACCTCGGGCAGCGGCAACAGCCCCAGCGCGGCAAAGCCGCAGCCCATCGCCGACACGCCGATCACCCCGCGCCAGACATGGCCCAGGGGCCGCTCGGCGCGCAGCCCGGTGGCCAGATCGCCGCGCCAGAGCAGCCAGGCGACGATCACGGGCATGGCAAAGAACGACCGGAAGAACACCGCCTGCCCGGTCGGCACATGGGCGGCGCTCGCCTTGATCAGCGACGCCATGATCACGAACAGAAAAACCGAGGCGAGCTTGAACGCAACGCCGCGCAGCGGGGACATGAGAGGCCTCATTCAGGGTGCCGCGCCACATTGGGCCGGGCGGCGGACAAGGTCAATCGAGTTGCCCGCCCGTGGGCTACATCGTCTCGACGCAATGCCGCCGGAACGCGCGTTTCAGCATGTCGAGCTCGGCCCGCAACAGCGCCATCTCGGCGCGGATGTCGTCGCCCAGCGCCTCGCCCGCGATCAGCGTGAAGCTGTCCAGCACCGCATCGGCATTGGCGTCGAGGATCAGGAAGGTGTGAACCCCGTCGCCCACGGCATCCATCGGCACCGGCACCTCGAGCACCCAGCGCCCGGGGTCCTTGGTTTCGGTCACCGTCACCCCGCGCAGCGGCTGGTCCAGATGGGTCACGGCGATTTCCGGGGCCGGCAGATCCTTGGAAATGGCGGTCAGCAGCCCCTGCCACACGCCTTCCTTGAAACGGGTCTTCGTCAGCGCATAAGCGGTCATCGCGGTCTCCGGTGCATCACAATTCGGCCCGCGGCCGGCGGCTGAAGGTCAGGTCGCGCAGGATCACCTGGTTCATCTGCGGCCCCTCGAAGATCAGGTCCAGCCACATCTTCTCGACCCGTTTCTCGTTCAGCTTGGTGTAGGCCAGGTCGAATTCGACGCAGATGTCCTCTTCGTGCAGTGGCAATTCGCGGACGATCTGTTCGGTGTTCGGCCCGTGCTTGATGTTGAGCCGGGCAAAGATTTCCAGCGGCTTCTCCATCTCGACGATGGTGTCGAAGCGGATCAGATGCTTGCGCCGCAGCCCCTGCGCCGCCTCTTCCGGCAGGTCGATGGCCAGCGACAGGTACGAGCCGTCGAAGCGGAACACATCCATCCGCAGGCCGTAAGCCGCCAGATCGGCCTCGCGCGTGTTGCGCAGCTGGCGCAGGGTCAGCTCGGAATGGGCGCAGTCGTGAAACAGCGTCGCCTCGGTGCCCAGCATCGACTTGGATTCGACCGACGAAAGCCCCGGTACCGGCAGCGGGCCGCACCAGAGCTCGGGCCGCCAGGCCCAGTCGGCATCATGCGGGCGCGGAAAGGCCTGGTTGCCGGGCATAGGCAGGGCAAGACGGCTTTCAGCCTTGTGGATCAGCGTATCGAGATGGAATTTCAGCCGCCGGGCGGTGGCCCGCTGGCGGCGCAGCTCGGGCAGGTCGGCGTCGTCGGCCTGACGCGCGGCCTTGGCCCAGCGGCGCAGCGCGCCGTTCTGGATCAGCCGGTCGATCATCGAATGTGTTTCGCCTGCCATCTGCCCGATCCCGCGCCCCTTGCGCGCCTGCGCGGCCATGCCGGGGCGCGCCGTTTTCAGTGTTATGGCAAATTCTTTTGATTGAATAAACGGGCAAATACGCCGCCGGATGAGGCCTGGGCCTGTTTTTCAACCGGCGCGTCGCCGGGCGCCGGGCTCAGCGCCACGATCCGCCCCTTGACGCGTGTCAGCATCCGCCCGCCCGAAGCCCCCGCAAGGTCGGCGCCCCGAGGCGCATAAAGCGCAAGGCTGACCAGCCGGTCGCCCAGCGCGAAAACCCCGCGCCAATAGCGCGGATCGCCCTCGCTCAGAACCTCTTCTCCGCCGGTGGCCAGATGCGCCATCACAAGGTCGCCGGACCGGTCGCCGCGCAGCAGCGCCGCGTCCGCGTTGCCCGCCAGATCCTCCGGCGCGGGCAGGGCGTCGCCCGTGCCGGGCGCCCCGACCACGATTGTCACGATCACCGGCTCGACATAGGCACCACCCCGGCCGCCGGACAGGATATTGCAGCTGGCCAGCATCGCGAACCCGCTGTCGCGCTGCCGCTTCACGGTCTTGGGATCGACGCAATAGCCCTCCGGCCCCGCCACGACAACGGCGCCGCCGACCAGATCGGCCCGCGCCAGCGGCGGCTTGCGGAACGGCCGCGACAGGAACCCGCCGCCGCCGGCCCGGGCCGCGTCGCCCTGCGTGCTGGCAAGCGCGCCCTCCTCGCCCGTGCCGGCGCAGCCGGCCAGCACGAGGCCCGCCAGCAGCCACGCCACCGCGCGCCGCGCCGCCATCCTAGAGATCCGCGTAGACGTGCTTTTCCTCGGCCGCACCGGGATGGGTGACCGCGCCGCGATAGGTCTCGCCCACCAGCTGCGCGTATTTCCAAAGCGCACCCGAGGCATAGATCGTCTCGCGCGGACCCTGCCAGGCGTCCTTGCGTGCCGCCAGCTCCTCGTCACTGAGATCCACCGACAGCTCGCCAGAGATGGCATCGATCGTGATCACGTCGCCGTCTTTCAGCAGCCCGATGGGCCCGCCATGCGCCGCCTCGGGCCCGACATGGCCAACGCAGAACCCGCGCGTCGCGCCCGAAAAGCGCCCGTCGGTGATCAGCGCGACCTTCTTGCCCATGCCCTGACCCGACAGCGCCGCGGTTGTGGCCAGCATCTCGCGCATGCCGGGCCCGCCAGCGGGGCCCTCGTTGCGGATGACCAGCACCTCGCCCTCCTTGTAGGTGCGCGCCTTGACCGCCTCGAACGCCTCTTCCTCGTTCTCGAAGACACGCGCGGGGCCCGAAAAGACCTGCTCCTCGGCGCTCATGCCCGCGACCTTCACGATGGCGCCCTGCGGCGCGAGGTTGCCTTTCAGGCCCACGACGCCGCCGGTCTTGGTGATCGGCGTCTCGATGGGATAGATCACCTTGCCATCGGCTTCGCGCTCGATCTTGTCCAGCTCCTCGCCGATGCTGTTGCCGCTGGCGGTGACGCAATCCTCGTGGATCAGCCCCGCCTTGCGCAGCTCCTTCATCACCACCGGCACGCCGCCCACCTCATAGAGGTCCTTGGCCACGTATTGCCCGCCGGGCTTGAGGTCGACGAAATAGGGCGTGTCCTTGAAGATCTCGCAGACGTCGTCGAGCAGGAATTCGATCCCCGCCTCATGCGCGATGGCGGGCAGGTGCAGGCCCGCGTTGGTCGACCCGCCGGTGCAGGCCACGACCCGCGCCGCGTTCTCCAGCGATTTGCGGGTGACCACGTCGCGCGCGCGGATGTTATGCGCCAGAAGGTTCATCACCGCGATGCCCGACGCGGTGCCGTAAGCGTCGCGGCTTTCGTACGGCGCGGGCGCGCCCGAGGAATTCATCAGCGCCAGCCCGATCGCCTCGCTGACGCAGGCCATGGTGTTGGCGGTGAACTGGCCGCCGCAGGCCCCCGCCGACGGGCAGGCCACGCGCTCAAGCGCGCGCAGCTCCTCGTCGGAATTCTGCCCCGCCTGATGGCGGCCCACCGCCTCGAACACGTCCTGAACGGTGACGTCGCGGCCCTGGAACCGGCCTGGCATGATCGAACCGCCGTAGATGAAAACCGACGGCACGTTCAGACGCACCATTGCCATCATCATCCCCGGCAGGCTCTTGTCGCAACCCGCCAGCCCGACGATGGCGTCATAGCAATGGCCGCGCATGGTCAGCTCGACCGTGTCGGCAATCGCCTCGCGGCTGGCCAGCGACGACCGCATCCCCTCGTGGCCCATGGCGATGCCATCGGTCACGGTGATCGTGGTGAATTCGCGCGGCGTGCCCGAGGCCTCCTTGACCCCCAGCTTCACCGCCTGCGCCTGCCGGTTCAGCGCGATGTTGCAGGGCGCGGCCTCGTTCCAGCAGGTCGCCACGCCGATCAGAGGCTGATGGATTTCCTCCTCGCTCATGCCCATGGCATAGTAATACGACCGGTGCGGCGCCCGCGCGGGGCCCTCGGTCACATGGCGGCTGGGCAGTTTCGACTTGTCGAACGGACGCTTGAGCATGGCACGCTCCTCCCTGAAAGCTGTTGCCACGGGAATAGCGAAGCGGCCAAGGCCGCACAAGCGCGAAGGCAATGCGCCCCGCCCGCCCCCTTGCGCGCGTCCCCTGCTTCTTCTTGGCGAAAATACTCCCGCCGGAGGCTCCCACCTCCCCCTTCGCACACCCGCCGGGCCCAACGCGCCGCCGTTGACAGAGGCCCCGGCAACACCCGATCATCGCGCCATGACCGCCAACCCAACTTTCCAGTCCCCAGCCAGAGCCTGCCGCCCGACGCCGTCGAGCGTTCGGGGCTTTCCCCGTCACGCCGCGGCGTGCCTCGCATGAGCTACGACAAGTACAAGCCGCTGATCGCCCCGGCCCGCGCGAAAGCGCAGATTTGGCGGCTGGGCGCGGGCATCGCGCTGACCATGCTGGTGATGTTCGGCCTCGGCCGGGGCGTGGTGACGCTGCTGCACATGGTGCTCGGCGACGCGGCGTTCCGGGCGTTCTGGGCCGAGGTGCAGACCGGCATGACACCCGCGGGCCTTCTGTTCCTGCTGTCCAGCATGGGGACCGTAGGGCTGGCGACCATCGTGACCGCGCGGGTGATGCACCGGCGCGGGGCGGGCACGCTCTTTGGCCCCAGACGCGCCTTCTGGGGCCAGTTCCTGCGGGTCGCTTTCGCCATCGCCGCGCTGCAGGCGGCAATGGCCGTGCTGCCACCCTGGCCCAAATTCGACGATCTGCAACCCGGTCTGCCGACCGGGCTCTGGCTGCAGCTGCTGCCGCTCACGCTGATCGCGCTCATGATCCAGACCGGCAGCGAAGAGCTCTTCTTTCGCGGCTACCTGCAATCGCAGCTGGCAGCGCGCTTTTCGCATCCAGGGGTCTGGCTCGTCCTGCCCTCGGCGCTCTTTGCGCTGGGGCATTACGTGCCGACGATCTACGACGAAAACGCTCTTTGGGTCGCGCTCTGGGCCTTCATCTTCGGCGTGACGGCGGCGGACCTGACCGCCCGGTCGGGCACACTGGGGCCGGCGATCGCGCTGCATCTCGTCAACAACTTCATGGCCATCGCGGTCACCGCCCTGCCCGGCGACATGTCGGGCCTCGCCCTCTACCAGCTGCCCTTCGGCGCCCAGGACGCAGAGGCGATGCGCGCGGTGCTTCCGCTCGACCTCGCCACACTGATCGTCAGCTGGCTGGCGGCGCGGCTGGCCTTGCGCGCCTAGGCGGCACGGCGGATTGCAATTCTCAGCGCCGCGGCTTAGATCAGCCACAGCCACAAGACGCGCCGTAAAGGACGCCGCACATGAACTGGATCACCAATTACGTCCGCCCCCGGATCAACTCGATCTTCTCGCGCCGCGAGGTGCCCGAGAACCTCTGGTCCAAATGCGACGATTGCGGCACGATGCTCTTCCACCGCGAAATCAGCGACAATCTCAACGTCTGCTCGAACTGCGGCCACCACATGCACATCACTCCGCGCGACCGGTTTCGCGCGCTGTTCGACGGCGGTGTGTTCAACGAGATCGCCGTCCCCGAACCGCTGGCCGATCCGCTGCATTTCCGCGACCAGAAGAAATACCCCGACCGGATGCGCAGCGCGCAGAAAAGCACCGGCGAGAAAGAGGCGATGCTTGTCGCCGCCGGCGAGATCGGGCGCACGCCCATCGTCGCAGCGGCCCAGGATTTCAGCTTTATGGGCGGGTCCATGGGCATGTATGTGGGCAACGCCATCATTGCCGCCGCCGAAGAGGCGATAAAGCTCGGCCGCCCGCTGATCCTTTTCTCCGCCGCCGGCGGCGCGCGCATGCAGGAGGGGATCCTCAGCCTGATGCAGATGCCGCGCACCACGGTCGCGGTGCAGATGCTCAAAGAGGCCGGCCTGCCTTATATCGTCGTGCTGACCCATCCCACCACCGGCGGGGTGACCGCGTCCTACGCAATGCTGGGCGACGTACAGATCGCCGAGCCCAACGCGCTGATCTGCTTCGCCGGGCCGCGGGTGATCGAACAGACGATCCGCGAACGCCTGCCCGAGGGCTTCCAGCGCGCCGAATACCTGCTCGAGCACGGGATGCTCGACCGCGTCACCGACCGGCGCAAGATGCGCGAAGAGCTGGTCGTGATCTGCCGGATGCTGATGAACATGGCCCCCGCCACCTGGGGCGACCTGCCCCCGCCCGGGCCCGAGACCTCTGACAGCAAGGCGTCGGAACCGGCCGGCAAGACGCCCGGGAAATGACCGCACAAGGCTCGGACCTCATCCTTGAGAGGATGATGGCGCTGCACCCCAAGATCATCGACCTCACGCTCGACCGTGTGTGGCGGCTGCTCGAGGCGCTTGGCAATCCGCAAAACGATCTGCCGCCGGTGATCCACATCGCGGGCACCAATGGCAAGGGCAGCACCCAGGCGATGATCCGCGCCGGGCTCGAGGCGGCGGGGCAGCGCATGCACGCCTATACCTCGCCGCATCTGGCGCGGTTCCACGAACGCATCCGTCTGGCTGGCGAGCTGATCGCCGAGGATCGCCTGACCGCCGTTCTGGACGAATGCTACGCCGCCAACGGCGACGCGCCAATCACCTATTTCGAAATCACCACCTGCGCCGCCCTCCTGGCCATGGCCCGCACCCCGGCCGACTACACCCTGCTCGAGGTGGGCCTCGGCGGTCGGCTCGACGCCACCAATGTGATCGACGCGCCTGTGCTGACGGTGATCACCCCGGTGTCGATGGATCACGAAGGCTTTCTGGGCGACACCCTGGCCAAGATCGCCGGCGAAAAGGCCGGGATCCTCAAACGTGGCGTGACTTGCGTCGTCGCGCCCCAGGCCGACGATGCGCTCGAGGTGATCGAGGCCCGCGCCGCCCGGCTGGGCGCGCCGCTGCTGGTCCACGGCCAGCACTGGCACAGCTATCAGGAACACGGCCGCATGGTGTTCCAGGACGACACCGGCCTTCTGGACCTGCCCCTGCCGAACCTGCCCGGCGCACATCAGATCCAGAACGCGGGCGCGGCGCTGGCGGCTTTGCGGCACCTGGGCTTCGGTCCCGAACCCTGCGCGGCGGCGGTCACGAAAGCCCATTGGCCCGCCCGGATGCAGCGGCTGCGCACGGGGCCGCTCGCCGAGATCGCCAAAGGGGCCGAGCTCTGGCTCGACGGCGGGCACAACCCCGCGGCGGGCCAGGCGCTGGCCGCGTATCTGGCGCAGCTGCCCGCCCGCCCGACCCACCTGATCTGCGGCATGCTCAACACCAAGGATGTGCGCGGCTACCTCACGCCACTGGCGGCGGTGGCCGACGGGCTGACGGCCGTGTCCATCCCCGGAGAGGCCGCCACGCTCCCCGCCGACCAGACCGCCGCCATCGCCAGCGCGGCCGGTCTTGACGCCACCACCGCGCCCGATGTCGCCGCCGCTCTCAGCGCCATCCTCGCCCGGACCCCCGGCGCGCGGGTGCTGATCTGCGGATCGCTCTACCTCGCCGGATCGGTTCTGCGCGAAAACGGCTGAGCGGCAACGACCTGACCGCCACCCCACAACTGCTTCCCCATTGCGCAGCTTCACACCATAGAGGTTGATCCCGTCACAATATGTTGACGCATCGCGAATCACCTGCGTATAACGGGTGAAATCCCGCATCGTGGTGTCGATACATACCGCGCACGGGTCTCTGAGGGACATGAGATGGTCAAGGCAGCTGCCTATTCGGGCGTGACGCGGGGAGCTTCGGCGACCCAGCCGGGACGCGCCGGATGACCCCCCTGCCACCCGCCGCGCCGAACCGTCACGGCGTGACGGCTCCGCTGCGCGTACACACGACATTTTTCAACGCCCCTGCGGGACCGAGCGTCTTCAAAACGACGCCACCCGCGCGAAATTCCGAATTCCCATAACAGGCAGTAAGGCCGACGCGAGCAGCCTTGAGGGTCCTTCGGGACCCTTCTTTTTTCCACGCCACCGCGACAGAAAAAGAACCGCCCCCCTGCTTCTTCTTGGCAAAAATACTCAATCGACGGCGGCCTCTTGGGGCCCCGGCCCGAAGGCACACGACCCGGCGATTCAAACCTCCGCAGACCCCCAGTCGGCCGCCTGCATCTCCCGCAATCGGCTCGCGGTGCGTTCGAATTCAAAACTCCCGGTGCCCTCGATATAAAGACTTTCCGGCACGTCCACCGCCGTCGCGATCACCCGCACCCGCGCCTCGTAAAGCGCGTCGATCAGGGTGACGAAACGCTTGGCCTCGTTAAAGTTCTGCCGGCTGAGGCGGGGGATGTCCTCGATGATCAGCACCCGCACCGCATCGGCCAGCATGAGGTAATCCGCAGGCCCCAGCGCCCGCCCGCAAAGCTCGTAGAACGACGCCCGCGCGACCGCGTTGTGATAGCGCGGCAGTTCCACCTCGCGGCCCTGCACATGCAGGGTCAGGGTCTCTTCGGTGTCATGGGTCAGCTCCGACCAGATCTTCTCGATCTCACCGCGCGCCGCCGCGTCGTTGGGATGGAAATAAACCTGCGCCCCGGCCAGCCGGTCCTGCCGGTGATCGCGGTCCGAGGCCAGCTCGTGCACCACCAACCGCTCTTTCAGCAGCGCAATGAACGGCAGGAAAAGCTGCCGGTTCAGCCCATCCTTGTAAAGATCGTCCGGCACCCGGTTCGATGTGGTGACCACCACGCAGCCCGCATCGAAAAGCTGCTCGAAAAGCCGCCCGACGATCATCGCATCGGTGATGTCGGTGATCTGCATCTCGTCGAAGGCGAGCACCCGGACCGAGTCGCTCACCGATTTCGCCACCGGCTTGATCGGATCCTCGACGCCTTCGCCGCGCAGCCGGTGCATCTCGCGGTGAATTTCTTGCATGAAGGCATGGAAATGCACGCGCCGGGCGGGCACGGTCAGGGTCTCGACGAAAAGATCCATCAGCATGGATTTCCCGCGCCCGACCCCACCCCAGAGGTAGAGCCCCCTGGGCGGCTCGGGCGCGCGGCGGAAAAGACCCTTCTTCACCGGCGCCGCCAGCGCGGCGCGGATACGCTCCAGCTCCGGCAGCGCATCCTCCTGCGCCGCATCGGGCTTCAGCCGGCCTTCGGCCACGCGGGCGCGATATGTCTCGGTTACGCTCTGCATGCCCCCGGATACCGCGACCGGCGGCGTTTGTGTAGCAGGGCGGATGCGGAAAGTGCCACCGGGCTCAGGCGGCGTCGGCGATAATGGCGCGGATCCGGCCGGCAAGCTCTTCGGTATGGGTGAAGACCAGCCCGTGGCCCGCGCCGTCGATCACCTCCTGGCGGACCTTGCGGTTCCACTGGGTCAGCTGACCCATGGCCCGAAGCGGGATCACCGCATCGTCACGCGCCCAGACCGCCGCGACGGGCAGCCCGCTCGCGGCAAGCGTGCGATGCTCCGCCTCGAGCGGATGGCGCAGGATGCCGCGCAGGCTGGACAGCACCGAGCGCACGAACCCGCGCCGTTTCAGCTCGTCGCGCTGGAGGTCCCAGATCCCCGGAACGCTGGTGGGCCCGCCTTCCGTGGCGGCGATGTCGGCCAGCGCCTGACGCGGCCAGAACATGTGAAACGCCCAATCGCCGACAAAGGGCCAGTCGGCAACCCATTTCGCAAGCGGTCCCAATTCATGCCCCATCCCGGCCGGCGCGATCAGGATCAGGCGGCGCAGGCGGTGGTCCTCTTCGGCCGCAAAGGCCGCCGCGATGGCCCCGCCCATGGAATAGCCGATCAGCGTAACCTCTTCGGTCAGCCCCTCCCGGTCCATCAGTTCGCGCAGCTGCGCGGCGTGGAACGCCGCCGTCTGCGCCCCCCGCGGCGCGTCGGAATAGCCGCGCCCATAGAGATCGTAGACCAGAACCCGGAAGCCCATAGCTGCCAGCTCTTCGGCCAGCCCGTCCCAGACCGGCGAAGGCGTCGTCAGCCCGTGCACGCAGAGGGCGACCGGCCCGCGCACGGGACCCAGCCATCGGTAATGGGTCTTGCCGCGGTTGAGATCGGCGAACCGGCCGGGTGCTTCACGGCGCAGCGCATCGTCAACCGGTCTGCGGCGGTATTCCGCCAAGCGCGGCAGCGCCGACAACGCGACCACCAGCGCCAGGAAGACGATCCAGCCGGTCATGGGTCCCCGCACCTGCCGCAGCCGCCGGTCATGCGGCGGCCTGCCCGGTCAGCAGACCATGCGCGGTCAGGCATTCGGCCCAGCCCTGCGGCCCGGTGAACTGATGCGTTTGCCAGCCTCGCGCGGCTGCGGCCGCAATGTTGTCGGCCCGGTCGTCTGTGAACAGCAGCGCTTCCGGCGCCAAGCCGCAATCCGCCTCGACCATGGCGTAGATCTCGGGGTCGGGCTTTATGACCTTCATCTCGCCGCTGATGTAATGCCGGTCGAATTCCGACAGGAACAGATAGCGCGGCACCGCGATCCGCCAGGTGCCGATGCCGAAATTGGTCAGCGCGAAGACCGGCACGCTCTGGCCTCGCAGAGCGCGAAGCAGGCGGACAGAATGCGGGATCTCGGGCGTGGCCAGCTCCAGCCAGCTGTCGTGCCAATGCCGGATCTGCGCGCGCCAGTGGGGGTAGGTTTCGGCGGTGTCGTAGACGATCTGGCGAAAATCGCCGCCCCGGTCGATAGCGTCGTTCATACCGTGCAGATCGACTTCGGCGAACATCGCCCGGCGCAGGTCCGGGCCGTATACCCGGTCATAAAACCGCTCGGGCTGCCACTCGATCAGCACATTGCCGATGTCGAAAATCACCGCCTTTGGCGTCATCGCAAACCTCTCCACCAGCGCCGGAATTTTCCAAAAATTCCGGATCGTTTTCTTTTCAAGAAAACGCGCCCTTACCGCAAAGCGGCGCGCAGTTCCCGCTCAAGCGCGTCCAGAAAACGGGAGCGGTCGGCCTTTGTAAAGCCCTTGCCGCCGCCCTGCCGGAACGGGTCGGCGGCGCGCAGGTCGGCCATCAGATCGCGCATCGCCAACTGCTGGCCGATATTGGCCTCGGTGAACGCCTCGCCGTTGTGCCGCAGCACCCGCGCTCCTGCCCCGACGCATTTCGCCGCCAGCGGAATATCCCCGGTCACCACGACATCGCCCCGGCCCGCCCGTTCGGCGATCCACATATCGGCCACATCCGGCCCGGCATCGACGATCACGTTTTCCACGAGCGGGTTCTGCGAGGGCCGCAGTCCGCCGTTCGACACAACCTTGACCGGCACCTTGTGGCGCGTCGCCACGCGCTCGGCCTCCGCCTTCACCGGGCAGGCGTCGGCGTCGATAAAGAGCGTGGTCAAGCGTAGAGCGCCTCGGCGTGGAAGGCCACGTGATCCTCCATGAGGGTCGAGATGAAGAAATAGCTGTGGTCATAGCCTTTCTGCATCCGGAAGACGCCTTCCTGCCGCCGCGCCGCCATGGCCTCGGCCAGAGCCTCGGGCTTGAGCAGATCGAGGAACTGGTCGCTGCCGCCCTGGTCGATCAGCACCGGGCCATCGAAGCCCACGTCGCGCATCTGCAGCGTCGCGTCGTGCCGCGCCCAGGCGCTTTCGTCATCGCCCAGATACGCCCCCAGCTGCTTGCGGCCCCAATCGCTGACGCTCGGATGCGCGATGGGCGCGAAGGCCGAGACCGACCGGAACCGCCCGGGATGCGCCATCGCCAGCGTCAGCGCGCCATGCCCGCCCATGGAATGACCGGTGATCGCCTGACGCTCGGGGTCGATGGCGAAATGCTCCGCCAGCAGGGCGGGCAGCTCTTCGGCCACGTAGTCCCACATCCGGTAATGCGGCGCCCAGGGGTCTTGTGCGGCGTTCACGTAAAACCCTGCACCCTTGCCCAGATCGTAGCTCTCGTCATCGGCGACATCCTCGCCCCGCGGCGAGGTGTCGGGAAAGACCAGCGCGATCCCATGCTCGGCCGCCCAGCCCTGCGCGCCAGCCTTGGTCATGGCGTTTTCATGCGTGCAGGTCAGGCCCGACAGATACCACAGCACCGGCACCGGGCCATGCGCGGTCTCTTCTGGCAGGAACAGGCCAAAGGTCATGTCGCAATTGCAGGCCGCCGACGCGTGGGAATAGACCCCCTGCACGCCACCGAAACTGCGGTTCTCGGAAATTGTCTTCATGTCGTGCACCTCGCTCTCGCCAATGGGCTAACCCAACGGCGGGGGGCGGGCAAGGCTCAGCCGGTGACCCAGGCGATCACCGCACTGACCGTCACGATGCTGGCGGTGGTCGAAATCAGGATCGAGGCCGACACCCTGTGCGGCGCGATTCCGTAGTGCTGCGCCAGGATAAAGACGTTGCCCGCCACCGGCAAAGCCGCCGCCGACACCACCACAGCCGCCTGGAACGGATTGACCGGGAAGAACAGGAAAGCCGCCAGCCCCACGAAGAGCGGATGCAGGATCAGCTTGCAGAAACTCAGCCATCCCGCGACCACCAGCCGTTCGGCGGATTTGCTGGCCAGCGACGCCCCGATGGCAAAGAGCGCCCCCGGCGTCGCCGCATTGCCCAGGATGGTGACGAATTCGTTGACCACCACCGGCGGCTCCACCCCGCTGGCCGACACGACGAGCCCCAGAGAGATCGAGACGATCATCGGGTTCTTCAAAAGCCCCAGCCCCACCGTCCGCAGGATGCCGAACGACATCCGCCCCTCGGTCGAGCCGGTCACGAGAATCACCAGAAGCGACGAGAACACGATCAGGTCGATGGCCAGCACAAGGATAATCGGCCCCACGGCCTCTTGCCCCAGTAGCAGCGCCAGCATCGGCACGCCCAGAAAGCCGGTGTTGCCGATGGCCGCGCATTGCGCCTCGATCGCGGCAGTGCGCACGCCGATGCCGCGGATGAACGCCACCGCCATGGCGATGCCATAGGTGAACGCCGTGCCCCAGAGATAGGCGGCGGCCAGCCGCGCATCGAAGATCTCGGCAAAGCTCAGGTTGGCGGAAAACCGGAACAACATGGCCGAGAGCGCGAAATAAAAGACGAATTTGGTCAGCCACGCCGTCGCCTCTTCGCTGAAAAACCCCGTCCGTCCGGCACCGTAGCCCAGACCGATCAGCCCGAAGAACGGCACGGTTTTCAGGAAGATTTCCAACATGGGCACTCTGTTAGCAGGGTTTCACGGGGCGTCAATTGCCGGCCTTGGCCAAGCGGTCCGACCGACGGCCGGCAACCGGGGGGCGCGGCCCCGGTTACGTCCTGCCGCCCGGTCCCTGCCGTGCCAGTTCGGGATGAGCGTAGGCATCCGGGTAGGGCATCGGCACCATCGGGCCCAGCGGCACGACCGTATTCCAGGACCGCCCGAAATAGCCCTGGCGGCAGTGGACCAGCGACCCGGCCCCGGCCACCCCGTCAAGCGCATGGACCCGGCACAGCCACCGCCAAAGGTTCTGGTAATCCAGGATATGCGCCCCGTTCAGCTTCATGCGCAGGTAATAGACCGGATCGTGCCGGTAGAGCGTCGGAAAGAGCCGCAGATCGGCTTCGGTAAAGGTGCCGCCGGTCAGGAAGGCGCGGCCGTCCGACAGCAGCTCTTCCAGCGCGCCAAGGGTTTCGAAATAGGCCGCGAACGCCTTGGCATAGACCCCCTGATCCGATGAAAACCCCGCTTTGTAGGCCCCGTTGTTGATCGTGACGTATATTCGCTCGTTCAAGGCCGCGATGGCGGCTTGCTGCCCGGGATCCTCCGGCATCAGCGCCGGGCGGTCCTGGGCGGTGCTGCCCAGAGCCTCGGCATGGGTATCGAGCATCCGAAGGATCTCGGCGCTCTCGTTGTTGACGATCCGGCCCGCGATCTTGTCGTAGAGGACCGGAAGCGATTGCTCGTCGGACCCCTCGCGCCGATAGATTTCCTTGGCCAGCCGCAGGCTATCGCCGGTCCCGGTCTCTGTGGTGCATTCGGGCAAGGGCGCGCCGGTCAGGGACGCCACGCGGCGCGGCGCGAATTCCCAGAGGTTCGGGCCGGCCGGGTCGTCCTCGCCGGTGCGGTTGGGAAAGGCCACGTCCAGCGTGACGCTGTCCTGCAACCCCAGGACCGCGCGCGCCAGGGTCACGCGATGGCACCACGGACAATTCAGCGCCACGAAAAGATGATACCGCCCCGGTTCCGCCGGAAAGTCCGGATCGCCGATGGCGTGCCGGAACCCGCTGACGCCGCGCACGAATTCCCCGCGCGCGCGGCGGCGGGCGGCTTCGGTCTGGTCTTCCTCGGTCGAGACGTCCTTGGTCATCAAGCCTGCCTTTCTGTCGGGGTGGTTCGGACTGCCAGCGCATCCGGCCTGCCGAAAGTTACCGGAACCGGACCTTCGCGAGCCCTGCGGCATTCGTCAATAAGGGCCGGACGGCCTGTGCGGCGCCGACCCCGGTCCGCGGCAAGCGATTCGGCAGGAAGGCGGCGGAAATGTGGAGCGATTGGGGCGGCGTCCGGAAACCGCCCCTGGCGATCCTGCCAGATTGTTGCCGCATCGGGGCCCAAACGGCGCATTGTGGCCAAAACCTGTTGCCAGATGCCCCATTTCTGCCGCATTACCGAACGCATCAGGTGGGGGCCTGTGACCCGGAGTACCGATATGCGTGCGCTTCTTCTCGCTGCCCTGACCACCCTGATCGCGACGGCCTCGACCGCGGATATCGCGTGGAAGGCCGACCGGATCGCCCCCGGCTCGGTCATGGTTCTCGACAGCGACGGCGACGTGTTTACCCACGTGCGGCGCGCCTCGGACACGGGCCTCTTTCGGTTCGACGCCTATGCCGGTCACGGCAAGGCCGCAGATTACGTCGGCAGCTATCTGACCAACGCCCGGGGCGAGATTGTCCGCCAGATCGACGCCGACGGCAAGGTCACCTCGTATGCGCCGCACCGTTGCCAGCGCAGCGTCGGCAAGTGCAGCTATACCATCACCCATGCCGACGGCTTTCAGGAGGCGCGCACCCGCGTCACCCGCGACACCGGCGGCGTGCTGGAATATCGCGAATACGGGCTCGACGGGCTGATCGGCTCGGGCCGGCTGACGCTGGACGCGATGGGCACGACG
The DNA here is from genome assembly GCF_032586235.1 of Aestuariicoccus sp. MJ-SS9. Classification (NCBI taxonomy): domain Bacteria; kingdom Pseudomonadati; phylum Pseudomonadota; class Alphaproteobacteria; order Rhodobacterales; family Paracoccaceae; genus Aestuariicoccus; species Aestuariicoccus sp. MJ-SS9. The sequence continues at coordinate 71,422 of NZ_JAWHTD010000005.1, forward strand.
CTGAGCGGCTGGCGCAAGGACCACCAGACCGGCCAGACCACCCGGATTCGCCAGATCGCGGCAGCCTACCGGTAAAAACCGTTTCCGGGGCTGGACCGATTTTCATGCAGCATTAAGTGCTTACAGAATTAACCAGTGATGGGGCCGGGCGACCGGCCCCTTTTTTTCAGCCCGATGGCAGAAGCGCCCGCAACACCGCCTTGGCGCTGTCCGACGACCAGTCGGCATCGCCGCGCAGGCGGGCGACCTCCTGGCCATCGGGGTTGAGGATGACCGTCACCGGCAGGCCCAGCACCCCCATCTCGCGCGCCAGCACCGATCCGGGATCGCGGTGCAGCGGCAGGTTGGCGATCCCGACCTCGTCGAAGAATTTCTTCATCGCGGGGGGCGCGTTGCGGGTGGTGGCGATTGTGACCACCTCGAAATTGTCGCCGCCCAGTTCGGACTGGATCTCGGCCAGCATGGGCATTTCCTTGCGGCAGGGCGCGCACCATGTGGCCCAGAAGTTCACCAAGAGCCATTTGCCCCGCCAATCCGCCAGGTTCAGCGGGTCGCCTTCGAAGGTGATGAAATCCGCCGTGCCCGACGCCTGCGGTTCGGCGTGGAAGACCAGCTTCTTCATGTCGCCCTCGCGCAGTGCCTCGGCGGCGGCGGTGTCGGCCGCGGCCGGATTTGCAAGCGTCACGGCGGCGGTATAGAGGGCTGCGAGAACAAGCTGTTTCATTCTTCCTCCGGAAAGGTGGGTCATGTCGGACAAATCCTCGAACCAGATGTGGGGCGGCCGGTTCGCCGCCGGGCCAGATGCGATCATGGAGGCAATTAACGCCTCGATCGGATTTGACCAGCGGATGGCGGCACAGGACATCGCCGGATCGCGGGCCCATGCCGCCATGCTGGCGGCCACGGACATCATCACTGATAACGACGCCGAGGCGATCCGGGAAGGGCTGCTCACGGTGTTGTCAGAGATCGAGGGCGGCACGTTTCAATTCTCGACCGCGCTGGAGGACATCCACATGAACGTCGAGGCACGGCTGAAAGAGCTGATCGGCGATCCCGCCGGGCGTCTGCACACCGGGCGGTCGCGCAACGACCAGGTGGCGACCGATTTTCGGCTCTGGGTGCGCGATCAGCTCGACGCCTTCGAAGGCGGCCTCCTCGCGCTCTTGCGTGCGCTCCTCGGCCAGGCCGAGGCCGGGGCCGACTGGGTGATGCCCGGTTTCACCCATCTGCAGACCGCGCAGCCCGTCTCCTGGGGCCATCACATGATGGCCTATGTCGAGATGTTCGCCCGCGACCTTTCCCGCGTGCGCGACGCCCGCGCACGGATGAACGAATCGCCGCTGGGCGCCGCGGCGCTGGCCGGTACCGGCTTTGCCATCGACCGCGAGATGACCGCAGAGGCGCTTGGCTTTGACCGGCCCATGGCCAATTCGCTGGACGCGGTCAGCGACCGCGACTTTGCGCTGGAGTTCCTGAGCACCGCCAGCATCTGCGCCATGCACCTCAGCCGCTTCGCCGAAGAGCTGGTGATCTGGTCCTCGGCCCAGTTCCGCTTTGTCACCCTGTCGGATCGGTTCTCCACCGGCTCGTCGATCATGCCGCAGAAAAAGAACCCCGACGCGGCCGAACTGATCCGTGCCAAGGTCGGGCGCATCTTCGGTGCGAACGTGGCGCTGATGATGGTGATGAAGGGCCTGCCGCTGACCTATTCCAAGGACATGCAGGAGGACAAGGAACAGGTCTTCGACGCCGCCGACAACCTGATGCTGGCGCTGGCCGCGATGGAGGGCATGGTCCGCGACATGGCCCCCAACAAACATGCCCTGGAAGGGGCGGCCAGCGCCGGGTTCAGCACCGCCACCGATCTGGCGGACTGGCTGGTGCGCGAAACCGGGCTACCTTTCCGCGACGCGCATCACGTCACCGGCGCGCTGGTGGCCATGGCCGAGGGCAAGGGCTGCGATCTGCCGGATCTGAGCTTGGAGGATATGCAGTCGGTTCACGCCGCCATCACCGCCGATGTCTTCGACGTGCTGGGCGTGCATAATTCCGTGGCCAGCCGCACCAGCTATGGCGGCACGGCCCCGGTTCGGGTGCGCGAGCAGATCGCGCGGTGGAAGGAGCGTCTGGGATGAGAACGGTCATGATTCTGACTTTGCTGGCCCTCGCCGCCTGCGGCGCGGACGGCGATCCGTTGCGGCCAGAGCCCAAATCCGAGACGGCGGAACAGTGACCATGCCCCCGCTGCGATACCTCTGGCTGGCGCTCGCCGTTTGGGGCGCGATCCATCCGATGTACTACTTCGTCAGCTGGTTCCTCGAACACGGCTGGCAGCTCGGTCCGATGATCGACACCTGGTATGTCAACGACGCCACCAGCGGGCTGGTCTGGGACCTGACCATCGCCGCCGTCACGCTGACGCTCTGGATCCTCGCCGAGGTCGCGGTGCGCCGCAACTGGAGCGGCCTGATCGCCATCCCGGCGATCTATTGCATCGGCGTCAGCTGCGGGCTGCCGCTGTATCTTTACCTGCGGTCGCGCCCGATCCGCGATTGAAGCGGCGAAGCAATGCCGACCTTGGTTGTATTTTGCAATTTTTATTTCCCGTTTAAGGAGAATCACGTTACGTTCCAATAGGGCATCGACCCGATCGTCCCAGACCCAAGCGGACACCATTCCGGTGTCCGTGCAACGTGGGCGGACCGTGCTGCCTCCGGCATCCCCTGACGGAGCGCGGTTATGCGACTTGCCCTCGCAGTGTTTGCCCCCTGTCGCGCGCGGTGTTTTCATCGCGCGCGATTTGCATTATGCGCCGGGGCGCGTGTGATGGACACGCGGCGCAGCGGGACCTTTTGACATGGACCACTTTCTCTATCGCGACGGGGCGCTGCATGCCGAGGACGTGCCCGTGGCCGAGATCGCCGCATCGGTCGGCACGCCGTTCTACCTTTATTCCACAGCCACGCTGGTGCGCCACTTCCGGCTTTTCGACGAGGCGCTGGACTGGGGCCCGCATCTGGTCTGCTACGCGATGAAGGCGGCCAGCAACCAGGCGATTCTGAAGACGCTCGCGGCCGAGGGCGCGGGCATGGACGTGGTGTCGGGCGGCGAATACCGCCGCGCCCGCGCCGCCGGGGTGCCCGGCGAGCGGATCGTGTTTTCCGGCGTGGGCAAGACCCGCGACGAGGTGCGCCTGGCGCTTGAGGGCGGCATCCGCCAGTTCAACGTCGAATCCGAGCCCGAGATGCAGGTCATCTCCGAGATCGCCGGCGCCATGGGGGTCACGGTGCCGATCACCATCCGCGTCAACCCGGACGTCGACGCGCGCACCCATGCCAAGATCTCGACCGGCAAGTCGGAAAACAAGTTCGGCATCCCGATTTCCCGCGCCAAAGAGGTCTATGCCGAGGCCGCCGCCCTGCCCGGCCTGAAGGTCATCGGCATCGACGTGCACATCGGCAGCCAACTGACCGAGCTGGAACCGTTCGAGCTGGCCTACCGCAAGGTGGCCGAGCTGACCGAAATGCTGCGCGCCGAGGGGCACGAGATCAGCCGCCTCGATCTGGGCGGCGGGCTTGGCATTCCCTACACGCCCAGCAACGTCGCCCCGCCGCTGCCCACCGATTTCGGCGCGATGATCCAGCGCACGGTCGGGCATCTGGGCTGCGAGGTCGAGATCGAGCCGGGCCGCCTGATCGTCGGCAATGCCGGTATTCTGGTCAGCCGGGTGATCTATGTGAAGCAGGGCGAGGACCGACAGTTCCTGATCCTCGACGGGGCGATGAACGACCTCATTCGACCGGCCATGTACGACGCCTATCACGACATCGTTCCGGTGGTGCAGGCGGAACCCGGGGCCGAAAAGGTGCCCTATGACGTGGTCGGCCCGGTCTGCGAATCCGGCGACACTTTCGCCAAGGGGCGGATGCTGCCGCCGCTCAAGGCCGATGACCTGATCGCCTTCCGTTCGGCGGGCGCTTACGGTGCGGTCATGTCCAGCGAGTACAATTCGCGCCCGCTGATTCCCGAGGTTCTGGTGCATGGCGATCAATTCGCTGTCATCCGACCCCGCCCCAGCTTTGACGAAATGATAAATCGCGATACCATTCCAGAATGGCTGTAGGGCATTCCTCCTGCGGTCCCGACCCGCAGGAGCATGAATGTCCTCTAACGCGACCGTCCCGACCGAGATTTACCGCGCCGTAAAGTGGCCGCTGCGCCTGACCCATTGGGGCATGCTGGCGGAGCGAGTGGTGCGGTGTTTCTGGCCACTGTGGTCGGTGATTTTCGTCGCGCTGGCGCTGCTGATGCTGGGCGTGCAGGACATGGTGCGCGTCGAATGGGTCTGGGGGGCTGCGGGCGTTCTGGTGCTGGCGATGCTCTGGACGCTGGGGCACGGGGTGCGCCGGTTTCACTGGCCCACCCGCGACGGCGCGCTGGCCCGGCTGGACCAGACGCTGAAGGGCAACCCGATCCAGGCCGCGCTCGACAATCAGGCCATTGGGGCCGAGGACGCCGCGTCGCTCGCTGTATGGCGCGCGCACCAGGCAAGGATGCGCGCCAAACTGGCCGAGGCTCGCGCGGTCGAGCCCGACCTGCGGGTGTCCCGCGCCGATCCGTTCGCGCTGCGCTATGTGGCGCTGCTGGCCTTCAGCACCGCGCTGGTCTTTGGATCGTTCCTGCGGGTGCAATCGGTCACCGCCATGGCCCCCGGAGACGGCGGGCTGACCTCTGGCCCGACCTGGGAAGGCTGGATGGAGCCGCCCGCCTACACCCGCCTGCCGTCGATCTATCTCAACGACATCACCGCCCAGTCGATGAACGTGCCGCAGGGCGCCCGCATCACGCTGCGGATGTACGGGGAGGTCGGCGCGCTCAGCGTCACCGAATCCGTGTCGGGCGCGCCCCTCGCGCCCGAGGACGGCGCGACAGCGACGGCGCAGGATTTCGACGTGGTACAATCGGGCCGCATCGCCATCGACGGCCCCGGCGGCCGCGCGTGGGAGGTGGCGATGACCCCCGACGGCGCGCCCTCTGTCGCGCGCGAAGGCGAGGTCGAGGTCAGCTATGACGGCAACGCCCAGATCCCCTACGCGGCGCAGGACGATTATGGAATCGTCGCCGGCACCGCCCGCTTTACCCTGGCGCTGGACGAGGTCGACCGCCGCTACGGCCTGACCATCGACCCCGAGGCGCGCCCCACGATCGAAGTGCCCCTGCCGATGCCCATCGCGGGCGACCGGGCCGAATTTACCGAGACGCTGATCGAGAATTTCTCGGAACATCCCTGGGCCAACCTGCCCGTGCGGCTGGAACTGACGGTCGAGGACGACGCCGGGCAGACTGGACTGTCGGAACCCGAGGTGCTGCCGCTGCCGGGACGGCGGTTCTTTGACCCGATGGCGGCGGCGGTGATCGAACAGCGCCGCGCGCTGCTCTGGAACCGCGACAACGCCCGCGCGGCCGCGCAGGTGCTGCGCGCCGTGTCGCACCGGCCCGACGACATGTTCCGCAGCGCGGTGCATTACCTGCGCCTGCGCACGATCATCCGCCGGACCGAGCTTTTCGCCGCGCATGACATGACCGTGCAGCAGCAGCAGGAACTGGCCGATGCGATGTGGGATCTGGCGCTCTTGCTGGAAGAGGGCGATCTGGACGACGCGCTGGAACGGCTGCAGCGCGCGCAGGACCGGCTGTCGGAGGCGATGAAGAACGGCGCCAGCGATCAGGAGATCGCCGAGCTGATGCAAGAGCTGCGCCAGGCCACCGACGAATACCTCCGCCAGCTCAGCCGTCAGGCGCAGCAGCAGCGCGACCAGAACGGCGACATGGCCCAGCAGCAACAGCAGCAGGGCGACATGATGGAGATGAGCCAGAGCGATCTCCAGCAGATGATGGACCGCATCCAGGAGCTGATGGAACAGGGCCGCATGGCCGAGGCGCAGGAGGCGCTCGACCAGCTCCGCCAGATGATGGAGAACATGCAGGTCACCCAGGGCCCCGGCCAGCAGGGCCAGTCGCCCGGTCAGCAGGCGATGGAGGGGCTGGCGGAGACCCTGCGCGAACAGCAGGGCCTGTCGGATCAGGCCTTCCGCGACCTGCAGGAGCAGTTCAACCCCGGCGCCAACCAGGGCCAGAACCAGGGCAACGAGGGCCGCGACGGCGGCCAGGGCCGCGGTCAGCAGCACAGCCAGCAAGGCCAGGGCGGTCAGGGTCAGGGCCAGCAGCAGGGTCAGGGCAGCGGCGACCAGCAGCAGGGTCAGGGTCAGGGCGGCCAGTCGATGGAAGACAGCCTCGCCGACCGCCAGCAGGCGCTGCGCGACGAGCTCAACCGCCAGCGCGGCAACCTGCCGGGCGCGGGGACCGAGGCGGGCGAACGCGCCGCCGAGGCGCTGGGCCGCGCCGAGGGTGCGATGGACGGGGCCGAGAATGCCCTGCGCGACGGCGATCTGGCCGAGGCCATCGACCGCCAGTCCGAAGCCATGGAGGCGCTCCGCGAAGGGATGCGCAATCTGGGCGAGGCGCTGGCGGAACAGCAGCAGCAGAACCAGGGCCAGCAGGGCATGGCCGATGGATCGGATCCGGGCACCCAACGCGATCCGCTGGGCCGCGACGCCGGTTCGAACGGCCAGCTGGGCACCGAAGAGGGCATGTTGCAGGGCGAGGACGTCTATCGCCGGGCGCGCGAGCTGCTCGACGAGATCCGCCGTCGCTCGGGCGAGGGGGAACGCCCGGACGAGGAGATCGAGTATCTCGAACGGCTGCTCGAGCGGTTCTGACAAGGTCAGCAAAGCTGTCCCAATGTTTCGCGCGCGAAACATAAGGGCAGGAAGGCTGACGTTTAACTTATTGTTTTGTTGAGGGTTTCCAGCGCCCCGGAGGCGTCGGCTGCCGCGACCAGCGCCTGTCCGTGGGGTGGCGCCACGACATCCGTTCTGCGCGCTTTATCTCTGCCAAGTCATCGCGTCGAATGAGCGATGTACCAACGTCGACAAAGCGCCAGCCCGCCGGGACGGGCAGGCGCTGGTCGCGGCGGGCTTTGCCCTTGATTCCGCGACTTTGGGACTTCTGTCATGAATCCGAGGGATCCACTTTCCCACGCATGGATTTGACCTCACCGCGCACCTTCTTGGCCTTCAGCCGGCGTTTCTTGGACCCCAGCGTCGGGCGCGTGGGGATGCGGCGTTTGGGCTTTTCGCAGGCTGCGCGGATCAGTTCGGTCAGCCGGTCGCGGGCGATCTCGCGGTTGCGGGCCTGGCTGCGGGTCTCGTCAACCTGCAGCACCACCGCGCCCTCCTTGGTCCAGCGCCGCCCGGCCAGGCGGCGCAGGCGGCTCTTGACCGGATCGGGCAGGTTGGGCGAGCGGGCGGCCTCGAACCGCAGTTCCACGGCAGTCGAGACCTTGTTGACGTTCTGCCCGCCCGGCCCCGAGGCGCGGATGAACTGTTCGGTCACTTCCCAGTCTTCGATACTGATCTTGTCGTTAATGCGCAGCATGGTCTTCGTTCAATCAAAAAGGGTCGCCCTGCCTGTGCGGGCGACCCTTCGAGAAGTCAGGAGGCGGGGCCGGTTAGGCGCTGCCAATTCGGGTTTATCGCACCGGGGTCTGCCCTAGTGCACTGCCCTCCGAACTGTTCCGACACCTCTCTCCAATGTTTCTCTCGACACTGGATCACCTCCTTTCAGCTGTTGATAAACGCAAGTTCAGCGTGGCACGGAACACCCCGCATGCAAAGCGTTTTCTGCGCTCAGGCGAGGTGCGTCGTGCCGGTTGCCTTGGAAACGATCACACGGAAGGGGATCAGCGCCACCAACGCCAGCGCCAGCTTGACCATCCAGTCGGCCACGGCCAGCGACACCCAGAGCGGCACGGCGGGGCCGACGCCCAGAAGCGGCAGCACTTCGCCGGCCCAGGACACGTCGTTGGCGGGCTCGATCCAGGTCAGCGCGCCGGAAAAGGCGATGGTGAAGAAGAGCGCGGTATCGACCGAGCTGCCCACCAGCGTCGAGGCCAGCGGCGCGCGCCACCAGGTGCCCTGGCGCAGGCGTTCGAAGATCGCCACGTCCAAAAGCTGGGCGGTCAGGAACGCCACGCCCGAACCGATGGCGATGCGCAGCGTGACCAGCGGGCCGAATTCGCCCATGATCTGCGTGCCCACCAGCGAGCAGAACACGCCGACGATGAAGCCCGCGAACACCACCTTGCGGGCGGGGCCCGCGCCGTAGAGGCGGTTCATCAGGTCGGTGACCAGAAAGGCCAGAGGATAGGTGAAGGCGCCCCAGGTCAGCCATTGGCCGAAGAGGAACTGCACGAGGATGTTCGAGGCCACGACGATGGCGGCCATGGCAAGAATGCCGGGAAGGTGCTGACGCGTCATTGGATTACCCGTTTTTGCAAGGTTGCGGGGACTTGGCCCGCCGGGATGACGGACGGCGCTGCCTTACGGGCTTGCGGGCGCGGACGCAAGGGTCTTGGGCAGGGCGTATTCGACGATCTCGGTGCGCTGGAAGGCGCGGAAATTGTCGTCCGAGATCAGCGTCAGCCGGATCCGGCCGGTGGCATCGCGCCAGACCGACAGCCCTTCGAGGTTGTCGTGCCGCCGGGTGCGGGTGGTCAGCAGCGTCTCTTCCCCGGTCAGCCGGTCGCCGTCGATGGTGAAGGCGCGTACGCGGCTGCGAAAGCCGAATCCGTTGAAGCCGCGTTCGAGCAGGTAGAACCGCCCGTCCGGTCCGAAATCCGCGCCCACCGGCAGGAACCCAGCGCGGCGCGGGATGGCGAAGGGGTTGTCCCAGCCACCGTCGCGGAAGCGCCAGACGGGGAAGCCCTGGTTCAGCGCGCCGGAGCGTTCCGGGATGGCGTAGAGCGCGCCGTCCGCGTCGATGGCCAGCGTCTCCATCCCGGCGTTCGGGTGCATGTCCGCCAGCCCCGGCGGGCGCGGCAACTGATCCGGCGCGGCGCCGGTATAGGCCAGGACGCGGTCAGTGCCCTCGAAGGATATAAAGACCAGGCCGCCGGGCGCAGCGGCCAGCCCCTCGGCATCGGTGATGTCCTCGGCCAGTGGCGCGCCCGTGGTCTCGAGCAGAGGATCGAGCCGCGCCGTGACCGCGCCGATCCTGCCCGCTTCGCGGTCGATCCGGCCGCGGGCGATGTGGCCCCGGTCGCTGATGGCGGTGAAGCTGTCGCCCCCGGCCCCGATCTCGATCCCCGAGAACCCGCCGAAGGCCGGGTCGTCCATCTGCCAGCGGTGGCTTTGCAGGAAGACCGCTTGCTGCGGCGCATCCCGGGACGCGCCGAAGGACAGGCCGAGGACGAGCGCCGCGCCTAGCGCGCCGACAGAACGGACGCGCATTGCTGCGGCAGGTCGGCCATGGTTAGCTCGCGGCGCGGTTTGGGCGGCGGGGCGTCCGGGTCGGGCGGCGGCGGGTTCAGGATGTTGTTCACCCAACGCTGGGCATCGTCGCAACCGTCGCCCGCGGGCGGCGGCGATTGGTCGACGCAGCCGCGCGCGCCGGGCGGGCAGGCCAGCCGCACGTGGAAATGATAGTGATGCCCCCACCACGGACGGATCTTGCGCAGCCAGGCGCGGTCGCCCTTTTCATCGTTGCACATGCGCACCTTGGCCCCGGGGAAGATAAAGATCCGCGCCACGCGCGGATCGCTGGCGGCGGCCTTGAGAATCTCGTGGTGCTGGCGGGTCCATTTGTCGTTGGTATAGGCCCCGTTGGCGCGGCGCAGCGAGATCGACGAGATATCCTCGCGCGCCTGACGGCTGAGGTTCAGGTTGTCGGCCGGGCGCAGCCAGATGTCGGCATCCAGCCCGCTCTGGTGACTGCGGTGCCCGGTCAGCATCGGCCCGCCGCGCGGCTGGCTCATGTCGCCGACGTAAATCCCGTTCCACCCCGGCTGCCGCGCCGCCTTGCGCGACAGATCCTGGATAAAGTCGATGGTTTCGGGATGCGCCCAGTTGCGGTTGCGCCCAAGGCGCATCGCCTGCCAGGTCGGCCCGGTTTCCGGCAGCTGCGCGCCGCCCGCCAGACACCCCTTGGAATAGCTGCCATAGGGGGCGGGGCTTTGTGCAGAACCCGCCGCCTTGGCCCCGAAGAGCTGCTTGGCCTGCTTGGTCGACAGCACGCCGCTGTAGCGCGGAAGCTCGACCTGCTTGGGGGCAGGTGCCTCGCGCCCGCCGCCGCAGGCGGCAAGGGTGGCGACCAGGAAAAAGGTGAGAAGGGTGCGGATCGTCATGCTGCTCGATCTCCGTCGGGTTTTACCCAGAGTAGCAGAAAGAGCCCGATTGCGAAAAGAACAATGATCGGTGACACGCCAAGGGGTTGCGACCCGGTGGCGGCGGTGACGATCCCGATCGAGAGCGGCGCGAGGAACGATGTCGCCTTGCCCGCCAGCGCGTAAAGACCGAAGGCTTCGGTCATGCGGTTGGGATTGGCCTGGCGCACCATCATTGTCCGGCTGGCCGATTGCAGCACACCGCCCGCCGCCCCGATCACCGCGCCGAAGGCGTAAAAGGCGATGTCGGGAATGGCGCTGCCCTCGGCCACGGCGATGCCGAAGACCGACGTGGGGCTGAGGGTCACGATCCCCACCGCGACGACGATCAGCAGCACGATGCAGATCACGATCACCGGCTTGGGGCCGAAGGCGCTGTCGGCGCGCCCGCCGATCACCGCAAAGACCGCCCCCGCGACGATGGCCAGAATGCCGAAGACGCCGACGTCCACCACGCTCCATCCCAGCACGCCCGAGGCATAGATGCCGCCAAAGACATACATCCCGTTCAGCGCGTCGCGATAAAACATCGACCCGCCGAGATAGGCGAAAAGCGACGGGCTGGACGGCAGGCGGCGCAGGGTGCCCGAGAGGTCGCGCAGCGCCTTTTTCACCGCGCCCGGCGGGGCCTTGTGCGCGCGCGGATCGCGCACCCACAGAAAGAACGGCACCATGAACACCGCGAACCACATCGCGGTCAGCGGCCCGACGAACCGCGTCCCCTCGCGCATTTCGGGGTCCAGCCCGAAGGCGGGCGCGAGGCCCAGCAGCGTCTTGCCGGTCGTGGCGTTCTCGGCAAAGAAAAGCAGCATGATCACCAGCGTGACCAGCCCGCCCAGATAGCCGAAGGCCCAGCCGTTGCCCGAGATCCGCCCAAGCTTTTCCGGCGGGCCGAGGTCGGGCAGCATAGCGTTGGTGAAGATCGTCGCGAACTCCATCCCGATGAGGCCGATGGCGAAGAAGAAGAGGATCGTCACCAGGCTGAAATCCACCGGCGCCGCGAACCAGAGCATCGCCGACCCCGCCACATAGAGCGCCGAAAAGAGCCAGATCCAGCGCAGCCGGTTGCCGCCCGTGTCGGCCAGCGCGCCCAGAACCGGGGCCAGCAGCGCGATGACGAAGCCCGCCGCCCCGATGCCGAACCCCCAGGCCGATTGCGCCGCGGTGCCGTCGCCCAGCAGATCGTTGACGTAAGGCCCGAAGATGAAGGTCAGCAGCAGCGTGTTGTAAGGCTGGCTGGCCCAGTCGAAAAAGAACCAGCCCCAGATGCGTTTTCGCGAATAAAGCTCTGTCATGCCGGCCCCCTGCCCATTCGCGGCGATCAAACAGTGCGGCGCGGGCAGTGGCAAGGGCCAGCGGGCGCGTGGAGACGTTCAGCGCGCCAATGGCACTGACCCAAGGCCGCCGTGCCATTGGCGCGACTTGGGGCGCGCCGCCCCCTACGCCCGCAGGCGGGTGTCGGCGGGGGCGTCCTGCATCGGCGGCCAGGGGCGCGCCTCTTCGGCCCGCAGCCAGAGCCGCACCCAGTCGGGCAGCGGCGGCGATACCGGGTCAGCGCCCATCTTTTCGGCCACCTGAGGGGCCGGCACGATGCCGTTGGGGCCGGTGACTGCGCCGCGATAGACGGCGTGGCTGGCGCATTCGCCGTCCGTCTTCCACATGGATTGTTCGAGATACATGAACCGCGCGTCCCAGCCGATCAGGCGCGACCGCATCTCGATCCGGTCGAAGGCCCGCACCCGGCGGCGATAGCGCACCGTGGCCCCGGCCATCGTCAGCCCCCAGCGCTCTTGCGCCAAGAGCTTCAGCAGACCGGTGCGCTGCGCCAGCGGGATGCGCCCCAGGTCATAGAGCGTCAGGGTGCGGCCGTTGTTCAGCTCCATCCACACGTCGAGGTCCCAGGGCCAGCAGATGTGATGCGAGACATGGGTTTCGAAGAGCGTCAGCGGCACCGCGCGGCGCGACAGCAGCGTTTCCTTGAGCAGTCGGGGGAAGGGGTACATGCGGCGGGCTCCTTTTCGCCCCTTGGTTGACGTTCGGCCGGGCGGCGTCAACCACGACCTCGCGGCACCCTTGCTCTTTCACGTGGGTATGATTACCTCTGGCCGGAACCGACGAAGGAGCAGACCTGACATGATGGCACTTTACGGACCGCTGCGGCTTATTCTCGATGTGGCGTTCTTCATCATGATCGCCCATATCATCATGAGCTGGCTGATCAGCTTCCAGGTGCTGAACCTGCGCCAACCGATCGTGGATCAGATCTGGACCGGGCTGAACCGGTTGCTCGAGCCGATCTACATGCCCATCCGCCGCATCCTGCCGGACACGCGACCGCTGGACCTGGCGCCGCTGGTCGCGTTCATCGTGGTCATTTCGCTGCGCGACTATATCCTGCCCGAGCTGCTGCTGCGGTAAGAGCGGCCCGCGCCTGCCGATGGGTTTTTTCTAAGACCTCCGATCAATGCGCCAATGGCACGGAATCAGGGCCGGAGGCCGCCGTGCCAGCGCCGACCCGCCCCCCGGGGCGGCGCTTTGGCTGGGCTTGGCGCGTCAATCATTCAAAGCAATGAGTAGGCGGGCATAAAGCGCGCAGAAGAGCTGTCGCAGGCGCCACCCCGCGGGTCGGCGCTGGCACGACTATCCAACAATCCATCCCGGTGCGTCGTTCAAGACAGCCCTCGGGACTTGCTCCGCAAATCTTAGTGTGTGATTAACGAATAAAGAGCAGATTTAGTCAAAACCGGCAGGACACCCATGCCCCGCGATACCTCTGGCGCCGAGGCGCTGCTCAGGGACGTTTTCGGATTCGACGCTTTCCGCCCCGGCCAGGGCGAGATCGTCGAGGCCGTGACCGAGGGCCGCAACGTCCTGGCGATCATGCCGACGGGCGGGGGCAAATCGCTCTGTTTCCAGCTGCCCGCGCTGATGCGGGGGGGCGTGACCGTGGTCATCTCGCCGCTGATCGCGCTGATGCGCGACCAGGTGCGCGGCCTTCGCGAGGCCGGTGTGGCGGCGGGCGCCCTGACCAGCGGCAACACCGAGGAAGAGACCGACGCGGTCTGGGACGGGTTGCGCGACGGGACGCTGAAACTGCTCTATCTCGCGCCGGAACGGTTGGCGGCCACGGGCACGCAGCGGATGCTGGCGCAGGCCGGGATTGGGCTGATCGCGGTGGACGAGGCCCATTGCGTCAGCCAGTGGGGCCACGATTTCCGCCCCGATTACCTGCGCATCGGCGAATTGCGTCGCACGCTCGACGTGCCGCTGGCCGCCTTCACCGCCACGGCGGACGCCGAAACCCAGGACGAGATCGTCACCCGGCTTTTCGACGGGCAGACGCCGCAGACCTTTCTGCGCGGCTTTGACCGGCCCAACATCCACCTTGCGTTCCAGCCCAAGGACGGACCGCGCAAGCAGATCCTGTCCTTTGCCGCCGCTCGCAAGGGGCAGTCGGGCATCGTCTATTGCGGCACGCGGGCGAAGACCGAAACGCTGGCGCAGGCGCTGCGGGCCGAGGGGCACGCCGCCTGCCATTACCACGGCGGGATGGAGGCGGGCGACCGCCGCCATGTGGAGGAACGCTTCGCCACCGAGGACGGGCTGATTGTGGTGGCCACGGTGGCCTTTGGCATGGGCGTGGACAAGCCCGACATCCGCTGGGTGGCCCACGCCGACCTGCCCAAGTCGATCGAGGCCTATTATCAGGAGATCGGCCGCGCGGGCCGCGACGGCGCCCCGGCCGAGACGCTGACGCTGTATGGCCCCGACGACATCCGCCTGCGCCGCGCTCAGATCGACGAGGGGCTGGCCCCGCCCGAACGCCGCGCCGCCGACCACGGGCGGCTCAACGCGCTTCTGGGGCTGGCCGAGGCGCTGGGATGCCGGCGGCAACAGCTGCTGCGGTATTTCGACGAAGACGCCGGGCCCTGCGGCAATTGCGATCTCTGCGACCGCCCGCCCGAGGTCTTCGACGGCACCGAGGCGGTGCGCAAGGCGCTGTCGGCTGCCCTCCGAACAGACCAAAGCTTTGGCGCGGGGCATCTGATCGACATCCTGATGGGCAACGCGACCGACAAGGTCACCGCCCGGCGGCACAACCAGCTTCCGACCTTCGGGGTCGGCCGCGATCTGTCGAAAGGTCAGTGGCAGGCGGTGTTCCGCCAGATGATGGGCCATGACCTGATGCGCCCCGACGCCGAACGCCACGGCGCGCTGGTGATGACCGAGGCCGCCCGCCCGATCCTGCGCGGCGAAGAATCGATCCAGCTCCGGCGCGACGCAGTGGTGCGAGCCGAGACCCGCCGCCCGGCGGTCAAGGCCATGGTCAGCGACGAGGACGCGCCGCTGTTGTCCGCGCTCAAGGCCAAGCGCCGGGCGCTGGCCGAGGCCGCGCGCGTGCCCGCCTATGTCATCTTCCCCGACCGCACGCTGATCGAGATGGCCGAGACCCGGCCCGCAACGCTTGACGACATGGCGCGGATCAACGGGGTCGGCGCGAAGAAGCTGGAACGCTACGGGGCGGAGTTTCTGTCGGTAATCACCGGGGCCGCCGAAGACATGCATCCCACCCGGCGCAAGCTGGCAGGCCGCGAGGCCGGGCCGCTTTACGATGCGCTGATGCAGGCGCAGGCGGCGCTGATGCGGGGTGCGGACGGCACCGAAAAGCCGCTGTCGTGCTCGGCCTCGCAGCTGGCCAAGGTGGCGCAGGTCCGGCCAGACTGCGCGGACGGGCTGGAACGAATCCTGGGCGACAAGCGCACCGAACGCTTTGGCCTCGCGTTTCTGGACGTTCTGGCTGAGGCGGGCTAGATCACCCCCCGGACCAAACGGAGGACGGATATGCTGGTGGTGATCTCTCCGGCCAAGCGGCTGGACTGGGCGGAATGCGATGTGCAGGCGACCGCGCCCGACTTTCAGGAGGATGCCATCCGGCTGGCCAGGACCGCGCGCAACCTGCCTCTGCGCGACCTCAAGGCGCTGATGAGCCTCAGCGACGATCTGGCCCGGCTGAACCGCGACCGGTTCCAGGCCTTCGCCGAGGCCCCCGAGGCCGAGGCCACGCGCCCCGCCGCGCTGGCCTTTGCCGGCGACACCTACCAGGGGCTCGAGGCCGCGAGCCTGGACGAGGACGCGCTGCACTATGCGCAGGATCACCTGCGCATTCTGTCGGGGCTTTACGGCCTGCTGCGCCCGCTGGATGCGATCCAGCCTTACCGGCTGGAGATGGGCAGCCGGCTGAAAACCCGGCGGGGCGCGTCGCTCTACGACTATTGGCGCGACCAGATCGCCCGCGCGCTGAACGCCCAGGCCGAAGCCATCGGAACCGACGTTCTGGTGAATTGCGCCAGCCAGGAATATTTCGGCGCCGTGCCGCTCAAGGCGCTGAAATTGCGGGTGATCACGCCGCAATTCATGGAAGACAAGAACGGCACGCCCAAGATCGTCAGCTTCTTCGCCAAGAAGGCGCGGGGGTCGATGGCGCGGTTCATCGTCGAGAACCGGTTGACCGATCCGCAGGCCCTGCGCGATTTCGACACCGGCGGCTATGCCTTTGACGAAGGCCTTTCGACCGAGGACAAGCCGGTCTTTGTGCGGCCCTACGCGGCCTGAGGGTCAGCCGGTGTCGGCCACGGGCAGCGTCGCGCCGTAGCGGTCGATCATCTCCAGGATTTTAGCCTTGCGCAGAGGCTTGGTCAGATAATCGGTCAGCCCGGCGGCGATGATCACCTCGCGGTCGCCCTCCATCGCGTGGGCGGTGACGGCGATGATCGGCACTTGCGGGCCATCGCCCTCGATCCGGCGGATTTCATGTGTCGCCTCTTTGCCGTCCATGCGCGGCATGGAAATATCCATGAACACCAGATCCGGCCGCCTCTCGCGGAAGGCGGCGACAGCCTCGATCCCGTTGTCCGCAAAGCGCAGATCGAGGTCTAGATGCTGCACCATCTTGCGGAACACCAGCTGATTGGTCTTGTTGTCCTCGGCCACCAGCACATCGAGCCGGGCGTGCAGCCGCGCCTTTTGAGGCCCGGCCGCCTCAGGCGGCGCGGTGGGACTTGCCCGGTCGGTAACGATCGCCTCGAGCGCTTCGAAGAGCGCGCGGCGGGCGACCGGTTTCTGCAAGACCCTGCAGACGTTCGGCGGCAGGCCCTGCGCCATCAGCACCGACGCCTCGGCCGACAGGACTAGCATGGGGGCGGCGCAGCCCGACGTGGCCAGCGCCTGCGCCAGATCGGCGACCGGCATGTCGGGAACCGCGCCCTCGACGATGACGATGTCCGGCGGCGCGACGGCAAGGCCCAGCGCCTCGGCACCGTTGCTGCAAAAGGTTGTCTGCGCGCCGAGCAGACCCAATTGCCGGGACAGGATCGAGCAGTTGGCGCTCTGCTCGCTGACGACCAGCGCGCAGGTGAGGTTGGGCGGCAGGCACGGTGCGTCGGCGCCATGCGGTTCGTCCACCGGAAGCCGCAGCCGGAACCCGAAGCACGACCCCTGCCCGACCTTCGATTCGACCCAGACCTCGCCCTCCATCATCTCGATCAGGCGGCGGGTGATCGAAAGCCCCAGACCGGTCCCTTCGAAATTGCGGTTGCTGGCCTCTTCGACCTGATTGAATTCGCCGAACACGTGGTCGATCTTGTCCTCGGGGATGCCGATGCCGGTGTCTTCGACCGTGAGGCGGATATCCGCGCTCTCGCCGTTCTGGACCACCCCGACGACCCGGACGGAGACATGCCCATGGGCGGTGAACTTGACCGCGTTGCCCATCAGGTTGGTAAGGACCTGGCGCAAGCGGCCCGGATCGCCGACGAATTTCATCGACCACGAGGTGAAGCCCCTTTTCCTGCGCGCCCGGCTGCAACAGCAGGATGACCTCGTGAATCGCACGTTCCAGATCGAAGGGTTCGGAGTGGAGCACCATCTTGTCCGCCTCGATCTTGGAATAGTCGAGGATGTCGTTGATGATGACCAGCAGCGCCTCGCCCGAGCTTTTGATCGTGTCGGCGTAAAGGCGCTGTTCGCTGGTAAGGTTTTCCTCGGCCAGAAGGGCCGCCATGCCGACGACGCCGTTCATCGGCGTGCGGATTTCGTGGCTCATGTTGGCGAGGAAGGCGGATTTGGCGCGGCTGGCCGCCTCGGCCCGTTCCATCGCCTGCTCAAGTTCGGCCTGGGTCTGCTTGAGCCGCGAGATGTCGACGCGCAGCCCGACGCGCCCGCCATCCGAGGTCTCGGATTCGAACACCCGCACCCAGCGCCCGTCCTGCAGTTGCTGCTCGAGCTCGGATCGCGGCTTCAAATGGTGCGCCATGCGTTCGCTCAGCCATTCCTCCTCGCGGCCGATCGCCTCTTCGTACTGGCCGCGCTCCAGACCGTATCGCAGGATATCCTCGAACGCGGTGCCCTTTTGCATCACCGGGGCGCTGGCGCTGTAGAATTCCCGATAAGGCTCGTTGCAGATCAGCAGCCGGTCGTCGGAATCGTAAAGCACGAAACCGTCGGGCATTTCCGACACGGCAGACCAAATGCGCATCAGATCCGTAACATCGGTGGCCAGGGTAACGATGCCGCCGTCCGGCGTGCGCCGGTCCTGAATTTTGATGAATTCACCACTGAACAGCCGGATGGTCTGGTCCGGGATTCGCAGATGATCCCAGCGGCGCGCCATCTGCTCGCGCCAGGCCGCGCGGTCCGCGCCATCGAGGTTCACGATCCCCTCGTCGACCATGACATCGAGAATATGCTCGTAGGTGGCACCGGGCCCGATTGAATCGATGCCCTCGAAGATCGAGAGAAAGGCGGAATTGGCAAGCTCCATCTCGCCTTGCGCATTGTACATGGCGAAACCATCGCGGATGGTCTGAAGCGCCTTCCAGAGCTGTCCCTCGACCAGTTCGATTTTCTGGTTCGCGGCGCCGAGTTCGGATTTCACCCGCTGGTTTTCATCGAAAACCTCGGCCACGCGGGCGCGGGTTTCGGTGATCTCGTACCCCAGTTTGCGGGCATGCATGGACAGCCTGCGATTGGCGTCGACCAGTTCGGCCTGCTTAAGCTCCAGCAGGCGCTCGGCCGCAAGGCGGGCGCGCCGTTCCTGTGCCAGCCGAGTGGCTATGTCGAGATTACGACTGTCCATGCCGGGAAAATCCTTAACGCACCGAAAGTGAACATCGCATTAAGTGCAATGCCACCTCGTGGCCGTTGCCAGACCACGGGGCGGCGTGTCACCATGAGGGTATTCATCGCCGGAGGTTTTCATGCGCCCGATTGTTTTCGCCCTCTTGTCGCTGCTGCTGTCCGCCCTTCCCGCAATCGCGCAGGACCCGGTGCCCGACCGGCGGCTGATCGTCACCCGCGACGTGGATTTCTACGGCGCCGATCTGCAGGCGCTCTTCGACACCGACCTGCAATCGTGCCAGACGGTTTGTCTGGCCAATCCGGCCTGCCGGGCGTTTACCTTCAACAGCCGCTCGAACGCCTGTTTCCCCAAGAGCGACATCACCGACCGCCAGCCCTATGAGGGCGCGGTGTCGGCGCAGGTGGTGCAGACCGCGCCGTCGGTCCTGGCGGCGGCGCGCGACCGCGCGGCCGAGCTGGGCTTTCTGCGCGGCGGCGATCTGAACGCGGCGCTGAAACAGACGCGCGAGCTGGCGGTGCGTCATGGCGGCGGCGAGTGGAGCGTGCAGGCGCTGCTCGATGCCGCGCTGGACAGCCAGCGGCAGAACAATCTGCGCGACGCGGTGCACTGGACCGGGGCCGCGACGGCGCAGAGCGACGATTCCGACCACTGGCTGCAATATGCGCGGCTGTCTCTGGACCATGCCCAGGCGCTACGCGGCAACGACCAGCGCAGTTACCATGGGCGTGCCCTGTCGGCGGCGGTCAACGCCTATCTGCGCGCGGGGTCCGCGCCGCAGCGCGTGACGATCCTGCTGACCCTGTCCGAGGCGCTGGAACAAAACGGTCGCGGGCGCGACATGATCCCGGCGCTGCGGCTGGCCGAAACGCTGGGACCGCGCGCGGATGTGACCGCGGCGCTGGACGACGCCATCGGCAAATACGGCTTTCGCATCACCGGGCACGAGGTCACCTCGGACAGCGCCGATCCGCGCATCTGCGCGGAATTCTCCGACCCGCTGATCCGCGCCGGGCAGGACTACACGCCCTTCGTGCGCCTGCCCGATCCGCGCCTCGCGGTCGAGGCCGACGACACCCGGATCTGCGTCTCGGGTCTGATCCACGGCGAGCGCTATACGCTGACCTTCCGTTCGGGCCTGCCGGCGGAGAGCGGCAATGAGCTGGTGCGCGACGTGCCGATCATCGCCTATGTCCGCGACCGGTCGCCCGCCGTGACCTTCCCGGGCCGCGCCTATGTGCTGCCGCGCAGCGCCGATGCGGGGCTGCCGGTCGAGACGGTGAACCTCGACACACTGGATCTGACGCTGCTGCGGGTGTCGGACCGCAACCTGATCCGCGCCATGCAGGACAGCTATTTCGGTCAGCCGCTGTCGGCCTATGCGCTGGATTACGTCGGCGAACAGCTGGCCGAAGAAGTCTGGACAGGTACGGGCGAGGTCGAAAACCGGCTGAACGCCGATGTGACGACGCGCCTGCCCATCGGCGAGGTGGTCGGCGATCTTGAACCGGGGATCTATGCGCTGACGGCCGCGGTGCCGGGGGGCGATCCTTATGACGATCCGGGCGCGACGCAGTGGTTCGTGCTGTCCGACATCGGGCTGAGCACACTGCTGGGCAACGACGGGCTGACCGTGGTGGCGCGCGGTCTGTCGGATGCCGAACCGCTGGACGGGCTGAACGTGCAGCTGGTGTCGCGTGCCAACCGGGTGCTGGCCGAGGCCAAGACCGACGCCACCGGGGTCGCGACCTTCGCGCCCGGCCTTGTCCGGGGCACCGGCGGCGCGGCACCCGCGCTGGTGATGGCCGCGCGGGGCGAGGACGACATCGCCTTCCTGTCGCTGACCGATCCCGCCTTCGATCTGTCGGACCGCGGCGTCGCGGGGCGTGAACCCTCGGGGCCGGTCGATGCTTTCCTGGCCACAGACCGTGGCGCCTATCGCGCGGGCGAGACGATCCACGCCACGGCGCTGCTGCGCGACGCGGGGATCCGCGCCATCGACGGCGTGCCGGTGACCGCCATCCTGACCCGCCCGGACGGGGTCGAGCACAGCCGCCATGTGTCGTCGGGCGGCGTGGCCGGTGGCCATGTCTTCGCCCTGCCGCTGGCACCTTCGGTGCCGCGCGGCACCTGGCAGTTGGCGGTCTATGCCGATCCCGACGCCGAGGCGCTCGCCAGCGAGACCCTGCTGGTCGAGGATTTCGTGCCGGAAAAGATCGACTTTGACCTGAGCCTGCCCGAAGGCCCCATCGACCCGCTGTCGCCGCCTCTGCTGGAGGTTTCGGCGCGGTATCTCTTTGGCGCGCCCGGGGCCGATCTGCCGATCGAGGGCGAGGTGACCCTGACCCCGCTCGACCGGCTGGAGGCGCTGCCGGGCTACCGTTTTGGCCGCCACGACAAACGGGCCGAGACGCGCTATCAAGGCTTCCCGCCGGACCTGCGCACCGATGCGCAGGGCCGCGCCAGCCTGGCGCTGCCGCTGGGCGATGCGGGGCTCGAGGGCCAGCCGGTCGAGGCGCGCATGACCCTGCGGCTTTCCGAAGGATCGGGCCGCCCGGTAGAGCGCAGCATCGCCCGCCCCGTGGCCCCCGGCGGGCCGATGATCGGCATCCGGCCGGAATTCGACGACACCCTGCCCGAAGGGGCCGAGGCGCGGTTCCTGGTGCAGGCTTTGGGGCCCGATCTGACGCCAACCCCGATGACCGTGTCATGGCAGATCAACCGCGTGAACACGCGCTATCAATGGTATCAGATCTGGGGCAACTGGAACTGGGAACCGGTCACCACCCGCACCACAATCGCGCGCGGCACCGCCACGCTGGGGGCCGACCCGATGGCGCTGGCGGCGGATGTGACCTGGGGCCAGTACGAGCTGGTGGTGGAGCAGACGGACGGGCTCTACGTCGCCGCTTCGGTCGGCTTTGACGCGGGATGGTACGCGCCCGCCAACGCCACCCTCACCCCCGACACGCTGGAACTGTCGCTCGACCGCGAAAGCTATGCCCCCGGCGACACCGCGCGCCTGCGGATCGTGCCGCGCTATGCGGGCAAGGCGGTGGTCAGCGTGCTGGCGGACCGGGTGATCGCCATGCAGACGGTCGAGGTCGGCGAGGGCGAAAACCTGATCAACCTGCCGGTGACCGATGATTGGGGGGCGGGTGTCTATGTCACCGCGCAGGTGATCCGGCCGATGGATGTCAGCGCCGGGCAGAACCCGGCGCGGGCGCTCGGCCTCGCCCATGCCGCCATCGCCCCGGGCGCGCGGCTGCTCGACGTGGCGTTCGACGCGCCCGCCGAGGCTGCACCGCGCGAAACCCTGCACGCAGCGGTCACGGTCGCGGGCGCGGCCGAGGGCGAAACCGCCTATGTCACCGTCGCGGCGGTCGATCTGGGCATCCTCAACCTGACCGGGTTCCAGAGCCCCGATCCCGCCGGGCATTACTTCGGCCAGCGCCGGCTGGGCGTCGAGATGCGCGACATCTACGGCCGTCTGATCGACGGGCTGAACGGCGCGATGGGACAGATCCGGTCGGGCGGCGACGCCTCGGCGCAGATGCGCCTGCAAAGCCCGCCGCCGACCGAGGAGCTGGTCGCCTTTTTCACAGGCCCCGTCACCGTCGGCCCGGATGGTCGCGCAGAGGTCGCCTTTGACATGCCCGATTTCAACGGCACGGTGCGGATGATGGCGATCGCCTGGACCGCTGGCGCGGTCGGGCAGGCCGAAACCGACGTTCTGGTCCGCGATCCCGTGGTCATCAGCGCGGCGCTGCCGCGCTTCCTCGCACCCGGAGACGACAGCCGCCTGCTGCTGGAAATCACCCATGCTACCGGTCCGACCGGGCGCATGGGCCTTGACGTGGTGGCCGAGGGCGTCCGCCTCGACACCGCCGCGATCCCCTCGGGGCTTGATCTGGCAAGCGGCGAGACCGCGCGCCTGCGCATCCCGCTGCGCGCCGAGGATGTGGGAGATCACAGCATCCGCGTCGCCCTGACCACGCCGGACGGGCGGCAGCTGACCAAGGCGCTGACACTGGGCGTGCGCGCCAATGACCCGGCGACCAGCGCCACGCGGCGCTTTTCGCTGGCCCCGGGTCAGACCTTCACGCTGGACCGCAACGTGCTGGCGGGCTTCCGCCCGGGCGGCAGCGCGGTGATGGTGTCGGCCGGGCCGCTGGCGCGGTTCGATGCGCCGGGCTTGCTCGGCGCGCTCGACCGCTATCCTTACGGCTGCACCGAACAGGTGACGTCGCAGGCGATGCCGCTGCTCTATCTCAGCGCGATTGCCGAACCGTTGGGGCTGGGCAATCAGGCGCGGATCGACACCCGGATCGCGCAGGCGATCACGCGCATCCTGACGCGGCAATCGGGCAATGGCAGCTTTGGCCTCTGGTCCGCCGGATCGGGGGATTTCTGGCTGGCCGCCTATGTCACCGACTTCCTCAGCCGCGCGCGGGCGCAGGGCCATGAGGTCAGCGACCTGGCGTTTCAGAGCGCGCTGGACAATCTGGCCAACAGCGTCGCCTACGCCGCCGATTTCGACGATGGCGGCGAGGATATCGCCTATGCGCTGATGGTGCTGGCCCGCGAGGGGCGCGCGGCGATGGGCGATCTGCGCTACTACGCCGACGAAAAGCACGACGCCTTCGGCTCGGCCCTGGCGGTGGCACAGCTGGGCGCGGCGCTGGCCAGCTACGGCGACCAGATGCGCGCCGACCGGATGTTCGCGCAGGCCGCCCGGATGATCGCGGCAGAGGACGACGCCACGCGGGTCTGGCGCGCCGATTACGGCAGCACCCTGCGCGACGCCGCGGGCCTGCTGTCGCTGGCCGTCGAGGCGCGGAGCGAGGCGGTCGACCGCGGCGCGCTGAGCGCGCGGATCGGCGCGGCGAACCGGCCCCTGTCGACGCAAGAACAATCCTGGGCGCTGCTTGCGGCGCACGCCATGGTGCGCGATCCGGCGGTGTCGGGGCTTGCGGTCGATGGCGTGCCGGTCACCGGCCCCTTCGTGCGGCGGATCGACGGGGCCGATCTGGCGCCGATGCGGATCGCCAATACTGCCGACACCCCGACCGACATCACCCTGACCACGCTCGGCGTGCCCGAGGGCGCGACCGAGGCGGGCGGCTATGGCTATGCCATCGAGCGGGCCTATTACACGATGGAGGGCGATCCGGCGGAGGGCGAGATCGCGGCGGGCGACCGTCTGGTTGCGGTGCTGACCGTGCGCCCGGCCGAGGATATCCGCGCCCGGTTGATCGTGAACGACCCGCTGCCCGCCGGGTTCGAGATCGACAACCCCAACCTTTTGCGTGCCGGGGACATCCGCGCGCTCGACTGGCTCGACCCGGCCGAGACCGAATATGCCGAGTTCCGCAGCGACCGTTTTTTGGCGGCGGTGAACCAGTCGGGCGACGACACCATCCGCCTGGCCTATATCGTCCGCGCGGTCAGCCCCGGCAGCTATCACCACCCCGCGGCTCTGGTCGAGGACATGTACCGCCCCGAGTACCGCGCCACCACGGCCTCGGGCCGGCTGACGGTGGCCCAATGAGCGGGACCACGGTCGCCAAGGTCCACTGGCGTGCGCTCGACCGGGATGGCGAGGATACCTGCCGTCTGTGCCATATGGACGACGGCTGGATGCTGGTCGGTCATGCGCGGTTCCGGTCGGAGCGCGGCTGGTCGGCGCTGGATTACGTGGTGCGCTGCGGCGCGGACTGGCTGACGCAAAGCGCCGATGTCACCGGCGTGCATAATGGTGCCAACGTCGCCCTGCGCTTTCTGCGCACGGGCGAGATGTGGACGCTGGGCGATCTGCCGCGCCCCGAGCTGCGGGGCGCCAGCGATATCGACTTCGGCTTCAGCCCGGCGACCAACCTGATGCCGGTGCGCCGCCTGCCCGAGGTCGGGCGGATCGACACCAAAGCCGTCTGGCTGCGCGACCCGGCCAAGCCTCCCGAAACGCTCGACCAGAGCTATACCCGCGAACGCGGCGGGCTGGTGCGTTATCACGCCGAACAGACCGGTTTCACCGCGCTTCTGAGCCTTGACGACCACGGGTTCGTTCTGGCGTACCCCGGCCTCTGGGAGCAGGACAATGCGCCCTGACCGCTGGCTGATCCTGGGCGTTGCGCTGCTGTGGTCAGTGGCGCTGGCGCGGGACGGGATCGACCGCTGGGCCGCGGCGACCGAACTGCCGGTGCTGGTGCATGCCACCGCGCCCGAGGTCCGCGACCGCAACGGCACGCTGCTGCGCGCCTATACCGTGGACGACGGCATCTGGCGGCTGGCGGTCAGCGTCGATCGGGTCGACGCCGGGTATATCCGGATGCTGACCGCCTTCGAGGACAAGCGGTTCTACCGCCATTCGGGCGTCGATCCGTTGGCGATGGCGCGGGCGGTGGGGCAGGCGGTCTGGCACGGGCGGGTGGTGTCGGGCGGCTCGACCCTGACGATGCAGGTGGCCCGGCTGCTCGAGGACAGCGGCACCGGGCGCTGGCCTGGCAAGCTGCGGCAGATCCGGGTCGCGCTGGCGCTGGAGCGGCGGCTGGACAAGGACGCGATCCTGTCGCTCTATCTGCATCTTGCGCCTTTCGGCGGCAATATCGAGGGCGTGCGCGCGGCCTCTCTGGCCTGGTTCGGCAAAGAGCCGCGCCGCCTGACGCCCGGCGAGGCGGCCTTGCTGGTGGCCCTGCCGCAATCGCCCGAAACCCGCCGCCCCGACCGCCACCCTCAGGCGGCGCGCGCCGCGCGGGCGCGGGTGCTGAGCCGCATGGCCGAAGCCGGGGTTCTGCCCGCGGGCGACGCGACCGCCGCGCTGCGCGATCCGATCCCTTCGCTGCGCCACGCCGTGCCGCAGCTGGCCCCGCACATGGCCGACCGTGCTGTCGCGCGCGGGCCCGGTCGGCACGATCTGACGCTCGACGCCGACCTGCAAGCCCGGCTGGAGACCTTGGCCCAGAAACACATGACCGGGCGCGATCCGCGCCTGTCGCTGGCGCTGATGGTGGCCGATCACACGACCGGCGAGATCCTCGCCTCGGTCGGGTCGGCGGGCTATGAGAACGGCGCGGCGCAGGGCTTCGTCGACATGACGCGCGCGCTGCGCTCGCCCGGATCGACGCTGAAACCGCTGGTCTACGGGCTCGCCTTCGACCGGGGGCTGGCGCATCCCGAGACGCTGATCCTGGATGCGCCGGTGCAGTTCGGCGGCTATGCTCCGCAAAACTTCGACGGGTCCTATCGCGGCGAGCTGCGCGTAGCGCAGGCGCTGCAATTGTCGCTGAACATCCCCGTGGTGCGGCTGACCGACCGGATGGGCCCCGCGCATCTGATGACCGCTTTGCGCAAATCCGGGGCCGATCCGAAGCTGCCGGCCGGTCAGCCGGGGCTGGCGATGGCCCTGGGCGGCGTCGGCATGACGCTGGAGGATCTCGTCCAGCTTTACGCGGCGCTGGCCCATGACGGCATGGCGCGGCCGCTGATCTGGGATCGTGCCGCCGGGCCCGGCCCCGAGCAACGGCTGCTCAGCCCGCAGGCCGCCTGGCAGGTCGGGCACATCCTTGCGGGCATCGCGCCGCCGCCCGCCGCCGGCCCGCCCGGGCGCGTGGCCTACAAGACCGGCACGTCCTATGGCCACCGCGACGCCTGGGCCATCGGCTATGACGGGCGTTACGTGGCCGGGGTCTGGATCGGGCGGCCGGACGGCACCCCGGTTCCGGGCGCGTTCGGCGCGGATCAGGCCGCGCCGCTGCTCTTCCAGGTGCTGCAGCACAGCCGGACCGTGGCGGAACCCCTGCCCGCCACGCCGCCCGAGACGCTTCTGGTGGGCAACGCCCGGCTGCCCCTGCCCCTGCAACGGTTCGACCGTAGGGAACCTGGCGAGCGCCTGTCGCTGACCTTCCCTCCCGAAGGCGCGCGGCTGGCGCTGTCGGACGCGGGCGTGCCGCTGAAACTGCGCGGCGGCACGCCGCCTTTCACGCTGATGGCGGACGGCGCGGTGCTGGCGACGGGTTTGCGGCGGTCCGAGCTGAACGCCGCGATCACGTCACCCGGATTCACCGCGCTGTCGGTGATCGACGCCGCCGGGCAGGCCGACAGCGTCCGGATCGAGCTGCGTTAGGCCGAACGGGTCAGCGACAGGAACACATCCTGCAAATCGGCCTGTTCGGTGCGCACGTCGCGGATCAGGATACCCGCCTCGCGCACCATCGCCAGAACGTCCTCGGCCCGGGTCTTATGCGCGTGATAGCTGAGCGCCAGCTGCCCGCCGTCGCGGCGCTCAACCGTGATTCCGTCGGCCTGCGGCAGGGTGTCGGGCATTTCTTCGGGCTCGATCACCATAGTCTTGGCGTCGAGCTGGCCCAGTAGATTGGCCGTGCTGTCCTGCGCCACCAGCGCGCCGTGGTTGATGATGGCGATCTCGTCGCACATCTCTTCGGCTTCTTCGAGGTAATGGGTGGTCAGGATGATGGTCATCCCGCGCTCGCGGTTGAGCTTGCGCACGTTGTCCCAGAGCATCTGGCGCAGCTCGATGTCGACCCCCGCGGTCGGTTCGTCGAGCACCAGAACGCGCGGGTGATGCACCAGCGCCTTGCCGAGCAACAGCCGCCGCCGCATCCCGCCCGACAGGGTGCGGGCATAGGCCTCGGCCTTGTCCTCGAGCCCGACCATGCGCAGGATCTCTTCCGAGCGCCTTTGCGATTTCGGCACGCCGTACAGCCCCGCCTGCACCTCGAGCGCGCCGCGCGGGGTGAAGAAAGGGTCGAGGTTCAGCTCTTGCGGCATGACCCCGATCGAGGCGCGCGACTGGCGCGGGTTGACGTCCTGGTCCCAGCCCCAGATCGTCACCCGCCCCTCGGTCTTGACCACCAGCCCGGCCAGAATGTTGATCAGCGTCGACTTGCCTGCGCCGTTCGGGCCCAGCAGCCCGAAGACCGAACCGGCGGGCACAGTCAGATCGACGCCTTTCAGCGCCTCCTTGCCGCCGTCATAGACCTTGCGCAGCCCTTCGATGCGAATGGCGTCGTCTCTCATAGCGATCCCTTGCCCCTGCTCATCGCTTCGCCCATAACGCAGGTAGTGCAACGGAGGCGAAAAGGGAACCGGACCGATGACCACAGAGGCGCCCGAAACGAAGATCGTCGAAAGCTACCGTGTCGCCTGCGACGGCGGGGAAGGCGCGCTGGGACATCCGCGCGTATGGCTGCAGATCCCGCATGAGACCGGGTTCGTGGAATGCCCCTATTGCGACGCGAAATACGTGCACAAGGATTTCGAAGACAAGGCCTGAGCCGCAGCGAGGACGCCCGCAAGGGCGGAGGAGCAGCTCCTCGGTCCCTTGCGGGCCCTCCTCGCCAGGGACCATTAGCGAAGGAACGTCTGCCATGGCTTTCGGCAAAGGCTGCCACCTGCATCTGATCGACGGATCGGCCTTCATCTTCCGCGCCTATCACGCGCTGCCGCCGCTCACCCGCAAATCCGACGGCCTGCCCATCGGCGCCGTCAGCGGCTTTTGCAACATGCTGCAGCGCTATATCGACGGCAATTCCGGCCCCGACGCCCCGACCCATGTCGCCGTGATCTTCGACAAGGGCAGCCACACCTTCCGCAACGACCTTTACGACCAGTACAAGGCCAACCGCGAGGAAATGCCCGAGGACCTGCGCCCGCAGATCCCGCTGACCCGCCGCGCCACGGAGGCCTTCAACATCGCCTGCAAGGAGCTCGAGGGCTTCGAGGCCGACGACATCATCGCCACCCTCTCTTGCCAGGCCCGCGAGGCCGGGGGCCGCGTCACCATCATCAGCTCCGACAAGGACCTGATGCAGCTCGTCGGCGACGGCGTCGTGATGATGGATGCGATGAAATCCAACCGCATCATCGACGTCGAAGGGGTCGAGGAGAAATTCGGCGTCGGGCCGGAACGCGTGGTGGACGTCCAGGCCCTGGCCGGCGATTCCGTCGACAACGTGCCCGGCGCGCCGGGCATCGGCATCAAGACCGCCGCGCTTCTGATAAACGAATACGGCAGCCTCGAGGAATTGCTCGACCGCGCCGAAGAGATCAAGCAGCCCAAGCGCCGCCAGACCCTGATCGACAACCGCGCCCAGATCGAGCTGTCCAAGAAACTGGTCAGCCTCGATTGCGAGACGCCGCTCGATTTCACGCTCGACGATCTGGAGGTCAAGGACCCCGAGCCCGACGCCCTCCTTGGTTTTCTCACCGAGATGGAGTTCCGCACCCTGACCAAGCGCATCTCGGATGCGCTGGGGGTCGAGGCGCCGGCGATTCCCGACACCACGCCCGAAGGCGCCAACCCGCCGGAGGCGGGCGCGCCCGAGGCCCCGCCCATCGACCCGGCCAAGTACGAATGCGTCCGCGATATGGACGCCCTGCAACACTGGATCGCCAAGGCGCATGAACGCGGCTGGATCGCGGTCGACACCGAAACCACCGGTCTCAACGAAATGACCTGCGATCTGGTCGGCATCTCGCTCTGCGTCGATGCGGGCGAGGCCTGTTACATCCCGCTGACCCACAAGGCCGGTGCCGCCGCCAAGGACGACCTCTTTGCCGACAGCGCCGACGACGCGCTGGCCGAGGGGCAAATCCCGCTCGACGACGCCATCGCGGCGCTGAAACCGCTGTTCGAGGACCCGGCGGTGATGAAGATCGGGCAGAACATGAAATACGACGCCAAGGTACTGGCCCGCTACGGCATCGACATCGCGCCCATCGACGACACCATGCTGATGTCCTACGCGATGAACGCGGGCCTGCACGGGCACGGGATGGACACGCTGTCGGAACGTTACCTCAGCCACACGCCGATCCCGATCAAGGAGCTGCTGGGCAGCGGCAAGAGCATGATCACCTTCGACCGCGTGCCTATCGACGACGCGGTGAAATACGCCGCCGAAGACGCCGACATCACCCTGCGGCTGTCACAGCTTTTCAAGCCGCAGCTGCATCGCGCCCATGTCACCCGCGTCTACGAGGGGCTGGAACGCCCGCTGGTGCCGGTGCTGGCGCAGATGGAGCGCAACGGCATCAAGGTCGACCGCGACACGCTCAGCCGCATGTCCAACGCCTTTGCCCAGAAGATGGCCGGGCTCGAGGCCGAGATCCACGAGCTGGCCGGGGAGAAATTCAACGTCGGATCGCCCAAGCAGCTGGGCGAGATCCTGTTCGACAAGATGGGGATCGAGGGCGGCAAGAAAGGCAAGACCGGGGCCTATGCCACCGGCGCGGACGTGCTCGAGGATCTGGCGACCGAACACGAACTCCCCGCCCGCGTGCTGGACTGGCGGCAGCTTTCGAAGCTGAAATCGACCTATACCGACGCCCTGCAAGAGCACATCAACCCCGATACCGGCCGGGTGCATACGTCCTACGTAATCGCCGGGGCCAACACCGGGCGGCTGGCCTCGACCGATCCGAACCTGCAGAACATCCCCGTGCGCACCGAGGAAGGCCGCCGCATCCGCGAGGCCTTTGTCGCCGAAGAGGGCAAGACGCTGGTGTCGCTCGACTATTCCCAGATCGAGCTGCGCATCCTGGCGCATATGGCCGGGATCGACGCGCTGAAACAGGCCTTCCGCGACGGGCAGGACATCCACGCCATGACCGCGTCGGAAATGTTCAACGTGCCGCTCGACGAGATGACGCCGGACGTGCGGCGCAAGGCCAAGGCGATCAACTTTGGTGTGATCTACGGGATCTCGGGCTTTGGCCTGGCACGCAACCTGCGCATCCCGCGCGCCGAGGCGCAGGATTTCATCGACCGCTATTTCGAGCGTTTCCCCGGCATCAAGGCCTATATGGACGACACCACCGCCTTTGCGAAAGACCACAAGCGCGTCGAGACGCTGTTCGGTCGGGTGATCCACACGCCCGAGATCGCCGCCAAGGGCCCGCGCGCGGGCTTTGCCAAGCGCGCCGCGATCAACGCACCCATTCAGGGCACCGCCGCCGACATCATCCGCCGCGCCATGATCCGCATGCCCGCCGCCATCGACGGGCTGCCAGCGAAGATGCTGCTGCAGGTCCACGATGAACTGTTGTTCGAGGTCGAGAACAGCGCGGTCGACGACCTGATCGGCGCGGCCCGCGAGGTGATGGAAGGGGCCGCCGAACCGGTGGTCAAGCTCGACGTGCCGCTGGTTGTCGATGCCGGACAGGGCCGAAACTGGGCCGAGGCGCACTAGACCGGCAGGCGACATCGGGAGGAGACAACATGAAGATCGACGGTACCTGCCACTGCGGCGCGATTGTCTTCGAAGCAGAGCTTGATCCCGAACGCGTCGGCATCTGCCACTGCACCGATTGCCAGGCGCTGTCGGCCTCTGCCTTCCGCACCATCGCGATGGTCCGTGACGAGGATTTCCGGCTGCTGAAGGGCACGCCGCAGGAATACGTCAAGACCGGCGACAGCGGAAACCGCCGCATCCAGGCCTTTTGCGGCACCTGCGGGTCCGGCATCTACGCCACAGGCGTCGGGGACGGACCCAAGCTCTACAACGTCCGGCTGGGCACGGTCCGCCAGCGCCGCGACCTGGTGCCCAGGTTCGAATGCTGGCGGAAATCCGCGCTGAACTGGCAGCCGGCGGTGGAGGGCGCAAGGCTCTTCGACGAAAACCCGCGTTTCTGAGCGGCATTGGCCTGAACCTGGCCGGGTCGCGTTGACCGGCCCCAGATCTGCACATTTTTCAGGCGGCCACGCGGGAGGCATCCGATTGACCACGAGGCCGGCCTTGTGGGCGTCTTCGACCGACCACGCAAAGCCTTGTCATTGCGCGACTTTCTGTTTGCCCGCGTGAAGAGCGAATATCCTTTTACGCACAAATCGATCGTGAATTTCTACCGCTGATAGAATTTTCAATTGACACGCGCCGCTACGCTGCGCTTCCCTAGAGGCAGTTTTTCCCGCCCCCGGGCGATGACGCATTTTCTGCACGAGAGGTTTCGATGTCGAATATCGCTGGCAAGGCCTATGCCATGAATGTGGTGACACCAAGCCACCCCCGGATCACCTGGGTCAATCGGCTGCTCTTTATGGCGTCGCGGGGGCTGCCGAAGAACCTGATGGGGCTTTTGGGCCTGTCGCTGATCCACTTTGCACGGTGGGTCATCATCAAACCCGATCAATGGCCCAATCTGGGCCAGGGCAAGGAGAAGGTGCAGAACGACTACATGCTGTTCTGCTCCAACTTCAACGGCACCTGGGACCAGTATATCGACGCCTTTTCCGACGGCATCCCGAACGGGCTCAACCTCTTTTGGTACTCGGCCACGAAATACCCCGGCTCGATCCCGATCACGCCGTTCAAGAATTACATCACCTACAACCAGATCGGCACCGATTACTATTACAACGCCACCCCCGGCTCGGCCCAGCGCGACGTGAAATCGGCGTTGCAGGTCTATGACGAGGTGCTGGCGCTGACCAAGGCGCATGGCGGATCGGACCCCGAGGGCTTTGCCAAGGCGTTCCGCGCAGCCGTGATCAAGGTGCAGGACGATCTGGGCGATCCGGGCTTTGGTCCCGTGGCCAGCCTCGACACCGAACGCGCCGACGTGAACCGCGAGGAATACGTCAACCGCGCCCAGAAGAAGTTCCAGAAGCTGCGCAGCGCAAAGGGGGCCGACCATGGCGGATCTTGATACAGGGCACATCTTCCTGACCACGCTCGCGCCGATCAAGCAGGGCGTCCCGCCGGACAATTCCGCCGCCTCCTATGAACAGAAGGTGCGCATCGCGCTGGCGCGGCTGCCCACGGCGCAGCAATCGCCGGCAACCGAGGACTCGAAGTTCAACAGCCCCTTCGCGCGCAACCTGCGCAACCACTTCTGCCGTATGTTCGTGCTGAACGACGTGGTCTACAACGGGCGCGACGGCTCGGGCGCGCTGGTCAACACCGTGAAAGGCGTGAACACGATCAACCCGCTGCACGTGGACGAGTTGAAGAACCCCTACCTGGTGTTCTGCGCCGATGTCGACGCCATCACCGAGGACCACGAAAAGCTGCCGACCGATCTGTCGCCCTCGCGCCAGAAGGCGGTGCGCAGCGCTTATGCGCGCGAGCTTTGGGACACGATGGGCGAAGAGCTGGCCGATCTCTACGGCAATTGCGTGGGGTTCGACGACGTCAAGACGGCCGACGATTTCGCCACCTATCTCAATCGGTGCCACGTCGAGACGACGATGCCCTACCACGATTACTACCTCAAGCTGCCGCAGTTCCATATCCTGCCGTTCAAGCCGCTTCTGGCGGCGGTGCTGATCCCGCTGGCGGTCGGGCTGCTGTCGCTGCTTTTGTGGCTCTTCGGGATGAGCACCCTGCCGCTGGTCGGCTGGCCATCGCTGGCGACCGGGCTGATCGCGCTGGTGCTGACGGTTGTGGCCTTCGTCTTTTCGGTGAACTTCGCCATCAAGAACGGCGAAAAACCATTGGCGCCGGGCAAGTACGACGACCTGCCCTCGGTGCTCAAGGCGCTCTACATCCAGCAGAAGTTCGCGGATTTCGTGGTCGACACCCAGGGCAAACCCGATGCCGACCTGCACAACGCGTTCGGCGACTTCCTGGCGCAGCACGCGCCCGCCGACGTCACCGGGCCCCGCCAGAAAGCCGGCGTGATTTCGTCGGCCAAGCCCGAAAACATTCATCAAAAGGCATAAGGCCCCATGACACGCGAGCTGAACCTCACCGACATTCAGGGCAATGTGACGCGCGCCTACGGCCGCTACTCCTTTCCCTTCGCCCGTTATTTCTTTTTCCACATCGAGGACCCGGCCGCCGGTCGCGCCTTTGTCGATGAGGTCCGCAAGAAGGTCACCACAGCCGCCCGCTGGGGCGAGGATCTGCCCCGGCCGGACTGCACCACCAACATCGCCTTCACCTTCATGGGGCTGTGGATGCTGGAACTGCCGGTGCGCACGCTTCAGGGGATGCCGGACGTCTTCGCCGAAGGCATGAAGGCGCGCGCCTTCGTGCTGGGCGACCGCGACCAGACCCAAACCCAGAAAGAGGCGGAAGAGGAAGATTGGGACGCAAAATGGGATCCCCTCTGGCAGGACAACCGAGAGGCGGGATCGGGCGGCAAGAACGACGTGCATCTCTGGGTGTCGCTGAACGCCCAGCTGGCCGAGCCCTTCGGCATGAACCCGCATCCCGAGCTTGAGGAACGCACCAAGTGGCTGATGGGGCTTTGCGACGACAAGGGCGTGCGGCTGCTGGCGCGCAACGGCCCCAAGGGCGACCAGCCCTATCAGGATGCCTCGGCGGTGTTCGACGATCTGGACGGCGCGGTCGTGCCAACGCCGAAAGAGCATTTCGGCTTTACCGACGGCATCGGCAACCCGGTGTTCGAAGGGCAATATCCCAAGGAGGCCGAAAAGGTCGCCGTGATCGGGCGCGGCAAGCGCATGGGCAAGGGGTGGGAGCCTTTGGCGACCGGCGAATTCATCCTCGGCCACCCCGACGAAAGCCAGGAACTGCCGCCCACGTCGATGCCGCCGGAATTCATGCACAACGGCACGTTCTTCGCCTACCGCAAGCTGCACGAAAACGTCGGCAGCTTTAACGAGGTGCTCGAGGAAGAGGCCGAAGCATATGCCGCGACCATGGGCGTCGGCAAGGAGCAGGCGCGCGAAACCCTGATGGCCAGCATGTGCGGCCGCTGGTCCGACGGCGTGCCGATGGCGCTGGTGCCCACCTATGACGAATGGATCAAGTTCGGCCAGGAACGCCGCTTTCGCGGAGAGGGCGTCGAGCCGCTGGAGGGCTACAAGAACCAGCTGACCTATATCGCATCGCCCGAGGCGTCGGATTTCCGCTTTGCCGATGATATGGCCGGGCTGAAATGCCCCGGCGGGGCGCATCTGCGGCGGGTGAACACGCGCGACTACATGGACCCGCTCAACGCCTTCGGCGTCGACCAGAAGACCGGCACGCAGCCCGCCAACAAGAACGCCGCCACGGCGCTGAACAAACGCCGCCGCATCCTGCGGCGGGGCCTGCCCTACGGCGGCCCGGCGTGGGAGGAAAAGACCGACAAGACCGAACAGGGGGTGATCATGATCATCATGGGCACCAGCCTGTTCCGGCAGTTCGAATTCGTGCAGCAGCAGTGGATCCAGTACGGGCTGGATTTTCATCAGGGCAACAACACCTGCCCGCTGCTGGGCAATCACGACCATCACAAACGGCACACGATCCCCGCCGACCCCAGCACCGGCAAGCCGACCTATGTGATGTCAAAGCTCAAGACCTTCGTCGAATGCCGGGGCGGCGATTATTTCTTCGTCCCGTCGATGACCGCGCTGCGGATGATCGCAATGGGGATCGTCGACCCGACCTGACACGCGCGCGACGCAGCCCCGGACCTGATCCGGGGCCTCTTGGCCGGGAGGTCCCGGATCAGGTCCGGGACCGCGTTGCGCAACCGGCGGGCGGCGCGCCCGGAGATTTTGAAGGAGCAAAGGCATGATCGGCCTGATCGGGAATATCTTCACCGCCACCGGCCGCACACTGGCGGTTCTGGGCGAAGGCCTGACGTCGCTGCTGTGGCTGATCGGCAAGGGCGCAGCCATCATTCTGGCCGGGGGCGACCGCAAGGCCGCCCTGCTGGCCTTTGCCCAAAAGGTGCCGACCCAGCGCCGCGTCTTTTCGGTGCTCAGGGCGTTCAAGCCCAACCTCGCCGTCAACCGCGTGGTGATGAAGGCCTATGACAACACCGGCACCGCCGTCGTCACAAGGCGCGAGGATTGCCTCGACCTGCTGCATCGCGACGCGGATTTCGAGGTGGTCTACGGCACCCGGATGCGCAAGCTGACCGAAGGCGAGAACTTCTTTCTCGGGATGCAGCCGGGCTGGGATTACACCCGCGACACCTCGGCCATGCATCTGGCCGCGCGCACCACGGATGTGGCTGAGATCGTCCTGCCCCGCGCTGCCGCGCTCGCCCAGGAAATCGTTGCCGCCAGCGGCGGCAAGATCGACATCGTGCCATCGCTCACGCTCGAGGTGCCCTGGGACATGACCGACCGCTATTTCGGCGTCGGCGGCACCCGCGAGACGATGCAGGACTGGACCACGATACTCTTTTGGTATCTCTTCGAGGACCTGCCCGCCGACCCCGACCTCGACGCCAAGGCGATGAGCTATGCCGCCGCCCTGCGCGGCTATCTCGACAGCGCCATCGCCGAGCGCAAGGGCGCGCCCACCGGTGCGCCCGATCTGCTGAACCGCTGCCTTGCGCTGCAATCGGCGGACACGCCGGGGATGTCCGATTTGGGCATCCGCAACAACCTGCTCGGTCTGCTGATCGGCGCGATCCCGACCATTTCCAAGGCCAGCTGCCTGGCTCTGGACGAGCTTCTCAACCGGCCCGACATGCTCCGCAGCGCACATCGCGCCGCCGTGGAGGGCGACGACGAGAAATTCGCCAATCACATCTGGGAGGCGCTGCGTTTCAACCCGCACAACCCGGTGATCTACCGCCGCGCCGCCCGCGATGCGGTGATCGCGCCCTCGACCCTGCGCGAGCTGCGGGTGAAGAAAGGCCAGATCGTCTTTGCCGCCACCCTGTCGGCGATGTTCGACCGGCACGAGATCGAGGCCCCCGACCAGTTCCGCATCAACCGCCGGTGGGAGGATTACATCATCTGGGGCACCGGCATGCACACCTGTTTCGGCGCGCAGATCAACCGCGCGGTGATCCCGGCGATCCTGAAGCCCCTCATCGCGCAAAAGAACCTGCGCCGCGCCGTCGGACCGGCGGGGCAGATCGACAGCGGCGGCACCCCGCATCCGCAGCATTTCCACCTTGAATTCGACACGTAAGGGCACGCCATGGCGAAACCATATCTGATCACGCTTCTGCCCTCGGCGGATGTCGACCTGGGCCGCTGGCTGCTGCAGCATTACCAGCAAGGCTATATCGAGCGCCCGCATGCGCCGGTGTTCCACGTTCTGGCGCTGAAATGGTACGGCTTCGGCAAGGACGACTACCCGCTGCTGGTGGATGGCGACACCAAGACGCCAACCGTCGACAAGATACTGCCCCTGCTCGAGGCGCAGGCGCCGGACGAGCTAAAGCTCATCCCCTCGGACCCCGCGCTCGCCGCAGAGGTCGAGGCACACCAGAAATTCGCGCGCAGCACCACCGGCCACGCGGTGGTGCTCTGGTCGTATTTCAACCTGCTGAAATACAAGCGGGTGGTCTGGCCCTCGCTGACCACGCATGTGCCCTGGTACGAAAAGATGATCTGCTTTCTGGCCTTCGGGCTGATCCGCGACCTGATGTACAAGGGGCTGGGGCTGAACAAGACAGTGTCCGATCAGGCGCTGCAGACGATCTACGAAGGCTTCGATCATTTCGACAAGGTGCTGGCGGACGGGCGCGACTACCTTGTTGGAGACCGGCTGACCTTTGCCGATCTGGCGCTTGCCAGCGGGATGGGGCCGCTGATCCTGGCGCAGGGCTATCACGGGATGCTGCCCAACCACGCCATGTGCCCGCCCTACATGCAAAAGGTCTATGCCGAGCTGCGCCAGCGTCCCACCGGCCTTTTCATCCAGAAAATATATGACCGGCACCGCGCCCCGGCGCTTTTGTCACTTTGATCCGCAAAGGACGTTTCGATGACCCATTCCCCCGATCCCCTGGGCCCGCCCACCGCCAACGATGTCACGTGCTGGGACTGCGCCACCAAATCCACCGAGCGGCTGGAAGAGATGTTCGTCGGGCTGATCCAGGCCGAGCGCATCGCGCGCGGCCAGAACCCGGCGCTGCGGACGGTGTTCCTGAAACAGCACGGCGTCGCCTATGGCTGGTGGGAGCCCATGCCCGATCTTTCGCCCGCCTTCCGGCACGGCACGTTTGCCACTGGCAAACTGCCCGCCTGGGTGCGGTTTTCGTCGGACACGCAGCCGACCTCGCCGGATCTGCACACCACGATGGGTGTGGGGATCAAGCTGTTCGGCGTGACCGGCGGCACCCTGATGGGCGACGCCGAGACGGCGGATTTCATCCTGTAGAACCACGATGTCTTTTTCGTCGATAACGCGCAGGAATTCTGCGAATTCACCACCGCGGGCGTGATCGACGGCAATTACCCGGCCTATCTCGAACGCCACCCCAAGGTGCAGCATATCCTCAACGAGATGGAAAAGGCCGAGGCCTCCTGCCTGACCGCCTCGTATTGGTCCACCCTGCCCTTCGCGCTGGGGGAGGGGTTCGTGAAATACCGCATCGTGCCGGTCGACGCCGCGCCGGGCGAGCCGGTGAACGACACGAATTACCTGGCCGAGGACCTGTCGCGCCGCCTGCTCGAGGGGGACGCGAAATTCGCCTTTCAGGTCCAGGAACGGCAGGGGGACGAACCGCTCGACAAGGCGACCGAACGCTGGTCGGGACCGTGGCAGACGGTGGCGACGCTGACCCTGCCACAGCAGGATATCGAGGCGCGCGGGCAGGCCAGCTATGGCGAACATCTGGCCTTCAACATCTGGCGCACGCCCGAGTCTCAGGAACCGCAGGGCTCCATCGCGGCGGCGCGGCGCGTGGTCTATCAGGGCAGCGCCGATCAGCGGCGGCAGGCCAACGGCATCGCGCTGGACGAACCGCGCAGCGCACGCGATCCCGCCCCCGCGCCGGTGGCCGACGACGATTGCATCGTCTCGGCGGCGATCTACCCACCGATCGGCGTCATGCGCGTGGGCAACGCGCCCGATGGCTATTACGTCGGCCCCGAGGTCACCCACCCGCTGCCCGAAAAGACCTATCGCGACGATCAGGGTAGGCTCTTGCGTGAGGCGGCGCGGTTCCGCGTCTATGGCCTCAACGCCAAGGGCACGCCGATTAAGGAGCTGACCGCCGAGAATGCGCAGATCGAGTGGCGGGTCGAGCTCGCGAACCAGAAATCCAGCTGGTATCAGTTCCAACTGGCCATGGACATTCCCGAATTCGCCGACGCGCCCCCCAGCCTGCAACGCAACGCCGATGTGGGCGACCGCGCGTCCCTGACCATCGCGCCCAGCCGGCAGAAGATCAGCGGCTGCAACGCCGACGGCCCCGCCTTCGACGATGGCGCGTTCCTGGGCACCAAGGTCTATCTGGGCGAGCTCAAGACCGACGAAAAAGGCCGCCTGATCGTGCTGGGCGGGCGCGGCCATTCGGCCAGCCACGACGGATCGCCCGCGATCACCTTCGCTAACAACGAAGGCTGGCACGACGACACTTCGGACGGGCCGGTGCATGCCCATGTGACCTACGAGGGCGCGCGGCTGAAGGTCGAACCGGCCTGGGTGGTCTGCGCCCCACCCAACTATGCGCCGCTGATCAAGTCGGTGCGCACCATGTGGGACCTGATGCGCGACACCGCAATCAACGCCGGCCTTCTGGCGCGGCCCGAAAGGCCCTCGTTCCAGCACGACATCCGCCCGATATTCGAACGGATGACCCATCTGGAATGGGTCAATCAGGGGTTCTTTGGCGGCTTCGGCCACAACGGCCCGTTCAACTTTGCCAGCGCCGAATGGATGGCGCGGCTGGCCGACCCCAGCCCGGCGATGACCGAAACCCGCCGCGTGCTGTCCAACAACTTCCGCAATCTGGACCGCAACAACAATTCCGCGGTGCCCTGGCCCTGGCTTTACGGCGACGCGATGAACATCCCCGCCGCCGACACGCCGCGCCAGAACGCAGCGCTGAGCGATCTGCAATTGTGGATGCTGGACCAATGGGTGATCGGCAATTTCGACGCCGATTACGACCCGGATTATGCGCCGCCGCGCCATATCGACGAGGTGGCCCAGGCCGAACAGCCCGACATGCTGACCCGCGCCGCGATGGAATTCTGCCTGGCCGACGCCTTCCACCCGGGATGCGAGATGACCTGGCCGATGCGCAATGCCGGGATGTATGCGTCGGCCTTCCGGCTCAAGCACCGCAAGCCGTGGAACCCCGAGCCGAACTATGGCGCCGAGCTTGGCACCGACGACACAAGCCTGCCCGACGGTCCGCTGAAC
This sequence comes from Aestuariicoccus sp. MJ-SS9, assembly GCF_032586235.1. Taxonomy (NCBI): domain Bacteria; kingdom Pseudomonadati; phylum Pseudomonadota; class Alphaproteobacteria; order Rhodobacterales; family Paracoccaceae; genus Aestuariicoccus; species Aestuariicoccus sp. MJ-SS9. The sequence continues at coordinate 110,876 of NZ_JAWHTD010000005.1, forward strand.
GGCGGTCAGTCGCCGGGGTCGATCACGCGCTGGATGGCGGTGCCGTGGCAGACCGACACCGCGTCGTGCCGGTCGGGCTATGACCCGGCCTACGATCCCTACCTGCCGACGTTCTGGCCCGCCCGCGTGCCGAACGAGGTCATGGGCGAAACCGCCGCCGGAATCGTCAACGATCCGGATGCGCCGCTGTCCGAGCGGATTCAGGCCTTCGCCAACCGCGCCAACTGGCTCGAGCCGCTGGGGCTCGATAAATCCTACACGCACCAGATCAACCACATGATCCACCATTTCGACCAGATGGGCGTGGTCACCCCACAGACGGGTCCCGGCGGCCCCTTCCCCGAAGAGCTGCAGGTCTCGGACCAGAAACAGCTGGACTGGAAAGCGCCCAACGTCGCCAGCGCGGGCCGCACCGCCGAGCGGCTGGGGGCCGAGGCCGCGCCGGTCGGTGGCGTCGGCGGCGGCGCAAAGACCGATCTGAGCGGGATCGAGAAAGTTCGGCGTCTCAAGCCCGCCGGGGGCTGACCGCGCGCCATGATCGACGTGGCGATCATCGGGGCGGGCCCTGCCGGGGCTGCCCTGGCCGGGCTTCTGGCCCCACGCTGGCGCGTGACGCTGGTCGACGCCCGCAAGGATCCCGCACCGCGCATTGGCGAATCGCTGATCCCCGCCGCGCGCCGCCTCTTGCGGGACATGGGCCTGCTGCGGGCCGTCGCGGCGCGCGGATACCTGGCCTACCGCGGCAACCGGTCGGCCTGGGGCGGACCCGCGTTCGCGTTCACGGATTTCCTGCGCGATCCCGACGGCCCCGGCTGGCACATCGACCGCGTCGATTTCGAACGCATGTTGCGGCAGACCGCCGTGTCGCGAGGGGCCACGGCGTGCTTTGGCCCGACGCTCCGCGCGCTGCACCGGCGCGGTGGGCAGTGGGCCATCACACTGGACAGCGGCGAAGAGTTAACGGCGCGAATCGTCGTCGACGCGACGGGCCGCAAGGCCGCCGTGGCGCGCCAGTTGGGCCTCGTGCCAGAGCGTCAAGGCCGGATCGTCGCGCTTTGGCTGCGGGGGGCCGACGCGTCGCCGCGCGATGCCGGGCTCTCGACCGTCGCGGCGGTGGAGAGCGGCTGGCTCTATACCGCCGTGGTGCTCGGAGGCCGCGTTCTGGCGCTGCATACCGATGCCGATCTGGTGACACCAGACCTGCGCGCGCGGGGCGGGGTCGAGCGTATGGCGCGGGCGCATCCGGCCTTTGGCGACAGCCTGAGGACCGCCGATTTCCAGGACGCGCCCGAGATCGTCCCGGCCCACGGCGCGATCCTGCCGCAGGTCGCGGGGGACGGCTGGCTGGCGGTGGGGGACGCGGCGATGGCGCTTGATCCGCTGTCGTCGCGCGGGCTTTTCAACGCGCTCTATTCGGCCCTCGCCGCCGCGACCGAGGTGGATGCGCGACTAACTGGCGCGATCGGGTCGTTTTCGGATTACCACGACCACATGCAGGGCATCGCCGCGAAGTATGAGCAAGACGCCCTACGGATGTACCGCGCCGAGACGCGCTGGCCCGACGCGCCGTTCTGGCAGCGCCGGCACGCGGGACAAGAGCGTCAGGCGCCGGTGGCGGCGAACTCCGACCTGGCGTAGCCCTGCAGGTAAAGCAGCGCGGTCAGGTCGCCGTTGTTGACACGGATATCGCATTGCGCCTGCACGCTTGGCTTGGCGTGCAGCGCCACACCGGTCCCGGCGAGCGACAGCATCCCCAGGTCGTTGGCCCCGTCGCCGACTGCCAAAACGTCGGAATGCTGCAACCCGCGCTGCGCGCTGATCGACTCGAGCGCCTCAACCTTGGCGGCACGGCCCAGGATCGGCTCGGCCACCTCGCCGGTCAGCAGACCATCCGCCGCCAGCAAGGTGTTGGCGCGGTTTTCGTCAAAGCCCAGCAGATCGGCGATGCGCTGGGTGAAGGCGGTGAAGCCGCCCGACACCAGCACGCAATAAGCCCCATGCGCCTTCATCGTTGCCAGCAGATCGCGGCCACCGGGCATCGGCGTGATGCGGGTGGCAAGAACCTCGGCGATGACCCCTTCGGGCAGGCCGCGCAGCAGCGCCACGCGTTCACGAAGCGCGCCTTCGAAATCCAGCTCGCCGTTCATGGCGCGGGCCGTGATGTCCTTGACCTGCGCGCCGACGCCGGCCATTTCGGCCAGCTCGTCGATGCATTCCTGCTCGATCATGGTGCTGTCCATATCGGCGATCAGCATCTTCTTGCGGCGGTTCGCGGCGGGCAGGATGTTGAGATCGGCGCCGCTGGCCGCCAGGTCGGCGCGGGCGGTTGCGACGGTGTCGGGCAGAGCGTGCAGCGGAAACTCCGCCGCTTCGTCGGGCGACAGCCATTGCACCGCGCCGCCGCCCCAAGCGTTGCGCAGCGCCTCTGTCAGCGCGGGGTCGAGCGTGCCCGGACGGGCGATGAGCGATACGATGTGCATTGGTGCGGGCTCCGTGGTCTGGCCTTCTGTTGCGCAAATCCCGGCCGGGTGCAACCGGGCCGTCAGGCAAAGGCGCCGTGGCAGAACCAACCCGACGACAGAAGCGCGCCATGGGCGTAATAAAGCCAGAGCCGGTCGCCCCGGTCGGTGTCGATGCGCCAGTAATCGCGCTGGCCGCTGCGCCATTCGGGATCGTCCAGCCACCATTCCGGCGCGATGCGCTCGGGGCCCTCTGCCCCGCGTGTTTCCAGCGTGCGGCCGCGCCAGCGGAACGTGGCGGGCGGGCGCGGGATGTCGGGGGCGATCACCGGTTCGGGCCGCCACAGCAACAGCGGGCGCGGCCCCGGCGGCGCGGGCCAGTCGCCCGCCGGTTCCGACCAGGCGGCGGCCAGAACCTGCGCGCCCTTCTCGGGAATGTGGCTTTGGCCCGGGTGGCGGCGGGTGATCGCCTCGAGCCCGATGCGCGCACCCAGACGGCCGATCAGATCGTCCATCGCGGTCGACCGGTCGAGCCGCGCGCGCACGTTGGCCCCGGCCTCCATATGGCCGACGCGGGTGCGGGCGTGGACCGGTTCGTGCCGCACCACCTCGAGCCGCAGCATGTCGATGCCGAACCCGGCGTCGAGATCGCTGACTTTCATGATCAACAGCGCGCGCAGGCGCTCGGGGTCCTGCGCCGGGCGGGCCAGGCTGACGGTCAGCCATTGCATGGTGTCGTCGGTGCGATAGGCCTCAAGCCGGAGCGACCGGATGCCCAGGCCCTTGCCCGCGATCCTGGCACAGAGCGGCGGCAGCATCCGGTCGATGGCGGCGAGGATGTCGGATTCAAGCCCGATGGGATCGGGCAGGCTGAGCCGGGTGGCGAAGCGGTCAGGCGGGGCGGCGGGCGACACCGGTTCGGGCGCGCTGCCCATGGCCTGATCCAGCCGGTCCACCAGCCCGCGCCCGAACCGCCGCGCCAGCCCGGCGCGCGGCTGACCCATCAGGTCGCCGATACGCCGCAACCCCAGCCGGGAGAGCTGTTCGGTGGTCGCCGCGTCCAGCCGCAACGCGGCGACCGGGAGCGGCGACAGCGCGCCGTAGGTCTGGCCGGGGGCCGCGATGCGGCCAACGCGCCCGGGCGGGGCGGCGATGGCGGGGGCGGCGCCGCCGCGTTCCCAATGCCGGCGCTTGCCGGCGCGGGACCGGGTGGCGCGCGCCTCCTGGTCGATGGCGTCGCCGCTGCGGTGGGATCCGCCGTCCTGATCGGTGAACCGCGCCAGCGCCCAGGCCGCGCCCAGCGTATCGGCGATTCCGATGCGCACGGTCAGCCCCAGATCGGCGCAATCCTGCGCCACCTGGGCGGCCAGCGGCTCTTCGCCGCCGAAGAGATGCGCGCAGCCGGTCAGATCGACGATCAGCGCATCCGGCTCCTCGGAGGCGACCCAGGGCGAAAACTTGCCCGCCCAGCGGTGCAGCACCCCCAGGAAGGCGCGTTCCTGATGCGGGTTCTGCAGGCGGGTGATGAGATCGGCGCACATGGCGTGGGCGTCGCGCAGAGGCTGGCCCGGGCGCAGCCCGGCACGGCTGGCGGCATCCGACAGCGCGGCCAGCACCTGCATCTGGCCGGTATCGCGCACCACCGCCAGCGGCTGACCGGCGAGATGAGGCTCGCGGCGGATCAGCCGCTCGGCCCCCAGACGCGGGAACCACAGGGACAGGATACGGCGGTTGGGCATTGGACAGGCAGCATTTTGTTCTTTTTTTGTTCTATTCCACACGAAAAGGTGAGTCGAGTCCCGCGACGCCGACGGTTTACCCCGGTGCGTGGATGCGGCAGTCAAAGGGCAAACCACAACGCAAGGGAGACGACATGCGTTTGAATATCTGGGTGACACTGGCCGTTGGGGTCTTTGCCACCGCAGCCTTTGCCCATTCCGGCGTCAAGGATCCCGACGTCAAGGCGCGCATGGCGCTGATGACCGAGGTCAAGGAAGCGACAGGCGTGCTGGGTGACATGGCCCGGGGCAAGATGGCGTTCGACGCCGCGCAGGCCGAAGTTGCACGGGCGGCGCTCGAGGCCCACGCGACCCGCATTCCGACCGCGTTCGAAACCCAGGCGCAGGATCCGAAATCCGAGGCGCTGCCCGTCATCTGGAGCGACTGGCAAGGCTTTGTGGCCGCGGCGGAGCAGATGGAGACCGCCGCGAGCGGGATGAAGGTCGCCTCGCTGGACGATCTGCGTGGCGGGATGGGCGCCCTAGGCAAAAGCTGTGCGAGCTGCCACGAGACCTACCGCATCGACAAGTAGAGCGTTGCGGCCGAAAACGGCGGGCCGCTCATCCGCCCTTGCGGGCGTCTTCGCTTGCGTGCGAGAGTTCGCGGCAGACATCAACGAGGGAGAGAGACATGCGGACACGCGCGGCTGTGGCACTGGAAGCGGGCAAACCGCTGGAAATCATGGAAGTGAACCTCGAGGGCCCCAAGGCGGGCGAGGTTCTGGTCGAGATCAAGGCCACGGGTCTCTGTCATACGGATGAATTCACCCGTTCGGGCGACGACCCCGAGGGCATCTTTCCAGCGATCCTGGGCCACGAGGGCGCGGGCGTCGTGATCGAGGTGGGCGAGGGCGTGACCAGCCTCGAGGTGGGCGATCACGTGATCCCGCTCTACACGCCCGAGTGCCGCGAGTGCGAGTACTGCCTGCATCCCAAGACCAACCTCTGCCAGGCGATCCGGTCGACCCAGGGGCAGGGCCTGCTGCCGGACGGATCGACGCGGTTCTCGATGGTCGATGGGACCCCGATCCATCATTACATGGGCTGTTCGACCTTCGCCAATCACACCGTCGTGCCGGAAATCGCGCTGGCCAAGGTGCGCAAGGACGCGCCCTTCGACAAGATCTGCTACATCGGCTGCGGCGTGACCACCGGCATCGGTGCGGTGATCAACACCGCCAAGGTCGAGATCGGCAGCCGCGGGATCGTCTTCGGGCTGGGCGGCATCGGGCTCAACGTGATCCAGGGCCTGCGGCTGGCCGGGGCGGACCAGATCGTCGGCGTCGATCTGAACGACTCCAAGGCCGAGATGGGCCGCCACTTCGGCATGACCGATTTCGTGAACCCCTCGAAGGTCGAGGGCGATCTGGTCGCGCATCTGGTCGAGCTGACCAAGGGCGGCGCGGATTACACCTTTGACGCCACCGGCAACGTGCAGGTGATGCGCGCGGCGCTGGAATCGGCGCACAAGGGCTGGGGCGAATCGATCATTATCGGCGTGGCCCCGGCGGGCGCCGAGATCAGCACGCGGCCCTTCCAGCTGGTCACCGGACGCAGCTGGCGCGGCACCGCCTTTGGCGGCGCGCGCGGCCGCACGGACGTGCCCCGGATCGTCGACTGGTACATGGACGGCAAGATCGAGATCGACCCGATGATCACCCACAAGCTGACGCTGGATCAGATCAACGAGGGCTTCGATCTGATGCACAAGGGCGAATCGATCCGCGCCGTGGTGGAGTACTGAGCCTTTGACGGTTCGGGGAGCCCGATTTGCCGAGGGCTGAGATGAATGGGGCGGGTCTGACGATCCGCTCCTACGACCCGGCCGACGCCGGTGCGCTGACAGCCATACTTATGCCGGTGTTCCGCGCCGGCGACACCTATACGATCGACCCGGATATATCTGAGCAGGAGGCGCGGGCCTACTGGACCGGGGCCGAGCGACGGGTGTTCGTGGCGGAAGAGGCGGGCACGCTTCTGGGCAGCTATTACCTCGTGCGCAATCAGAAGGGCGGCGGTTCGCATGTCTGCAACTGCGGCTTTGTGACGGCTGAGGCGGCGCGCGGCAAAGGCGTCGCGCGGGCCATGCTGGCCCATGCGCTGGACAGCGCGCGGGACGCCGGGTTCCGGGCCATGCAGTTCAACTTTGTCGTCGCCACCAACACCCGCGCCATCGCCACCTGGGAGAAGGCCGGGTTCGACGTGGTCGGACGTTTGCCGGGCGCGTTCAAACATCCGCGCGAAGGCTTTGTCGACGCGCTGGTCATGTACCGCGCGCTTTAGAGACCCGGCGCAGGATTGCCAGCCGCGGCCTGACGCGACATGCTTGCCAAAGCATGGCTTGGCGCGGAGGAACCGACGATGGACGTAGTGAGAACTCCGGACGACAGGTTCGCGGACCTGCCCGAGTACGCCTTCGCCCCGCATTACGTTGATGACCTGACCGGCTATGAGGGGCTGCGGGTGCATTACCTAGACGAGGGTCCGCGGGACGCGCCGCGCACCTTCCTCTGCCTGCCGGGCGAGCCGACCTGGGCCTATCTCTACCGCCGCATGATCCCCGTCTTTGCCGGATCCGGCGCGCGGGTGGTGGTGCCGGATTGGCTGGGCTTCGGGCGATCCGACAAGCCCACCGACGATGCGGTCTATGGCTTTGGCTTTCACCGCAACATGATGCTGGCCCTGATCGAAAGGCTGAACCTGCGCAACGTCACGCTGGTGGTGCAGGATTGGGGCGGCATTCTGGGGCTGACCCTGCCGATGGAGATGCCCGAGCGGTTTGCCCGACTGATCGTCATGAACACGGCCATTCCGGTGGGCGACAGCCTGGGCGACGGGTTTCGGGCCTGGAGGGATTACGTCGCCAGCCGGCCCGACATGGATTGCGGCGCGTTGATGAAACGCTCCTGCCCGCATCTGAGCGAGGCCGAGGCGCAGGCCTATAACGCGCCCTTCCCCGATCGGCGCTACAAGGCCGGCGTGCGGCGGTTTCCGCAGCTGGTGATGATCGAGCCCGGGATGGAGGGCATCGAAATCGCAAAACGCGCCCGGCAGTTCTGGAGCGAGGATTGGCAGGGCGAAAGCTTTATGGCCATCGGCGCGCAGGATCCCGTGCTGGGGGTGCCGGTAATGTCAGAGCTGCGCAAGATCATCCGCAACTGCCCGGAACCGATGATCGTCGAAGAGGCTGGGCATTTCGTGCAGGAATGGGGCGATGAGGTCGCCCGCGCCGCCCTCGCGCATTTCGGCGACGCCGGATGACCGGCTCTTTGCCGCAACGATATGTCCGGACGCTATTGCGCCCGTCTGTGTTAGCGTCCACATATCACCCATGTCCGATACCAAGCTTCTTGCCGTCCTGATCGACGCCGACAACACCTCTCCGAAATACACCAAGGCGATCTTTGACGAGATCGCGAGCCTGGGCGAGGCCAGCGTCCGGCGCTGCTATGGCGACTTTTCCAGCCAGCAGATGTCGGGATGGTCCAAGGTGCAGGCCGAGTTCGGGCTGGTGCCGCACCATCAGCCTGCGAACACCGTCGGCAAGAACGCCAGCGACATCGCGCTGGTGATCGACGCGATGGACCTGATGCATTCGGGGCGTTTCGACGGCTTTGTGCTGGTGTCGTCGGACAGCGATTTCACGCGTCTGGCCAGCCGGATCCGGGAACAGGGGCTCGATGTCTTTGGCATGGGAATGCAAAAGACGCCCGACGCCTTCCGCAAGGCCTGCAAACGGTTCATCTTTCTCGAGAACCTCGGCGGCGCGGTCGAGGTCGGGGCGAAGGGCCCCGAGACCCGTGCCAAGGGCCGAAACCTCGACGAGGCGCGCAACCTGATTTTCAAGGCGATGGACGCGATCGAGCAGGAAGACGACTGGTACACTTTGGGCCAGTTGGGCCAGTTCATCACCGCCGCCAATCCAGATTTCGACACCCGCACCTATGGCAAGCGCAAACTGAGCGATCTGGTCGCGGACATGAAGGTGTTCGAGACCAAGCGCGGGCCGGGCAACCAGCTGCTGGTGCGCCGGGTCGATTGACCTCTGCCAGACGATGATCCCGCAAAAAGAGCGTTGGGCGCGTTAACAACACGCTTGACGCGATATGCGCCTTTGGTCGTATATACTTTCTTGTAGAGACCTCGCACCCTGAAAGCGCGAGAGGGATTCGAAGCTCCGGCGGCCAAAGGCCGCTGGGCGTCGCGCGTTAGGATCGTTCAAGTTGATCGACACACCGAAACCCGTCCGCGCTTATGACAACGACGCACATGGCCAAGGCCATACCGGCCTGTCCGAGGGCGCGCTGATAGTGATGGCGCAGGAGGTGATCGTCAGGCTGTCCCGCTGGGCGCAGGACAGCGGGCGCGCGCGCACCCCCTTGGCGCCGGTGCGGCAACCGCCGGATATCGACGCCTTATGCGACGCACTGCTGGGGCAGGAACCGGCGGTGGCCCGGCACATCATCCTCGACGCCCACGCACAGGGCGCCAGCCATGAAGAGCTTTGCCTGTTCTACATCGCCGCCGCCGCCAAACGGCTGGGCGAGATGTGGGAGGAGGACACGATCAGCTTTCGCGACGTGTCGGTCGCCGGCGGGCGGATGCTGCACCTGCTGCGGGATCTGCGCGATCTGGCCCCGCCGGTGACGCCGCGCAGCGACCGCAGCGCGCTTTTCGCGAGCGTGCCGGGCGAGCAGCACATTCTGGGCGTCACCATGGCCGCCGATATGTTTCGCGAACGGCAATGGGACATCGACCTGCGGATCGGCCAATCCGAGGCGCAGCTGGCGCAATTGGTCCGCTCGGGCGGCTATCCCATTGTCGGGCTCTCGGCGACCAGCGTCGAGCGCGTGCGCGCGCTGACACGCGTGGTGGTGGAATTGCGGCTGGCCGCGCCCAAGCTGCTGATCTTCGTGGGCGGCTACATCGCCAAGGTCGAACCGGAAATCGCGGTGCGCGTGGGCGCCGACGGCGCTGGCTGGGACATGGACCAATGCCACGAGGAAATGAAACGCCTGTCGCGGCTGATTCCGGAAATCTACGCCTCGTAGCGGGCCATGAACGTTTCTATGGCGCCGTCGACGACGCGGTCGATCTCGTCCTCGGTGAAACTGTCGCGCAGCCCAAAGAGCAGCTTGGGCCACAAATCGGCCTTGCACAGTTCGGCGAACTGATCCGCCGCGAGGTCGAAATCGTCGATCCTCAGCTCGCCCCGGGTCACGCTGGCCTGAAGGTATCCGACCACGGCACGCCGCATGGTCATCGGGCCGCTGTTGTAGAACTTCCGGCCAAGGTCGGGGAAGCGGTCGGATTCGGCGACGCAGACCCGGAAAATCCGCTGCCCCAGATCCGAGAAAATGAACCCCAGGAAGGTCTTGGCGACCTGTCGCAAGACCTGGCGCGGCGGATTGGTCAGGTCGATGGTCATCAGCGCCTCGTCCGCCTGGCGGGCGCATTGGGCCGAGGCCACCTCCATGAACAAGAGCCGCTTGTCGGGAAAATAACTGTAAAGCGTGGCCTTGGACACGCCGGCGGCGCGCGCGATATCATCGACGCTGGCGCCTTCGAACCCGTCGCGCATAAAGATTTCGCGCGCGCCTTCCAGCACCTGATCGAACTTGCGCCCTTTACGGACGACCGCGGCCTCGCTTGTCATTGACGCCCTTCCCCTGCCCCGCGCCAGTATAGACCGGACAGTTCAGTTCGGGCAAGCGACGCGCGTCTCACCGGCCCCGCGCTGGCGGTTGCAGGCTTGGAAAGGGGCAAGAGCAGCGATTTCATCGGGACAGGTCCTTTCGTCGTGCCATCCGTCTAAACTATTCAGTTCAGATTACAAGAAAATAAACCGGTCAGTTCATTTTTCGGGATTGAAGGCGCGGGCCAGATTGCTAGATTAGAACCGTTCTAAAAAGGGTATGCCCGATGCAGTTTTTCACGCAACGCCGCCATTTCCGCGACCTCAGCGAGAAAGAGGTCCTGGCGCTGGCGATTTCCTCGGAAGAGGACGACGCCCGCATCTACCGCAGCTACGCCGAAATGCTGCACGCCGATTATCCAAGCTCGGCCCGCATTTTCGAAGGCATGGCCGCCGAGGAGGACACCCACCGCAAGGCTCTGATCGACCTTTTCACCCGGCGGTTCGGCGACGTGATCCCGCTGATCCGGCGCGAACATGTGGCGGGCTATTATGCCCGGCGACCGGTCTGGCTGGTGCAGAACCTCGGGCTTGAGCGGATCCGCGAAGAGGCCGAGGGCATGGAGCGCGACGCCGAGCGGTTCTACCTCGAGGCCGCGAAACGCAGTTCCGACGCAGCAACCCGCAAGCTGCTGGGCGACCTGGCGTCAGCCGAGGCCGGGCATCAGACCCTGGCCGACGAATTGACCGCCGAGCATCTGGACGAAGAGACCCGCGATGCCGAGGAACGCAGCGCGCACCGCCAGTTCGTGCTGACCTGGGTGCAGCCGGGGCTTGCGGGGCTGATGGACGGGTCGGTGTCGACGCTGGCGCCGATATTCGCCACCGCCTTTGCCACGCAGGACACCTGGACGACGTTCCTTGTGGGTCTGGCGGCCTCTGTCGGGGCGGGGATCTCGATGGGGTTCACCGAGGCGGCGTCGGACGACGGTCAGCTTTCGGGTCGTGGATCGCCGGTCAAGCGCGGCGTGGCCTCGGGCGTGATGACGACGGTCGGCGGGCTGGGCCACGCCCTGCCCTACCTGATCCCGGATTTCTGGACCGCCACGATCATCGCCTGCATCATCGTCTTCGTCGAGCTTTGGGCCATCGCCTGGATCCAGAACCGCTATATGGAAACGCCGTTCTTCCGCGCCGCGTTTCAGGTTGTGCTGGGCGGCGCGCTGGTCTTTGCGGCGGGCGTGCTGATCGGATCGGGATAGGGCCGACAGGAAAGCCCCGGATCAGGTCCGGGGCCGTGTTGCGCGGTCAGGGATCGTCGGAGACTTCGTGCACCTCGATCACGTTGCCGTCCGGATCGTAGAAAAAGATCTGCCGCCAGCCCGCCACGGCGGCATGTTCCCAGTTGGAATAGGGCACGCCCCGCGCCTCGAGATGGGCGATGAAGCCGTTCAGATCGTCGGTGCGATAGGCGATGTGCCCCCGTGCCACCGGGTTCACGATCTGCCCGGCACGGAACCCCGCCTGCACGTCCTTTTCCGCGATATGGGTCTGGATCGCGCCATCCGTCACGAAGGCCACGTCGCCGGCGTAGCCCTTGTTCTTCTCCAGCACCGGCAGGCCGCTGGTTTCGGTTCTTAACCCCAGCACGTCGCGGTAAAACGCATCCATCCTGTCGACGTTGTCGGTGGCGAGGTTGATGTGATGCAGCCGCAATTTCATCGATCTACCGGCAGTAGGCGCCGCTGCGGTAGCGGGCGGTGTCGAAATGGAAGTGATCGCGGTGAAAGCGGTCCGAGTCTGGCCCCAGCACCGTGCCGAACGGCCCGCAGGCGGCGCGGTGCATCTGGCGCAGCGCCCGGCCGTTGCGGCCCCGGTCCCAATCGGTCAGCACCGTGATCCGCTGACCGTTTTTCAGAACCACCGCCGAGATGTCGATCGCGCGGCCGCGGCCGTGTTCGCTGATCTTGCCGCCGGGCTGGTTGTTGCGCGTGCGGCAGGCGTAATGCGCGGCGACCTCGATCCGTGCGACACCGCCGCCCCTGCGGCCGATGCTGCGCTTGAGCCCCTTGTCCACCCAGGTCTTCAGCGCCTTCGCGGTACGGCAGTCGACCAGCGCCTGCTGGCTGAGGGGGATGCCGTTGACCGAACGGACCCTGACCGCATCGTCGATCCCGCAGCCGCGAATGCGGCCGGGAACAAAGCCCACATGTTCGCCCTGGATATCCCGGTCGCCGCAGACCGCGCCGCGGCGGCGTTCGCGTTGCCGGGCCATGGCCTTTTCGACAATCGCGCCGGGGCGCAGGGCGGGACGCAGCGACAGGCGGGTGGCCTGCGGCGACATTGCGGCGAAGGCCAGAGCGCGGGTTTCGGCCACCTCGGCCGGTTCAGGCGCGAAACCGGGCCGCGCCTCGACACGGAGCTGCCGCGCCAGGCTTTCGGCCAGCGCTGCCTCGAGCACCGCAGGGCGCGCCGCGGGGCGCACCTGCGCCAGCGCGGGCGCCTCGTCTTGAATTTCGACCGTACCGCGCGGCACCGGGCGCAGGCTGCTGTCCGGCGCCTTGGCGAGGCTGGCGGACCCGATGACGCAAAGCACGATCAGGTTCAGGACAAACCGCATCATCCCGCCGCCTTTCCGCGTCCGAAATTTGGCTCGTCGGTGTCCTGACCCGCCTCGATGATGCCGCGGCGGATCGCGCGGGTCCGGGTGAAATAGTCGAAAAGGTGATCGCCGTCGCCCTGCCGGATCGCCCGCTGCAACGCAAAAAGCTCTTCGGTAAACCGGCCGAGGATCTCAATCGTCGCCTCCTTGTTGGTCAGGAAGACGTCGCGCCACATGGTCGGATCGCTGGCCGCAATCCGGGTGAAATCGCGAAAGCCCGCAGCCGAGAACTTGACCACCTCCTGATCCGACACGCGGCCCAGATCGTCGGCGACGCCGACCATCGTATAGGCGATGAGGTGCGGGATATGGCTGACCACGGCGCAGACCAGATCGTGATGGGCCACGTCCATCCGTTCGGTATTGGCCCCGAGCGCCTGCCAATAGGCCTCGAGCCGCGCAACCGCGTCCTCGTCGGCGCCTTCGGGTACGATCAGCGTCCAGCGGTTGTCGAAGAGCGTGGCAAAACCCGATTCCGGGCCGGAATGCTCGGTCCCCGCCATCGGATGCGCGGGCACGAAATGCACGCCCTCTGGCACATGCGGGCCGACCGCGTCGATCACCGATTGCTTGACCGAGCCCACATCGGTCAGTGTCGCGCCGGGCTTGAGATGGGGCGCGATCTCGCGCGCCACCACCTCCATCGCGCCGACGGGCACCGCCAGAACCACCAGATCGGCATCCCTGACCGCATCCGCCAGCCTGTCGCACACCGTGTCGCAGAGCCCGATGCGCCGCGCGGTTTCCCGCGTCTCGGCCGAGCGGGCATAGCCGGTGACATGGCCCGCCACGCCGCGGCGCTTCATCGCCCAGAACATCGACGACGCGATCAGACCGAGCCCGATCAGAGCGACCCGCTGGTAGATCATCTTGCCCCCGCCTTGAACAGGCCGATGCAATGGGCCACGCGGCGGCAGCTGGCCTCGTCGCCGACCGTGATCCGCAGCGCCGCGGGCAGCTTGTAGCCCGCGACCCGCCGCACGATGATCCCTTGGCTTTGCAGGTAGGTGTCGCAGGCCTCGGCCTCGTCCTGCGACCCGAACCGCGCCAGCACGAAATTCGCCGTCGATGCGTCGGACGGCACGCCATGCTCGGCCAGCGCCTCGGCCAGCCAGGCTCTGAGGCGGGTGTTCTCGGCGCGGCATTTCTCGGAATAGGCAATGTCGCGGACCGCCGCCTCGGCCGCCGCCAGCGCAGTGCCCGAGAGGTTGAACGGCCCCCGGACGCGGTTGAGCACGTCGATCACATGCCGCGGTCCATAACCCCAGCCGACGCGCAGCCCGCCCAGCCCGTAAAGCTTGGAGAAGGTCCGCGTCATCACGACATTCTCGCGTTCCTCAACCAGCGCCGCGCCGCCGTCATAGCCTTCGACGAATTCCGCATAGGCCCCGTCCAACACCAGCAGCGTCTGCTCCGGCAGGCTTTCGGCCAGCCGCGTGATCTCGGCCAGGCCGATCATGGTTCCGGTCGGGTTGTTGGGGTTGGCGATGAAGACCAGCCGCGTCTTGTCGGTGCAGGCCTCCAGGATGGCGTCCACATCGGTCACCCTTTCGCGTTCGCGCACCTCGACGGGCGTGGCCCCGGCGGCCAGCGCGCCGATGCGGTAGAGCGCAAAACCGTGTTCGGTATGGATCACCTCGTCGCCTGGCCCGGCATAGGCCTGGTTCAGAAACGCCAGAATCTCGTCGCTGCCGACGCCGCAGATGATGCGCTCGGCGTCCAGCCCGTGCACCTCGGCGATGGCCTTGCGCAGCGCGGCATGGTCGGTCGAGGGATAGCGGTGCAGCTCGTGCACCGACCGCTTCACCGCCTCCTGCGCGGCAGGCGACGGCCCGAACGGATTCTCGTTCGAGCTCAGCTTGATGATGTTCGACACGCCCTCGACATGCGACTTCCCACCGACATAAAGCGAGATGTCCATGATGCCGGGCTGCGGTTCGATGCCAGCCATTTGCGTCCCCACGCTATGCTTTGGAACTGTCTAGCCTTTGCCACCGGGCAAGACCAGCCTTCGGCGCGTCGCATCCGCCATCGGGCGGCATAAAAGCGCGCGGAAGCGCTCAATTTGGCAACGGCCTGTGGCGAGGGTCAGACCACGACCTCCAGCCGCTCCTGTTCGCCGACGTCGAACACGCGCTTGTAGCGCGCGATCTCCGAGGCCGGGCCCATCGCCTTGTTGGGATTGTCCGACAGCTTGACCGTGGGCTTGCCCTCGGCGCTGACCGCCTTGCACACAAGGCTGAACGGCGCCAGCCGGTCGTCCGGCGTCAATCCGCGGAAATCGTTGGTCAAGAGCGTGCCCCAGCCAAAGCTGACCCGCACGCGCCCTGCGAATTGCTGCTGCAACTCGACGATCTTTTCCTCGTCCAGCCCGTCCGAGAAGATCACCAGCTTCTTCTTCGGATCCTCGCCGCGTTCCTTCCACCAGCGGATCGCGATTTCCGCCCCCGTCGCCGGATCGCCGCTGTCGATGCGGATGCCGGTCCATCCCGCCAGCCAGTCGGGCGCGCGTTTCAGGAAACCCTCGGTCCCGAAGGTGTCGGGCAGGATGATGCGCAGGTTGCCCTCGTGCTCTTCGTGCCAGTCGGCCAGCACGTCATAAGGCGCCTTGGCCAGCGCCGCGTCGCCCTCGGCCAGCGCGGCATAGACCATCGGCAGCTCATGCGCATTGGTGCCGATCGCCTCCATGTCGCGGTTCTTGGCGATGAGGCAGTTCGACGTGCCGACAAAGCTGTCGCCCAGCCCCTCGACCATCGCCTGCACGCACCAGTCCTGCCAGAGGAACGAATGCCGCCGCCGCGTTCCGAAATCGGCGATCCGCAATTCGGGAAAGGCGCGCAGGTGTTCGACCTTTTCCCAAAGCTTGGTCATCGCACGGGCATAGAGCACCTGAAGCTCGAACCGCCCCATATCGTTCAGAACCGCGCGGCCGCGCAACTCCATCAGCACGGCGAGCGCGGGGATCTCCCACAGCATCACCTCGGGCCATGCGCCTTCGAAGGTCAGCTCGTACTGATCGCCCACCCGCTCCAGGTGATAGGGCGGCAGGCGCAGGTTCTCGAACCAGTCCATGAAATCCGGGCGGAACATCTGGCGCTTGCCGTAAAAGGTGTTCCCCCGCATCCAGGTCGATTCCCCGCGCCTCAGCGACAAGGACCGGATGTGATCGAGCTGCTCTCGCAGCTCGCCCTCGTCGATCAGCTTGGCCAGCGGCACATGCTTGGACCGGTTGATGAGCGAAAACGTCACCTGCGTGTCTGGCTTGTTGCGAAAAACCGACTGGCACATCAAGAGCTTGTAGAAATCCGTGTCGATGAGCGACCGCACGATCGGGTCGATCTTCCACTTGTGGTTCCAGACACGGGTAGCGATATCGACCATTGGACTGTCCTGCGCGGCTCATGCCGTTTAACCAAAGCGTCCCCGCGGTTGCAAGCGACGCGGCACCGGTGCGGCCGGGCGGCGGGCCGGGATTTGCAGATCTTGGGCAGCGTCCCCTAGACCAGCGCGACCCCCGCCGCCGCCATCCCCTGCCGCGCGGCGTCAAGCGATCCATCGAGGTCGATGGCGCGGCACAGATCGGTCCGCACGGTCACGTCAAACCCCAGCTTCGCCGCATCCACCGCCGAGTAGTTCACACAGAAATCCGTAGCGAGCCCCACCAGCGTCAGCCGGTCGATCCCGCGGGTGCGCAGATATCCCTCCAGCCCCGTGGGCGTCTCGTGATCGTTCTCAAAGAACGCCGAATAGCTGTCGATGGCCGGGTTGTACCCCTTGCGGACGATCAGGTCGGCGCGGTCGCTGTCCAGATCGGCGTGAAACGCCGCGCCCTGCGATCCCTGCACGCAATGATCGGGCCAGAGCACCTGGGGCCCATACGTCATCTCGATCATCTCCAGCGGCGCCTTGCCCGCGTGCTGCGAGGCAAAGGACGAATGGCCCGCCGGATGCCAGTCCTGGGTCAGGATCACCGCGTCGAATTCGGCCATCAGCGCGTTGATGGGCATCACGATCTCGTCCCCGCCGGTCACGGCCAGCGCGCCCCCGGGGCAGAAATCGTTCTGAACGTCGATAACGAGAAGTGCGTGCATATCCGGTCTCCCTCAGCTGGCACAGGCCTACCAGCCGCTCAGGCCGGGTCAAGCCCCGCATCTTGCGCAAAGCCGCGCACGGCAATAGACCGCGCGCATGTTCACCGTCGCCGCGCTCTACCACTTCACACGATTCGACGACCCCGCCGCGCTGCAGGGCCCGCTGGCGGCACTTGGCCGCGCGGAAAAGATCACTGGCACGCTGCTCTTGGCGCAGGAGGGGATCAACGGCACCATCGCCGGGCCGCGCGCCGGGATCGACGCGATGCTGGCCCACATCCGCGCGCTGCCCGGCTGCGCCGATCTCGAATGGAAGCTCTCTACCGCCGCCGAACGCCCCTTCGCCCGCCTCAAGGTGCGGCTCAAGCGCGAGATCGTGACCATGGGCCAGCCCGACGTCGATCCGCGCGCGGGCACCGGCCACTATGTCGCCCCCGCCGAATGGAACGCCCTGATCGCCAGCCCCGACGTCGCCGTGATCGACACCCGCAACGACTATGAGGTCGCCATAGGCACCTTCGACGGCGCCATCGACCCGCAAACCCAAAGCTTCCGTGACTTCCCCGCCTGGTGGGAGGAAAACAAGCACCGCTTCCACAACAAAAAGATCGCGATGTTCTGCACCGGCGGCATCCGCTGCGAGAAATCCACCAACTACCTGCTGGGCCAGGGGGTGGACGAGGTCTATCACCTCAAGGGCGGCATCCTGAAATACCTCGAAGAGGTGCCCGAGGATCAAAGCACCTGGCACGGCGACTGCTTCGTCTTCGACGGCCGCGTGTCGGTCGGCCACGGGCTGCGCGAAGGCCCGCATGACCTTTGCCACGCCTGCCGCCGCCCGATCCTGCCCGCCGACCGCGACCGCCCGGAATACGAACACGGCGTGTCCTGCCACCTGTGCATCGACGAAACGTCGGACGACGACAAGGCCCGCTTCCGCGAACGCCAGAAACAGATCGCCCTGGCCCGCGCCCGCGGCGAACGCCACCTGCACGCGGATGTCGACGACTTCGACACCCCCTGATCTTCTTCTTGGGATAAATACTCCGGGGGGCTGCGCAGCAGCGGGGGCAGCGCCCCCTCCCCGGCCCGGCTTCAGGCGGCCAGCGCCCGTTCGGGGGCCGATGACCCGCCGCGCCCCCGGGTCACGATCCAGATCATGATCGCGATGTTGAAGCCGTTCCAGACGATGCCGTTGACGAAGGCCCATTGGTAGCTGCCGGTCAGATCGTAGATCGCCCCCGACAGCCATCCGCCCAGGGCCATTCCCATGATCGTCATCATCAGCACAAAGCCGACCCGCGCCCCCGCCTCGCGCGCGGGCAGGTATTCGCGCACGATCACCGCATAGCTGGGCACGATCCCGCCCTGGCTCAGCCCGAATATCAGGCTGACGGCATAGAGGCTGACCATCCCGCCCGCCGGCAGGTAGAGAAAGAGCGCGATGCATTGCAACGTCGATCCGATCAACAGCGTGCGCACCCCGCCCAACCGGTCCGCCAGCACGCCCGAGATCAGCCGCGATACCACGCCGCCGAACAGCATCAGCGACAGCATCTCGGCCCCCACCGCCGCGCCGAACCCCATGTCCACGCAAAGCGCGACGATATGCACTTGCGGCATGGACATGGCCACGCAGCAGCTGATCCCGGCGAACCCCAGCAGGAATTGCAGCTGGCGCGGGCTCAGCCCTGTGCCCCGGGCCCGCTGCGAGGCCACGCTTTCGGCCTGTGCCAGCGCCTCGGCCGGGACCCGGCGGCGCAACAGCAGCGACAGCGGCAGCACGATGGCCAGCGTCAGCATCGCCAGCGCGGTGTAGATCCACCGCCAGCCCGCATCGGCCGCCAGCCAGCCCAAAAGCACCGGCCAGATCGCGCCCGACAGGTAATTGCCCGACGCCGCGATGGCGACGGCGATGCCGCGCCTGCGCAGAAACCATTGCGAGATATCGGCGATCAGAGGGCCGAAACAGGACGCAGTACCAAAGCCGATCGCCAGCTGCACCAGGCTCAGCACCGCGATCGACGGGCTCAGCGCCGCCACCGCATAGCTCACCGCGATCAGCAGACCCGACGCGATCAGCGCCCAGGTCATGCCAAAGCGGTCCACCGCCCGGCCGATCAGCAGGTTGCCCAGCGCGAAACCGATCATTGTCGTCGTGTAGGGCAGCGCCGATTCGGCGCGGCCCGCGCCGAATTCCGCCTCGACCGCGGGCATGATGACGATGATCGCCCACATGCCGACATTGCCCATCACCGCGATGGTCAGCGTGACCGCAAGCCGGATCCACGAATAGCGGCTGTCGAAGGGGGACGTGTCGTTCATGGCGGCACGCTACGCCGCCGCCCGCCGCCGCGATAGCCCAAATCGTCGACCCGTTTGAAAGGCCCGCCGCGATGGGGCACTCTGCCCCGGACTGGAGGGCATCATGAGCGACCGGATCGAAACAACGACCCTGAGCGATGGCGACGTTTCCGTCACGGTGTTGTCCTTGGGCTGCGCCATATTCGACTGGCAGGTCGCGGGGCGGCGCGTGGTGCTGGGCCATGCCGAGCCCGAACATTACCGGCAGAACCCGGGGTCCATGGGCGCGGTCTGGGGTCGGGTTGCCAACCGCATCTCGAACGCGCGTTTCACGCTGGACGGCACCGAATACCCTCTGGCCGCGAACCAGGGGCCGCATATGCTGCACGGCGGCCCGGACGGCATCGGCAAGCGCAACTGGACGATGGAGCGTGACGGCGACCGCGCTTTGCGGCTGACATTGCACTCGCCGCATCTGGACCAGGGCTTTCCGGGCGCGGTGGATTTCACGGTCACGATGCGGCTGGACGGACATACCCTGCACTACGACATGCAGGCCCTGCCCGACCGCCCTACGCCGATCAACATGGTGCAGCACAGCTATTTCAACCTTGCCTGCCATGGCACGGTGCGCGACCACATCCTGCGGCTCAACGCCTCGCATTACACGCCAACCCACAGCGATCTGATCCCCACCGGCGACATCGCCGACGTGACCGGCACCAAGTGGGATTTCCGCAGCCCCCGTACCCTGGCCGACGCAGACCCCGAAGACGAGGGCTGGGACGGCAACCTGATGTTCGACCCAGCCCAAGGCGACGCCCCGCAGGTCGAGCTGCGCACGCAGGACATGGGCCTGAAGCTCTGGACCGATCAGCCCGCAGTGCAGCTCTATTCCTCGATCTGGCTGGGCCCGGGTCCGACGCAGCGCCCCGATCAGCCGCATATGCGGTCGGGCGGGGTCTGCCTCGAGGCGCAGTATCCGCCGGACGCCGTCAATATTCCGGCGTTCGGGTCGATCATCCACACGCCCGACCGGCCCTACCGACAGCGCACCGCCATCGAAATCGCCCCCGTTCCGGCCCCTGGGTTTTAATCGCGGCGGCACTGTCCTAGTGTCGCGCGCATGAAAATCGCTGCCGACAGACCTGCGGTCACGCTCGACCGGATCATGGCCGCCGCCCGCGTGCTGCTCGGCGTCGCCGATGCGACGCCCATGGTCCCCTCGCCGCATATGGAGGCGACTTACGGCCAGCCTTTCTGGCTCAAGCTGGAGAACATGCAGCCCATCGGGGCCTTCAAACTGCGTGGCGCGCTCAACGCCGTTGCCGCCCTGCCTGACGGTACGCGGGGCGTGACCTGCTGTTCCACCGGCAATCATGGCCGCGGGGTGGCCTATGCCGCACGGGCACGCGGGATCCCCGCGACGATCTGCATGTCCAACCTCGTGCCGCAGGCCAAGTTCGACGGGATCCGCGCGCTGGGGGCCGAGGTCCGCATCGTCGGTACCTCGCAGGATGATGCGCAGGTGGAATGCGAACGGCTGGTGGCCGAAGAGGGCTTTACCGAGATCTCGCCTTTCGACGATCCGCTTGTGATCGCCGGGCAAGGCACCATCGGGCTGGAGATCCTCGCCGCCGCACCCGACATCGACACGCTGCTGGTGCCCCTGTCGGGCGGCGGGCTGGCCGCCGGTGTGGCGAGCGCCGCCAAGGCCATCAACCCCGCGATCCGCGTCATCGGCATAAGTATGGACCGGGGTGCGGCGATGTACGAAAGCCTCAAGGCCGGCCATCCCGTCGAGGTCGAGGAGGTGCCCAGCCTCGCCGACAGCCTCGGCGGCGGCATCGGGCTGATGAACCGCCTGTCCTACCCGATCTGCCGCACCTTGCTGGACGACGTGGTGATCGTGTCCGAAGAGGCCATCTATCGCGCCATGCAGACCCTTTATTACGAGGACCGCATCGTCGCCGAAGGGGCCTGCGTGGTCGGCATCGCCGCCGTGCAGACGGGCCGCGTTCAATTGACCGGGCCCACCGCCACGGTCATCACAGGGCGCAATGCCGACATGGATCTCTTCACCCGCGTCGTCACCGGGCAGGATGTGGTTCTGGGCGATCTGACACTCAGGGGGGCGCCTTATGCCGCATGACATCCGGGTGGTGACGGAAACCGAATTGCGCGAGCTGGTGAAGCTCGACCTCGACCTTGTCAACGTGGTCGAACAGGCCTTCGTCGCGCTGGGACGCGGCGACGTGATCATGCCGCCGATCATGTCGATGGAGCTGCCACAGCTGAACGCCGAGGTGGACGCCAAGACCGCCTTTATCCCCGGCTTCGACGGCTTCGCGCTCAAGGTCAGCACCGGTTTTTTCGACAACCCCAAACGCGGGCTGCCCAGCCTCGGCGGCCTGATGACCCTGCTGTCGGCCACCGATGGCGCGGTGCGGGCGGTGTTCCTGGACAACGGCTTTCTGACCGACATGCGGACCGCCGCCGCGGGCGCCGTGGCCGCACGGCACCTTGCACCTGAAACGGTGACGACGGCGGGCGTGATCGGCACCGGCCTGCAGGCCCGGCTGCAAATGCGCGCCGCCCATCTGGTGCGCCCGTTCGAGCGCGTGCTGGTCTGGGGCCGCGATCTGGAAAAGGCCACGCTCTGCGCCGCCGATCTGGGCCGCGACATCGGCGTCGAGGCCGAGGTCTGCACCGACCCCGCCGTGCTGATGAAACGCGCGCAGCTGGTGGTCACCACGACCCCCAGCTTCACCCCCATCGTTCAGGCGGGCTGGCTGCATCCCGAACTGCACATCACCGCCATGGGGTCGGACGCGCCCGACAAATGCGAACTTGCGCCCGAGGCGCTGGCCCGCGCCGATCTCTACGTCGCCGACAGCGCAGCCCAGGTCGAGACCCGGGGCGAATTGCGCACGGCGCTGGAAAGGGGGGTCTGGCCCGGCACCCCCGTCACCGAGTTGGGTCCGCTGATCCTCGGCGCGCAGCCGGGACGAAACAGCGCACGCGACACCACCATCGCCGATTTGACGGGCACCGGCGCACAGGATACCGCGATCGCGACACATGTGTTCGCACGGTTGGGGGATGCAGGCACCCTCATCTCCACCTGACCGGAATCGCACAAGGAAAAAGGACAGATCATGTTGAAGAACGATATGCTGGAACAGTGGGACCGAGAGAACTTCTTCCACCCATCGACACATCTCGCCGAATTCGCGCGTGGCAACCTGCCGAACCGCGTCATCACCGGCGGCACCGATTGCCACATCACCGACCGTGACGGCACCCGCCTGCTGGATGCCTTCGCCGGGCTCTACTGCGTCAACGTCGGTTACGGGCGTCAGGACATCGCCGACGCCATTGCCGCGCAGGCCAAAGAGCTGGCCTATTACCACGCCTATGTCGGCCACGGCACCGAGGCGTCGATCACGCTGGCCAAGATGATCCTCGACCGCGCGCCCGACCACATGTCCAAGGTCTATTTCGGGCTGTCCGGATCCGACGCGAACGAGACCAACATCAAGCTGGTCTGGTATTACAACAACATCCTGGGCCGCCCCGAGAAGAAAAAGATCATCTCGCGCTGGCGCGGCTATCACGGCTCGGGGCTGATGACCGGCTCGCTGACGGGGCTCGAGCTTTTCCACAAGAAGTTCGACCTGCCGCTGGCGCAGGTCCTGCATACCGAGGCGCCCTATTACTATCGCCGCACCGACACGGGCATGGACGAGGCCGCCTTCGTCACCCATTGCGCCGCCGAGCTCGAGGCGCTGATCGAACGCGAGGGCGCCGACACCATCGCCGCCTTCATCGGCGAGCCGGTCCTGGGCACCGGCGGCATCGTCCCGCCGCCCGCCGGTTACTGGAAGGCGATCCAGTCGGTCCTGCAAAAGCACGACATCCTGCTGATCGCCGACGAGGTCGTGACCGGCTTCGGCCGTCTGGGCAGCATGTTCGGCTCGGATCACTACGGTCTGAAACCCGATCTCATCACCATCGCCAAGGGCCTGACCTCGGCCTATGCACCGCTTTCCGGCTCCATCGTGTCCGACAGGATGTGGAAGGTTCTGGAACAGGGCACCGACGAAAACGGCCCCATCGGCCACGGCTGGACCTATTCGGCCCATCCCATCGGCTCCGCCGCCGGGGTCGCCAACCTGAAACTGCTGGACGAGCTGAACCTGATCGGCAACGCCGGTGACACCGGCGCGTATCTCAACAAGGTCATGACCGAGGCGGTGGGCCACCACGCCAACGTAGGCGAGGTGCGCGGCGAGGGCATGCTCTGCGCCGTCGAATTCGTCAAGGACCGCGACAGCCGCACCTTCTTCGACGCCGCCGACAAGGTCGGGCCCCGCATCGCCGCGGCCCTTCTCGACCAGGGCGTCATCGCCCGCGCCATGCCGCAGGGCGACATCCTGGGCTTCGCCCCGCCCTTCTGCCTCACCCGGGCCGAAGCGGACGAAATCGCCGCCAAGACCGCCAAAGCGGTGGCTCAGATCCTCACCTGACCTCTTTCATCTGGTCATAAATATCCCGGGGAGCGAGGGGCTGGCCCCTCGCTCCCCAATCTCAAGGCCCGCGCGGCGCTCAGAATCCCTGGGCCGCCGTCACCGCCCGCTTCCACGCGCCGTATTTCGCCGCGCGGGTGTCCTCGTCCATCTGCGGCTGGAAATTCCGCTCCAGCGCCCAGGTCTCGGCGAAACCCTCCATGTCCGGATAAAGCCCGGCGCGCTGCCCGGCGAGCCAGGCCGCACCCATGGCTGTCGTCTCTAGCACCTTGGGCCGGTCGACCGGCGCGCCGATGATGTCCGACAGGAACTGCATCGCCCAGTCGCTGGCGCTCATCCCGCCGTCCACGCGCAGGGTGCGGTCGCCGCCTTCGGGCGTCCAGTCCGCATGCATCGCCTCCAGCAGATCGCGGGTCTGATAACCGACCGATTCAAGCGCGGCGCGGGCGAACTCCTCTGGCCCGGAATTGCGCGTCAGCCCAAAGATCGCACCCCGGCATTCGGCGTTCCAATAGGGCGCGCCCAGCCCGGTGAAGGCCGGCACCAGGACAACGCCCTGCCCGGCATCGGCCTTTTCGGCCAGCGGCTGGGTCTCTTTCGCTTCGCGGATGATCTTGAGCCCGTCGCGCAGCCATTGCACCACCGCCCCGGCGATAAAGATCGATCCCTCCAGCGCATAGGTCGGCTTGCCGTCCATCTGATAGGCGATCGTCGTCAGCAGGCGGTTCTTCGAGGTCACCGGCGTTTCGCCGGTGTTGAGCAGCGCGAAACACCCGGTGCCGTAGGTCGATTTCAGCATCCCCGGCTGGAAACAGGCCTGCCCGATGGTCGCTGCCTGCTGGTCGCCCGCGACGCCCAGGATCGGGATCTCTCGCCCGAAAAGGTCGGACCGCGTCACGCCGAAATCGGCGGCGCAATCGTGCACTTCGGGCAGCATTCCGCGCGGAATGTCGAAAAGATCGCAGATTGTCTGCGACCAGCGCCCCTTGCGGATGTCGTAAAGCAATGTCCGCGCGGCGTTCGTGGCGTCGGTGACATGCCGCTTGCCGCCGGTCAGCTTCCAGATCAGATAGGTGTCGACGGTGCCGAAAAGAAGCTCGCCCGCCTTCGCCCGCTCGCGCGCGCCGTCGACGTTGTCCAGGATCCACTTCAGCTTGGTCCCCGAGAAATACGGGTCAAGCAGCAGGCCCGTCCGATCCGTGAACATCGCCTCGTGCCCGGCCTCGCGCAGCGCCGCGCAGGTGTCCGAGGTGCGGCGGTCCTGCCAGACGATGGCGTTATAGACCGGCTTGCCGGTCTCCTTGTCCCAAACCAGCGTGGTTTCGCGCTGATTGGTGATGCCGATGGCGGCGATGTCGTCCGCCGACACGCCCGCCCGCTCGATCACGCTGCGGCAGACGCCCGCGGTGGTCGACCAAAGGTCCGCCGGGTCGTGCTCGACCCAGCCGCTGGCCGGGTAATGCTGCGGAAATTCCTCCTGCGCGGTCGCGGTCAGGTTCATCGCCTCGTCGAAGAGAATGGCGCGGCTGGATGTGGTGCCCTGGTCGATGGCCAGAATGAATCGCATGGTCCCCCCTTGGAAATTCGTCTGGTAATTCGTCCTCTGCGGGCATTCGCCCGGTTTCGACCCGCGAGTCTACAATGCAAGAGGCCGAATGCCCAGACGGGGGGGCAGCCGGTGAGCAGAGCGCCGCTAGAAGTAGCTTTTGACCAGCGCGCCTGCCAAAAGCGACCATCCGTCCGCCACGACGAAGAACGCCAGCTTGAACGGCAGGGACACGATCGCCGGCGGCACCATCATCATGCCCATCGACATCAGCACCGCCGCCACGACAAGGTCGATGATCAGGAACGGCAGGAAGATCAGGAACCCGATCTGGAAGGCGCGCGCGATCTCAGACAGCATGAAGCTCGGCACCAGGATCGACAGCGGCGCGTCCGGGGACAGCGCCGTGCCGGCGGCGTCGGGCCGCAGATCCGCCATCGCCGCAAAGGTCGCGGGATCGGCGCGCCCGGCCATGAAGTCGCGGAACGGGGCCAGCGTGCGCGCCATGCCTTCGGTCAGGTCGATCTCTTCGGCGACCAGAGGCTGCAACCCGTCCTGCCAGGCGGCGGTAAAGACCGGCTCCATCACGAAATAGGTGAGGAAGAGCGCCAGGCTGACGATCAGCATGTTGGGCGGCGATTGCTGCAGGCCGACCGCCTGCCGCAGGATCGCCAGCACCGTCACCAGGAACGGAAAACAGGTGATCATCACCGCAATACCCGGTGCCAGGCTCAGCAGGGTGATCAGCGCAATCAGCTGAAGGCTGGTCGCCGTGACCGAACCGCCCTCGCCCAGATCGACCGAAATACCCTGCGCGGCGGCGGGCAACGCCGCCACCAGGATCAGGGCCATGAGCCCGGAAAACAGCGTCGGTCGCATCGCTCAGGACGACGCGCGCAGATCGGCGACCTCGGTCAGGCGCACGGCCAGCTGGCCATCATCACCGCCCTCGACCACCTCCAGAACCCCCACTCCGATCAGCTTGTCCCCGACATAAAGCTCGACGGGGTCGTCGACCTTTTTGTCGAGCGTCAGCACCGAGCCCTCGGTCAAGCGCAAGAGGTCGCGCACCAGCGGTTTGGCGCGTCCGATCGACACTGTGATTTCGATCGGGACGCTGGTGAAGGGGGCCTGCGCATCGGCGCGCGCCCGGACTGTCCGGCTCTCATCCATTGGCAACTTTCCTCTGATTGTCGTCGGCGAATGCCGCGACCGCATGGCCGACCGACTGCACGATTTCGCTCAGGTCGATCTGCTTTTCGGTTTCTCCGAAGCGGATGTCCGCCTGTCCCTCGTGCAGGGTCTCGTCGGCGATGATTTCAAGCGGAAAACCGTAATCGCCGCTGACCAGCGCTTCGACAGCGGCAAGGTTCCGCGGCGCCACCCCGATGACGACGCTGAGCGAGCCCGCATCGCGCGCCAACGTTTCCAGCTTTTCGATCAGATGCACCGCAAGGGTCTGGCGCGCCAGTTCGGGCAACAGTGACTGCACCATGTCCTGCAACAGCGGGCTCATCGCGTTCTGCACCCGCGAATAGGCCTCGTGATAGGTGAATGACAGATCCTGCAGGTTCTGGGCGAAATCGCTGGCGATGCGGGTCTTGTCCTCGGTCTGGGTGCGGATCGCGTCGTCCCAGCCGGCACGGTAGCCCTGTTCGAACGCCTCCAGCTTTTCCGCCTCCAGATCGGCCTCGGCAAAACGGAACCCGGCTTGGGCGACGGGCACCGCCGCGCCGAAATCCTCAAGCAGTGCACGAATGCTCATTGTCTGGTCTCCTCGGGTTCATCGAGCCAGCTGCGCAGGATTTCGACCGTCTCGCTCTTGCGCTCTTCGATGAGGTTGCGCAGCCGGTCCACCGGATCCTCGGACGGCGCGTCGAAATCCACCGTGCCCATCTCGCCGAAATCCCCGCCGCCCAACACCGGCCGCGGGCCCAGACCGTCGTCCGGGTCGATCTCTCCGTTCAGGGCCGGCAGGTCGGCCATGTCGGGCGGCGGTGCGAGCGCCATGCCGCCACCCTCCGGCGCGGGCAAGGCCGCGGCAGAGCCGCCAGCCAGAAGCGGGCGCACCACAAACAGGCCCAGAACAAGGGTGACAAGCGCCAGGATCGCCATCTGGATCAGCGCCATCGGGTCCAGCGCCAGACGCTCCAGCAGACCAGGCTGCAGTACCTCGGTCCCAAGGCCCTCGGGCCGTTCGAAGGCCAGCGACCGAAGGGTGATCACGTCGCCCCGCGCCTCGTCGTATCCAACCGCAGAGGCGACCAGATCGCGCAGCGCGTCAAGCTCTGCCTCGGGCAAAGGGGCAAAGACCTGCGCGCCGGTCCCGTCGGTTTCGAACGTGCCGTTCACCAGCACGGCCACGGTCAGGCGGCGCACCGCCCCGGGGGCGCGCATGACCTCGCGCGTGGTCTCGGATACCTCGTAATTCAGCCGTTCGCGGGTTTCGCTGTTCCGGCTACTCGATTCGCCGCCCCCCGCAGCCTCGCCGTCGGGCAGGTTCGAGGCGACGGTCACGTCGGCGCCGTTGTCCTGGGACTGGTTGCTGGTTTCGGTGGTGTCCGAGCTGATCACCACGCAGTTTTCCGGATCGAAGCGCCGCTCGAGGATCGACTCGCTTTCCGTCACGGTATCGACCGCGACCTCGACAACGGCGTTGCCCAGACCGACCCGCGCCTCAATCAGCCGCTGCACCCGATCCCGCAGCGCCATTGCCTTGTCGTCGGCGGTTTGGCCCGGAGCGCTCTCGTCATCGGCGCCGACAAGCCCGCCCTGCGCGTCGATGACCGACACGTTTTCCGGCACCAGCCCGGGAACGGCCGCTGCCACGAGGTGTTTCAGCGCCCGCGCCTGAACCACCGTAAGCGCCCCGCCACTGGTCGTGACCGAAACCGAGGCCGACGGGTTAACATCGCGCTGAAAGGGATTGGCGCTGCTGTTGGCGATATGGACCCGGGCCGAGGTGATGTAGGGCGTGGCGACGATGGTGCGCGCCAGTTCGCCCTCCTTGGCGCGCCAATAGGCGGCGTCGAACATCTGCGAGGTGGTGCCGAACCCCGACAGCGTGTCGAGCAATTCATACCCCTGGCTGCCGTTCGCGGGCAGCCCTTCGCTGGCCAGCGTCAGCCGCAGCTGGTCGCGCTGCCCCGAAGGCACGAGGATCGCGCCGCCGTTGACCTCATAGGCAACCCCGCGCTGTTCCAGCGCCTTGACGACATCGCCCGCCGCCCCGTTTTCGAGGCCCGCGTAAAGAAGCGTCATGTTCGGGGCCGTCGCCATCCGGGACATGGCCAGAATCGCGAGGACCATCGCCACAGTCGCGCCGGCGACCACCAATTGACGCCGCAGTCCCAGCGCGGTCCACGTCTTAACGATCTGCTTCAAGATCACCCTCCGCTCCAAACGTTCTGTTCGGTTGCGGGCAGCTTTGGCGGCTCAGGTTTAATAATCGGTTAGTTTCTCGCCGTTTATAAACCCGGCAGAGCAAAATGAGGTTGAGGATGAGCGACGCCACCGTCCCCGAAGACTCGGTCGACAAAAAACCATCCAAGCTGCCGCTGGTCCTCGGCCTGGTTCTGGCCATGGCCGGCGGCGGGGGCGGGTTCTACGCGGCGCAATCCGGTTTGCTGTCCGGCAGCGGCGGCATGGACATGCCGCAGGCTGCCCCTCGGGCCGACGCCCTGCCGGATGTCCGCTTTGTGCCCATTCCCGCGCTGGTGATTTCACTGCCGCCCTCCGCCGGGGCAGAGTTTCTTCGCTTCAGGGCAGAGCTGGAGGTGCCCCGACAATACGCAAGCGAGGTCGAATCGATCGTTCCGCGCGTCGTGGACGTGCTCAACAGCTATCTTCGCGCCATCGAACCCGGCGACGTGGTGCAACCCGGTGCGCTGATCCGGCTGCGGGGGCAGATGCTGCGGCGGGTGCAGCTGGTCACCGGCGAGGGTCGGGTCAACAACCTTCTGGTTATGGAATTCGTCTTGAACTAAGGGGGCAGAAGCCTTGGACATAATTGCTGACATCCTGCTGGTGGCGGGCGCCTTCGGTGCCGGGTTCTACTGCTTCATCCTGGCCCGACGCCTGAGCCGTTTTACCGATCTCGAGGGCGGGGTCGGCGGGGCTGTCGCGGTGCTGTCGGCGCAGGTGGACGATCTGACACGCACTCTGAACGCAGCCCAGAGCACCGCCAGCACATCGACCGATTCGCTGGCCGAACTGACCAACCGGGCCGAGGATGTGGCCAAGCGGCTCGAACTGCTGGTCGCCTCGATGCACGATTTGCCGCAAAAACCGCCGGTGCAACAGACGGCTGTCCCCGATCCGCCATCCAGGGAACCGGTCTTCGTGCGCCACCCGGCCCATGGGGCCACGCGATGAGCGCGCAGCGGACCGTGTCGAAACCGCGCAAAACGCGCCGGCGGGGCCGGGGAACGCTCGCCGTGATCGGCGGCCTGCTGCTGACCTCGGCCGCGATCCGGATGGCCGACGAGGCGATCGCACTTGAGCAGAGAGGCCCGTCGTCCGCCCCGGAAAGCGTCGAACTGGAGCAGGCGGCACCAGCAGCACAGGTGATGACCGATCAGGATCTCGCCCCGATCCTGGCCGCCCTGAAGCAGCGCGAAGACAGGATCGCCCGGCGCGAGGGCGACATTCGCAAACGGCTCCAGGCGCTCACCCTGGCCGAGAGCGAAATCGACCGGAAAATGGCCGCCATGAAACGGGCCGAGGAAGACCTGCGGGCGACGCTCGCGCTGGCGCAGACCGCGGCCGAAGACGATCTGACGCGCCTCACGAATGTCTATGCCAACATGAAGCCGAAACAGGCCGCTGCCCTGTTCGAAGAGATGGATCCGGATTTCGCCGCTGGGTTCCTCGGCCGGATGCGTGCGGACGCCGCGGCGGCCATCATGGCTGGACTGACCCCGCGCGCCGCCTATACGATCAGCGTCGTTCTGGCGGGCAGAAACGCGGAGGTTCCGACAGAATGACTCCGGCTTTGCGTACCGGCCATCGTTTAGTTGCAATAGTTGGACCGCTGGTGCTGCGTTGCGTGGAAGCGGCCGCCATCAAGAAACCGGCATTGGCCTGCCCGCAAGGGCCGGCATAAAAAAAACCCCGGCGCAAGGCCGGGGTCCTGTTGCGCGAGAACGGGCGTCAGTTCAGCGCCGCATCCGTAATCGCGTGGGTCCAGGCGCCCTCGGGCGCCTTGCTGATGACCGGGTCCGATCCGCCGGCCAGCAGCGTCTGCACCGTGCGTTCGTAATCGGCCGGGTCGAGCGCGCCGTTCGAGCCCGCGGTCAGCTTGGCCACTTCGCCCATCATGCGGATCTGATGTTCTTCGGTCTGGGCGCCGGTTTCATCGTTGTCCAGAACGATCATCGCCGCGTCCTCGGGGTTCTCCTCGGCCCATTTCCAGCCTTTCATCGAGGCCCGGACGAAACGCTCCATCTTGTCGGCGAAAGCGGGATCGTCGAGGTTGTCCTCAAGCACGTAGAGCCCGTCTTCGAGCGTGGCGACGCCCTGATCCTCATATTTGAAAGTGATGAGCTCGTCCGGCGAGACACCCGAATCGATCACCTGCCAATATTCATTGTAGGTCATCGTGCTGATGCAATCGGCCTGACGCTGCAGCAGCGGATCGACGTTGAAGCCCTGCTTCAGCACCTCGACGCCGTTCTCATCCGCGCCATCGGTTTCGATGCCAAGCTGGCTCATCCACGACAGGAATGGATATTCGTTGCCGAAGAACCAGACCCCGAGGGTACGGTTGGCGAGGCTCTCCGGCCCCTCGATCCCGACATCGCCCCAGCAGGTCAGCATCATGCCCGAGGATTTGAACGGCTGCGCAATGTTCACCAGCGGCAGGCCGTTTTCACGCGCCGCCAGCGCGGCGGGCATCCATTCGACGACCACGTCGGCGCCGCCACCAGCGATGACCTGCGTCGGTGCGATATCGGGGCCGCCGGGCAGGATCGTGACGTCCAGCCCCTCTTCGTCGTAATAGCCGTTCTCTTGCGCGACGTAGTAGCCCGCGAATTGCGATTGCGTGACCCATTTCAGCTGCAGCGTCACTGCGTCCTGCGCAAACGCGGGCGCGGAAAGCCCGGCGAGCGCGGCTGCGGCCCAGAACATGCGTTTCATTGTGTAGTCCTCCAGGTTGGTATCATTCACTCTCCCCACGGCTCTGGCGGCGCGGGATTTTCTGTTATCGTCCGCCCCTCTGCGAGGCGTGCCAGAACGTCAGTCGTTTCTCGATCACCGTGACCAGCCCGAAAAAGACCGATCCGGCCAGCGCCGCGACCACGATGGCCGACCAGACCATGCCAAGGTCAAGCTGGCCAATACTGGTCGAAATGCGGAAGCCGAGGCCCAGTGTAGGCGAGCCGAAAAATTCGGCAACAATCGCGCCGACAAGCGCAAGAGTTGTGCTGATTTTGAGCCCATTGAAAATGAAGGGCATCGCGGCGGGCAGGCGCAGCTTGATCAGCGTCTGGCCCCAGCTGGCGGCATAGGTGCGCACCAGGTCGCGCTGCATGGCGGTGGTGTCCTGCAAACCGGCGACGGTGTTCACCAGCATCGGGAAGAACACCATAAGCACGACGACCGCCGCCTTGGATTGCCAGCCAAAGCCGAACCACATCACCAGGATCGGCGCGGTGCCGACGATGGGCAGGGCGGCCATGAAGTTGCCGAGCGGCAGAAGCCCCTCGCGCAGATAGCGGTAGCGGTCGACCAGCAGAGCGGTCAGAAAGGCCGCGCCGCAGCCGATGATATAGCCGCCCAGCGCGCCTTTGAGGATCGTCTGCACGAAGTCGCGCCAGAGCAGGCCCAGATTGGCGCCGAAGGTCTGCGCGATCTGGCTGGGTGGCGGCAGGATCACCGGCGGCACCCCCAGCCCGCGCACCAGGCATTCCCACATGGCCAGAACGGTCGCGCCGAAGACGACGGGCACCGCCAGCCGGGCCGCCGCCGTCCCGCGGGCAGGCCCGTTGGCCAGCGCCACATTCAGCGCAAAGCCCCCCGCCCAGAGCGCCAGTGCCAGCACCACCAGCGTCATGCGCTCATACCGATGCGCCGCAGGGTCCGCCTCTCGAGCCAGCCGATGGCCCAGACCAGTACCGCCGCCAGACCGGCCGCCATGAAGAGCGCAGCCCAGATCTGCGCGGTCTGTCCGTAATAGCTGCCCGCCAGCATCCGCGCGCCCAGCCCGCCCTGCTGCACCGGCAATTCGCCGACGATGGCCCCGACGAGGCTCGCCGCGATGGCGATCTTGAGCGAGGCAAAGAGGTAGGGCACCGAGGCGGGCAGGCGCAATTTCCAGAGCACCGTGGGCGCGCCGGCGTTATAGGTCCGCATCAGGTCCATCTGCATCGCGTCGGGGCTGCGCAGGCCCTTGACCATGCCCACGACCACAGGGAAGAACGACAGGTAGGCCGAGATCACCGCCTTGGGGATCAGCCCCTGCACGCCCACGGAATAAAGCACGACGATGATCATCGGCGCCAGCGCCACGATGGGAATGGTCTGGCTGACGATGGCCCAGGGCATGACGGACATGTCCATCACCCGGCTGTGCACGATGCCGATGGCCAACGCGATGCCGAGGCCTGCACCGATCAGAAAGCCCACGAAGGTCGCGTTAAGCGTGACCCAGCCGTGATAGATCAGGCTCCGGTTCGACAGGCTGCCCGACCGCACGATGCCGCGCCGGCCGTTGAGCTCTTCGTCGATGGTGCTGTCGTAAAGCTCGACCAGCACCTGGTGCGGCGCGGGCAGGCGCGCGCGGTCGAGGCTCCAGCTGGCGCCCAACGCGCCGGGGTTCTGCGCGACGAGCACCAGATGCCCCATGTCCCGCCGCTCTGCCGCCGAGGGCGGCGACACCGCGACCCCGGCGCGTTCGGCCTGGGTCAGCACCTCCTTGACGTTCATCGGCACGGCGGCCGCGTACCACAGCGTCATGATCGCCAGGATCATCGCCAGAACCGGCGGCACACGCCATCGGCGCGCGGTCAGGGGCACAGCCGCATCCGCCATCAGCCCACCCCGCCCCGGGCCTGACCCGGGGCCCCGTCGGCCGCGGCAATTCGCGCCTGTGAAAATCTCATTCCTGATACCCCGACCGCAGCCCCTCGCGCACGCGATGGGCGATCTCGATGAACTCGGGCGTATCGCGGATGTCGAGTGGGCGCTCCTTGCGCAGGGGGCTTTCGATCACGTCCGTGATCCGCCCGGGCCGCGGCGACATCACCACGATATGGGTCGACAGATAGACCGCCTCGGGGATCGAGTGGGTGACGAAGGCAATGGTCTTTTCCGTCCGCGCCCAGAGCCGCAGCAATTCCTCGTTCAGACGGTCGCGCACGATCTCGTCCAGCGCGCCGAAAGGTTCGTCCATCAGAAGGATGTCCGCATCGAAGGCCAGTGCGCGCGCGATGCTCGCCCGTTGCTGCATGCCGCCCGACAATTGCCAGGGGAACTTGTCGGCAAAGCCCGACAGCTCGACCAGTTCCAGCACCCGTGCCACGCGGTCTTTCTGATCCGCCTTGGAAAAGCCCATGATCTCGAGCGGCAGACGGATGTTGCCGCCGATGGTCCGCCACGGATAAAGCCCCGCCGCCTGGAAGACATAGCCATAGGCGCGCGCCTTGCGCGCTGCGTCGGGGGACATGCCGTTGACGCTCAGCTCGCCGCCGGTCGGCGCCTCCAGCGCTGCGATGCAGCGCAGAAGGGTCGTCTTGCCGCAGCCCGAGGGGCCGATGAAGCTGACAAAGGCCCCTTTGGGGATATCCAGCGAAACGTCCTTTAGCGCATGAACCGGGCCATCCGCCGTCTGGAACGTCAGATCGAGATGCGACGCGCGAATGACCGGCGCGCCGCTATCTGCTAGGCTTGATGCTGGTTGGGACAAGAGAGGCTCAGACATGGCGGATTGTGTAAAGCTGCGGCCCGAAGGCACGTATGACGGCAAACAAGGGTTTTCCTACTTCGAAGGGATCGCAAAGGAAACGGTCGGATCGCAGGGCGTCTGCATGCATTTGCTGACGGTTCCGCCCGGCGGCCGCGCCAAGGCGCATAAGCACGAAACTCATGAAACCGCGATCTACGTGATTTCGGGATCGGCCAGGATGTACTGGGGCGAGCGGCTTGAACACGTGATGGAGACCAAGGCCGGCGACATGATCTACATCCCCGCCGACGTGCCGCACCTGCCGTTCAACGACGGAGATGTCCCCGCCGTCGCCGTTATCGCCCGCACCGACCCGCATGAACAGGAAAGCGTCGTCCTGCTGCCCGAACTCGAGGCGCTGGTCCCGAGCTGAGCGGCACCCGTTTTCTTGCCAAGAAAACGGTCCGAAATCTTTGAAAGATTTCGGCGCGCGCGTGGCTGCGGATCGTTCAACCAAACTCAAACACCAGTCGCCGGGATCCCCGTCCGCTCGACCGGGCGCGGCGCCGTCAGATCCTTCCACTTGCTCAGCGCGCGGTTGACCGGGGTGTTGGGGGCACGTTTCACAAATTTGCCGTGCCCTTCCTGTGTGCGGATCTCGCCGTCATGCACCGCCACATGCCCGCGCGTGAGGGTAAAGCGGGGCAAACCCTTGACCTGCTGGCCCTCGAAAACGTTGTAGTCGATAGCCGATTGCTGACGGGATGCCGTGATGGTCTTTTCCTTCTCCGGATCCCAAACCACGATATCTGCATCCGACCCAACCCGGATTGCGCCCTTCTTCGGATAGCAGTTCAGGATTTTGGCGATGTTGGTCGAGGTCATCGCGACGAATTCTTCGGGCGTCAGCCGCCCGGTGGCGACGCCATGAGTCCAGAGCATCGGCATCCGGTCTTCCAGCCCGCCGGTGCCGTTGGGGATCTTGGTGAAATCGCCCACGCCATAGCGCTTCTGTTCGGTGGTAAACGCACAGTGGTCCGTCGCAACGACTGACAGAGACCCCGACATCAACCCGTGCCACAGGCTTTCCTGGTGCTTGGCATTACGGAACGGCGGCGACATAACGCGGCGCGCGGCGTGGTCCCAGTCCTTGTTGAAATACTCACTTTCATCCAGGGTCAGGTGCTGGATCAACGGCTCGCCCCAGACCCGCTTGCCCTGCTGGCGGGCGCGGCGGATGGCCTCGTGCGCCTCTTCGCAGCTGACATGCACGATATAAAGCGGCACACCCGCCATATCGGCGATCATGATCGCGCGGTTCGCCGCCTCGCCTTCGACCTGCGGGGGGCGGGAATAGGCATGCGCCTCGGGCCCGGTGTTGCCCTCGGCCAGCAGTTTGGCGCTCAGCTCGGCGACCACGTCGCCGTTTTCCGCATGCACCATGGCGATTCCGCCCAGTTCGGCCAGCCGGTTGAACGAGGCGTACATCTCGTCGTCGTTCACCATCAGCGCGCCCTTGTAGGCCATGAAATGCTTGAAGGTGTTGATGCCGCGATCCTCGATCACGGTCTTCATCTCGTCAAAGACCTGCTCGCCCCACCAGGTAACGGCCATGTGGAACGAGTAATCGCAATTGGCGCGGGTGGATTTGTTGTCCCACATCTGGAGCGCGTCGAGCAGACCCTGCTGCGGGCTGGGCAGGGCGAAATCCACCACCATCGTGGTGCCGCCCGACAGCGCCGCCCGCGTGCCGGATTCGAAGTCGTCGCTGGAATAGGTGCCCATGAAGGGCATCTCCAGATGCGTGTGCGGATCGATCCCGCCGGGCATGACATAGCATCCGGTGGCGTCCAGTTGTTCGTCGCCTTTCAGGTTCTCACCGATCTCGACGATCACGCCGTTCTCGATCAGCACGTCGGCCTTGTAGCTGAGATCGGCCGTGACGATGGTTCCGTTCTTGATGACTGTGGTCATTTTGTTCAAGCACCTCTAATTATTTTCGCTGGCTATCCGGTCAACGACGAGTTGCGCAAGGCTATCGCATACGGCCCTGTCAGAGACCCAAATTTCGTTACCGTCCCAAGCCGACCCGGTATTCGCGTAGTGGCGACGAAAGCTTTCAACGTATTGACCTGCGATAGTTTCGGAATCTAACTCGACGCTAGTAATCGCTTGCTCACCAGTCATACCCGAACGGTTTGCCCGGATTCGAGACGCCGCGAGAAAAAGCGCCAGAACGTTTTCTTTCCAATAATCAAGCACACTATTGGGCAATTGAGCCCCGGCCCAAGAACCGCTTGCGCGAAAAAACGCGGCGCACCGGACAAACGCGTAAGACGCCTCAGGAGAATTGGAAAGCGTTTCTTCTAACGTCCGGAACTGTTGGGCGTAGGACGCATTCGATAAAAAAATGGCGAACGCTGCCAGCAACAACCGCCTCACCCCACAATCTCCGCCGTTTCGACCACCGCGTGGAACAGAACGTCCGCCCCCGCCTTGGCCCAGTCCTTGCTGATCTCCTCGGCCTCGTTGTGCGACAGGCCGTCGACGCAGGGGCACATGACCATCGCCGTGGGGGCAACGCGGTTGATCCAGCAGGCGTCGTGGCCCGCGCCCGAGATAATGTTCATATGCGAATAGCCCAGCCGCTCGGCCGCGTTGCGCACCGCGGTCACGCAGCCTTCGTCGAATTCCACCGGGTCGAAGCCGCCGACCTTTTCGAATTCGACCTCCAGCCCCATGTCGTCGCAGATCTTCTGCGCCTCGACGCGCAGCCGCGCCTCCATATCCTGGATCACGCTCAGATCGGGTGACCGGAAATCGACCGTGAAGACCACCTTGCCCGGGATCACGTTGCGCGAATTGGGATAGACGTCGATATGGCCCGCCGCGCCCACCGCGTGGGGTTTGTGCGACCAGGCGATCTCGTCGACCTTCTCGAGGATGCGCGCCATGCCCAACCCGGCGTTCTTGCGCATCGGCATCGGCGTCGACCCGGTGTGCGAATCCTTGCCCGTCACGGTCACCTGCGTCCATGACAGCCCCTGCCCGTGGGTGACGACACCGATATCCTTTCCCTCGGCCTCGAGGATCGGACCCTGCTCGATGTGCAGCTCGAAGAACGCGTGCATCTTGCGCGCGCCAACCTCTTCCTCGCCCTTCCAGCCGATCCGCTCCAGCTCGTCGCCAAAGCGTTTGCCCTCGGCGTCGACGCGGTCATAGGCCCAGTCCTGCGTGTGCATCCCCGCGAAGACGCCCGAGGACAACATAGCGGGGGCGTAGCGTGTGCCCTCTTCGTTGGTCCAGTTGGTCACCACGATGGGATGCCTGGTCTGGATACCGAGATCGTTCAGCGTGCGGATGATTTCCAGCCCGCCCAGCACGCCCAGAACCCCGTCGTACTTGCCGCCCGTCGGCTGCGTGTCGAGATGCGAGCCCACATAGACCGGCAGCGCCTCGGGGTCCGTTCCCTCGCGCCGGGCGAACATGTTGCCCATCTGGTCCAGCCCCATGGAACAGCCCGCCGCCTCGCACCATTTCTGGAACAGGGCGCGGCCCTCGCCATCCGCGTCGGTCAGGGTCTGGCGGTTGTTGCCTCCGGCGACGCCCGGGCCGATCTTTGCCATCTCCATCAGGCTGTCCCAGAGCCTGTCGCCGTCGATTGTCAGATTCGCTGCTGGCGCGGCCATGGCGTGTCTCCCCGTCCTTCGGCGCGGCACCCCCCGCGCGCATCTTGATTTGACCAATCGGTCAAAGAGACGCTACCAGAGGGGTGGCCTCAGTCAAGCGGGATGCTGCCTGAGACATCGAATGCTCGGGGATAAGGCGAGGCGGAGGCGAGATGACGGAAACTTCGGCACAGCCAGAAGGCACGCCCGCGCCGCGCACGCGCATCCAGCGGCGCAAGCGCGAGGCCATTCTCGAGGCCGGGCTGACAGTCTTTTCGCAAGAGGGGTTTCGCGGCGCAACGCTCGACCGGATCGCGGCCGAGGCCGGTTTGTCGAAACCCAACCTGCTGTATTATTTCCCCTCCAAGGAGGCGATCCACACCGAGCTGCTGACCGGGCTGTTGCACACCTGGCTCGATCCTCTGCGCGCGCTCGATCCGGCGGGCGATCCGCTGGCGGAGCTTCTGGGCTATGTCCGCCGCAAGCTCTTGCTGGCGCGGGATTACCCGCGCGAAAGCCGCCTTTTCGCCAACGAGATCCTGCAGGGTGCACCGCGGATGAGACCGGCGCTTGAAGGCGAATTGCGCGCGCTCGTCGAAGAATACGCCACGGTCATCAAAGGCTGGATCGACGCAGGCCATATCGCGCCCATCGACCCGGTGCACCTGATTTTTTCGATCTGGGCGCTGACCCAGCATTTCGCCGATTTCGAGGTTCAGGTCCGCGCCGTGCTCGGCTCGGAGGACCCTTTCGAAGGGGCCGAGGCGCATCTCGACACGGTCTTCCGCAGAATACTCAGACCCGATGCGGACGGTCCGCGAACCAGCGCATAAAGGCCGCGCCGCACCTGCACGCCTCAGCTATAAAACGCGGGGTCCACCTCGTCGGCGTCGAAATCGATGTGCAGATGGTTCCCGTCCGGGTCCCAGATGTTGACCTGCACAAGCGGGAACCCGGGCACCTTCAAGATGCGCATCCGCTCGCCCCGCGCCTCGAGCGCGGCGTGGAACCGTTCAAAGCCCTTGGCGCTGAACGCCCCGTGCTCGAGCTTGAGGTCGGTGCCGGGGTCCGACGGCTCTTCCGGCACCTCGACGAGATGCACCAGCGGCTGACCGTTGGCATAAAGCCAGGCACCTGGAATCCCAAAGTCCGGCCTTGGCCCGGGTGTCATGCCCAGCACCTCGCCATACCAGTCGACCATCGCGTCCAGCTTCGCCGTGCGGATGTTGATGTGATCCAGCCGTTCGATCATGCGCGCCTCCCCCTCTGTCCCCGAACAGTCAAGGACGGTAGAGGCGACAAGTCAACGCGTGCTTTACTCCGCCGCCTGCGCCGACGGATTGTTGGGATGGGTCGTCCAGTTGGCGTAATCGTCCGACACCACCTTGCCGGTGCGCGGGTCGACCGCGCCGGCGGGCAGGCGTTCCATGGTGATACAGTTCTCAACCGGGCAGACATCGACGCAGAGGTTGCAGGCCACGCATTCGGCGTCGATCACCTCGAACGTCCGGTCCGGCGACATCGAGATCGCCTGATGCGAGGTGTCCTCGCACGCGGCGAAGCAGCGGCCGCACTTGATGCAGGCGTCCTGGTCGATCCGGGCCTTGGTGATGAAATTGAGGTTGAGATACTGCCAGTCGGTCACGTTCGGCACCGCGCGGCCGATGAAATCGGCGGTAGAGGCATAGCCCTTCTCGTCCATCCATTGCGACAGCCCGCGCTTCATCTCTTCGACGATGCGGAAGCCATAGGTCATTGCGGCGGTGCAGACCTGCACGTTGCCCGCGCCGAGCGACATGAACTCTGCCGCGTCGCGCCAGGTGGTGACGCCGCCGATGCCGCTGATCGGCAGGCCGGCGGTTTCCGGGTCACGGGCGATCTCGGCCACCATGTTCATCGCGATGGGTTTCACCGCCGGGCCGCAATAGCCGCCGTGGCTGCCCTTGCCATCGATGCTGGGTTCGGGGCTGAAGTCATCGAGGTTGACCGAGGTGATCGAGCTGATCGTATTGATCAGCGACACCGCATCGGCCCCGCCGTTCTTGGCAGCGCGCGCAGGGTAACGGATGTCGGTGATATTCGGCGTCAGCTTGACGATCACCGGGCGGTCGTAATGCTGTTTGCACCAGCGCGTGACCATCTCGATATATTCCGGCACCTGGCCGACGGCGCTGCCCATACCGCGCTCGGACATGCCGTGCGGACAGCCGAAGTTCAGCTCGATCCCGTCCGCGCCGGTCTCGGCCACCCGGGGCAGGATCGCCTTCCAGGCGGCCTCTTCGCAGGGCACCATGATCGAGGCGATCAGGGCCCGGTCAGGGTAATCCGCCTTGACGCGGGCCATTTCCTCGAGGTTCACCTCGAGCGGCCGGTCGGTGATCAACTCGATATTGTTGAGCCCCAGAACCCGCCGGTCGGCCCCGTGGATGACCCCGTATCGCGGGCCGTTGACGTTGACGATGGGCGGCCCGGCCTCGCCCAGTGTCTTCCAGACGACACCGCCCCAACCCGCCTCGAAGGCGCGGCGAACGTTGTATTCCTTGTCCGTGGGCGGGGCCGAGGCCAGCCAGAAGGGATTGGGGCTGGTGATGCCCAGAAAGTTCGTCGTCAGGTCAGCCATCTTGGGCCTCCGTGTGAATATGTCTCGTCGCGGCCCCGGACCCTGATCCGGGGCCTCCTCGTTCCAAGAGGTCCCGGGGCAGGCCCGGGACTGTGTCAGCCCCGCAGCGCCGCATCGATATCCTCTGCCGCGTCCCGGCCTTCGGCCACGGCAACGACCGTCAGATCCTCGCCCGGCGTGCAATCGCCCCCGGCCCAGACCCCTGGCACCGAGGTCCGCCCAGCCCCGTTGATGGCGATCTTGCCATTCGCGAGGTCGAGCCCGTCCAGCACAGCGAGTTTCTGACCGATGGCGCGGAAGACCTGGTCGGCAGGCAGGCGCAAAGTCTCGCCGGTGCCCTGCAGACGGCCATCCACCTCGGCGGTGTATTCCAGTTCGATCTCTCGCACCGCGCCGTTGCCGTGGATCGCCTTGGGCATGACGTCGGTCAGCAGCCGCACGCCCTTGGACGTGGCCAGATCCTGTTCGTAGCGGCTGGCCCCCATCTGCGCCTGCGACCGGCGGTAGGCGACGGTCACGCTTTCGGCACCCAGCAGCTTTGACTGCACAGCCGCGTCGATGGCCGTCATGCCGCCACCGATCACCACGACGTTGCGCCCGACCGGAAGCGTTGCCAGATCGGACGCCTGCCGCAGGTCGGCGATGAAGTCCACCGCATCGGCAACACCATCCTTGTCCGCCCCGTCGACCGGCAGGCCGTTGACGGCGCCAAGGCCCATGCCCAGGAAAACCGCGTCATATTCAGCGCGCAGCCCCTCCAGCGTGATCGCGCCGCCCAGCGCCTTGCCGTATTCGATGCTGATCCCGCCGATGCCCAGCAGCCATTCGACCTCGCGCGCGGCGAAGTCGTCGGTCGACTTGTAGGCCGCGATCCCGAATTCGTTCAGCCCGCCCGGTTTCGCCCTGGCCTCGAGGATGACCACGTCATGCCCCTTCATCGCCAGCCGGTGCGCACAGGCCAGCCCTGCCGGCCCCGCGCCGACGACAGCCACGCGCTTGCCGCTGAGCGCGGCCCGCGTGAACGGGTGGCCCTGCTGCGCCATCCTCGTGTCGGTGGCGTGGCGCTGCAGGCGCCCGATCTCGACCGGCTTGCCCTCGGCCGCCTCGCGCACGCAGGCCTCTTCGCAAAGCGTCTCTGTCGGGCAGACCCGGGCGCACATGCCGCCAAGGATGTTCTGCTCGAAAATCGTCTGCGCCGCGGCCTCGGGCTGGCCGGTGGCGATCTGGCGGATGAAAAGCGGAATGTCGATGGCCGTGGGGCAGGCCGTGATGCAGGGCGCATCGTGGCAGAAATAGCACCGGTCCGCCGCAACCGCCGCCTCATGCGGATCGAGCGGCGCGTGCAGATCGGCGAAGTTGGTCAGGAGTGTTTCGTGATCGAGACGCCCAGCGGCGATCCCCGATTTACGCAGATCTGTCATGTCGGCTTCCTAAGCGGCTTCATACGATCAGCCTGCCACAAGAATTTTTTTTATCAAACGGTAAAATTTAAAAAATTGCGCAAGGGGGCGCGGCGCGGGCTGCGCGGATGACAAATTGAGCGTCTGTGAAGATCAGGGGCGACCGTCGCCGTTCTGAATGACCACGACGCCGCCTGCGGTGTCGCCCGGGCGTGAGGCCGGAAAGTCCGAGAACGACTCTCGTGCCGTCGCCGCTGCGGGCGCTTGGCCGCCGGCGACAAACCCGGACCCGCCCTGCTGAAACCCCAAGACAGCCACCAGAAAGATCACGACCACGAAAAAAACGGCCCCCACCAGAACGACCAGAGTCATCTTGTCGCCGTCCAGCGTCCCGCTAGGCTCCAGACCCATTGATTTCGGGCCTTTGGCATGATTCAGGCTCCGCAAGGAGACCCGATCGATGAGCAATCTTTACTGGCTGACGGACGCCCAAATGGAGCGTCTGAAGCCGTTCTTTCCCAAGAGCCATGGCAAGCCCCGCGTCGATGATCGCCGCGTCCTCAGCGGCATAATCTTCATCAATCGCAATGGCTTGCGCTGGTGTGATGCGCCAAAGGAATACGGCCCGGCGAAGACCCTTTACAACCGCTGGAAGCGCTGGAGCGACAACGGCGTCTTCGCCCGGATCATGGTCGGCCTGCATCGCCGGAACGCGCCGAGCACAAGACGATCATGATCGACGCAACCTATCTCAAAGCACACCGCACGGCGTCGAGCCTATGCGTGAAAAAGGGGGGCGTGGGCGCCAGATCGGGCGCACCAAGGGCGGCATGAACACCAAGCTGCACGCCGTCGCCGATGCCAAGGGGCGCCCAATCGGGTTCTTCATGTCCGCCGGCCAGGTCAGCGATTACACCGGCGCAGCGGCGTTGCTGGGCAGCCTGCCGAAAGCGGGCTGGCTGCTGGCCGACAGGGGCTATGATGCCGATTGGTTCAGAGAAGCGTTGAAAGACAAGGGGATAAAGGACTGCATCCCGGGCCGGAAGTCGCGCAAGAAGGCGGTGAAATACGACAAGCGGCGCTACAAACGGCGCAACCGCATCGAGATCATGTTCGGCAGGCTCAAGGATTGGCGGCGCGTGGCAACCCGATACGACCGCTGCCCGGAAACGTTCTTCTCCGCAATCATGCTCGCCGCAACCGTTCTGTTCTGGCTATGAAATTCAATGAGTCTGGACCCTAAGTGGGCGCAAGATGAATTTTCGGATATGCTCAAGAGAGTTGAGTCCACGCAACCGACACAAAGTGGCTCCGATGGGAACGGAGCCAACGAGGGAAGCGGCG
Organism: Aestuariicoccus sp. MJ-SS9; assembly: GCF_032586235.1. NCBI lineage: Bacteria > Pseudomonadati > Pseudomonadota > Alphaproteobacteria > Rhodobacterales > Paracoccaceae > Aestuariicoccus > Aestuariicoccus sp. MJ-SS9. The sequence goes on from NZ_JAWHTD010000005.1 coordinate 153,796, forward strand.
AAGATGAAGAAAACGGAGAAGAAAGCGAAGACGGGAGCAGCGGCGAAGAGGCGGAAACCGCAACAGCCCGGGTCGACAGCTTCGATATATTCCGCGTCACAGTTGCCAACGTCGTTTTGGTCCTTGGCTATGCGATCATCGTTGGCACAACGCTCTTAATTCAACGCTCAACGATTAATACCGAGCTTTACAGACGCTGGTCCGACAGCATCTACTTCTTTGGCTTCATCATGACGCTGACGGCGCTGATCGTGGCGCTTGCCTCTACCGCGGCTCCCGGATCGGGAGCATTGATCGGCGTCGTTATCCAGAATGCGGTCGCGCTCTCCAGCACGGTCATGGCCCTGATAGCGCGGACCATCATCATTCTTATTGGCCCGGTCGACGAGGAAGAAGAGCCGTTCACGCTGGAATTGCTGCAATCCCAGGTCAACCGGCTGGCAGAAAAGGTTGGCGAGGTGGCGGAGAAAACCGCTGTACTCGCGGGCGCCGTGGCCGCGAGCGAGGCGCAGATCGGCCAGACGACGACGACCTTCCGCAAAAGCGCCGATGAGGTCTCGAACACGTTGTCTGAAAAGGCGCGCGAAATCGAGGCGCTCGCGATTGACGAGGACGCGCTGTCAGAGACCATCGCGCGCATCGCCAAGCTGGCAGTGTCCAGGATCGACGATGAAATCGGCACCGTCGCGAATGCGCTCAAAGACTCCGCGGCAGAGATAAAGGGTGGCGCCGGGTCGCTTCGGAGCGGCTTCGAAACGCTGGGCACGACTGCAAACAGCGCGGCGACAAAAACGGGCGAAGCCTTCGACGGGCTCAAGACCAGCATCGACGCCGTCGATGCCGACGAGATCCTGCGCGATGGCCTCAAGGGGACGCTGGCCAAGGTCGGAAACGCGCTCGACGAGGAAACGGCGCGGCTGACGGAATCCGTGAACCGCCTGATCGAGGGGCTTGAGGCCAGCGGATCCGCGCAGAGCGCCTTGCGCGAAGACGCCGAGGCGCTGGTCGCGGAAATCTCCGAGCGCGGCGAGAAACTGCAGAGCCTGAACGACGCCATCGAGCAAATCATGGACCGGGTCGACAATTCGTTCCTCGACCCGGCGTGGCATGACGCGCAGGGCAGGCGGCAGAAGGCGCTGAAGGCCGAGATGGAAAAGCTGACCGCGGCCATAGACGCGGCCACCCAAACCCGCGCGATCTGGATGAAACGGACGGGGTCGTTCCGTGATTGGGTGGGATCCCTGTTCGGCCGGTCGCACCGGTCGGACGATGACGACAAGGGCGCGTCTGGATGAGCCTGTTCCGCCGCAAGATCGTCGAACGTGAAGACATCGTCGCGGCGTCGATGAGCGAGATCATGCTCTTCTTCCTGTTCGTCTGTCTGATCCTGCTGGGCAATATCCTCGATCTTTACGGTGCGACCAACGACGCGGGTCCCAGCGATCAGGACCAGGCCATCGCCCAGCTGACAGTCGCCAACGCAGAGCTGACCGGCAAACTGAACGGTGCGAACGCAACGATCGCAGCACTAAGGGGGCAGATTCTTCGGGGAAACGCAGACGTCAAGGACAAGGATGCAAAGATCGGTGCCTATGCCGCCAAGAACAAGGAATTGGAGGAGCGGATCGCAGAGCTGGAACTGCAGATCACGCTGTTGGAGAACCGCCACGACCTGCCGATGTCGATCAGCCTGGCGGAAAACGCGGGCTATACGTTCGACAGTGGCGAAACCGACATCACTCCGGAGTTCCGCCGGGAGTTCAGTCAGTCAGGACAGAGGGAGTTTCGCGACCTTCTGGCCAACGCCCAGGTCGCGATCCAGGCGATCGAAGTGATCGGGCATACCGATGAACGGCCGGTGAACACCACTCGCTACAGCAATCTGGATCGAAGTCTGAAAAGTCATGTGAACGGTTTCGGCGGCTCGCTCCGCTTTGTCGACAACGTCGGTCTGGGCATGGCCCGCGCCGCCGAGGTCGCCCAATTCCTCAAGCAGTACCTGCCGCCGGGCAAATCCTACCAGATCATCCCGTTGTCGGCCGGTCAGTTGCAGCTGCCCAACAACCGGCTGGCGCCGGGCAGGAGTCCCAATTCGACCGACATTCAGGCACGGCGCAGGATCGAGATCCGTTTGCGCAGCCAGACGCGCTAGGGCTCAGATCGCGTCGCGGTCGCGCAGGGTGGCGATCTCGGCCGCGTTATATCCCAGCTCTTGCAGAACCGTCTCGGTATCCGCGCCCAGCGCCGGGATCGGATCCATGCGGGCCTCGGTCAGGCCGGGGGGCAAGAGCGCGGGCACCCGGCCAGCGGGGCTGCCGACCTCGGTCCAGCGGGCGCGGGCCTCAAGCTGCGGATGCGCCCAAAGCCCCGCCATGTCGTTGATACGCGCGGTGGCGATGCCCGCCGCCTCGAGCATCCGCACCACATCGCCCGCGGTCATTTCCGCGAACCCGGTCTCGATGATGTCCCGCAGCGCGTCCTGATGACCGGCGCGGGCGGCGTTGGTGGCAAAGCGCGGATCCTCGGTCAGCTCGGGCCGGGACAGGACGTCGCTGCAAAACCTGCGCCACTCGCGTTCGTTCTGCAGGCCCAGCATCACCTGCCCGCCGTCGCCCGTGGCGAAGGGGCCGTAAGGAAAGATCGTGGCATGGGCGGCCCCGGCGCGCGCGGGCGGCGCGGCCCCGTCGAAGGCGTAATACATCGGGTAGCCCATCCATTCCGCCAGCGCCTCGAGCATCGAGATGTCGATCTGGGCGCCTACCCCGGTGCGCCCGCGCGCGATCAGCGCCGCGAGGATGGAGGAATAGGCGTACATCCCCGCCGCGATATCGGCGACCGAAATGCCTGCCTTGGCCATCCGCTCGCCCTCGCCCGTCACGGACAGAAAGCCCGCCTCGGCCTGGATCAGCAGGTCGTAGGCCTTGCGCGCGGCGTCCGATCCATCGGGCCCGTAGCCCGAGATATTGCAGACGATCAACCGGGGATGCGCCTCTTGCAGATCGGCATAGCCCAGCCCCATCCGCTGCGCAGCACCTGGGGCGAGGTTCTGCACCAGCACGTCGGCCTGGCCGAGCAGACGCCGCAGCACCTCTTGCCCGCCGTCGGATTTAAGGTTCAGCGTCACGCTTTCCTTGGACCGGTTGGTCCAGACGAAATGCGACGACATCCCGCGCACCCGGGTGTCGTAGCCGCGCGCAAAGTCGCCCGTTCCGGGACGTTCCACCTTGATCACCCGCGCGCCGTGATCCGCCATATGCCGCGTGCAAAGCGGCGCCGCAACCGCGTGTTCCAGCGTGACGACGGTGATCCCCTCGAGTGCGCGCATCCCGTTCCCCTTTTCGGTCCTCGGTCGCAAAGCCCGCTGGCCTTTGACCCTGCATCCGTATAGCCCATAGTCCGGTAGGGGCGAGAGCAACAGGGCAATCCGATGATCCGTTTCGCAATGGCATGTCTCGCGGCGCTCTGGGCCTGTGCCGCCTCGGCGCAGGAGCAGCGCGATGTGAAGGCCTATGTCTTCGGCAACAGCCTGTTCAACCATGTCGGCGACATGCCGCATACCAACGTGGCGCATTGGCTCGACCAGCTTGCCACGGCGGGCGGGCGCGGGTTCGCGCTGGATGGCCAATGGGGCTTTCTGCGGGATTTCGCCCGCATGTTGCCGCCGACCGCCAACTGGGGCTTTCCCGGCGTGGCGGGTGTCTGGAACCCCGACGCAGGCGGGTTCGGCCAAGCCCCTTTCACCGACATCCTGATCACCCCGGCGAATTTCATCCAGTACCAGCCCGCCACCGCGCCTTACGATGGCGAAAATGATGGTGGCGCGACCCCGGTATCGGCGACGCTGCGGGTGCTGGACTGGATCACCGCGCAGGGGATGCGGCCCCGGTTCCACATCTACGAAGGCTGGTCGGATATGGGCGGTGTCGCCGGGGCCTTCCCGCCGGATGCCGAGGGGCTCGCCCGCTATCACGCCTTCAACGGCAGCGGCTATCACATCTGGTACAACGCCTACGTTCAGACCCTGCGGCAAGAGCGCCCCGATCTCGACATCCGGCTGATCCCGGTGGCCTCGGTCCTGTCGCGGGTGCTGGCCGCGCAGCCGCTCGATGGCCTGCCCGCGACGGCGTTCTACACCGACGACGCGCCGCACGGCACGCCGACGCTCTATTTCCTGGCCGCGATGGTGAGCCATACGGCGCTTTACGGCGCGCCGCCGCCGGCGGGCTTCACCCCGCCGGGGGACATCCATCCGACCGTGGCAGCGGCCTATCCCCAGATCGCCGAGACCATCGGCGCGCTGGTCCGGCGCGAGGCGGCGCGTCTGTCGCCGCCCCCGGCCGCGACGGCGGAACCAATGCAACGAACCGCCCAGACCACGACAGAACCGGAAGAGGAGAGCGTCGCCGAGGCCCCCGCCCCCACCGCTCCGCCCCTGCCCCGCGCCATTCCCCGCGCCGAGGCCGATGCAACGCCCGCGCTTGCCATGGGGCTGAACGGCATTGCCGACTGGTCGACACAGCATCCCTTCATCGACGTGATGAAGAGCGCGCGGGAATGGATCGGCCATCTGCCCGACCAATGGGGCGGCGTCACCGCCGACGATCTGCGCGCGGGCGGGCATCTGGACGACAACGGCTGGCTGCTCAGCCTCCCGCCCGAGGTCACCCATGTCGAGGCGCTGATCCTAACCGACCAGCCCGAAGAGGCCGAGCACCTGCGCGGCACCTATCTGGTGCTCTACGACGGTCAGGGCGATCTGAAGCTGACCGGCCGCGCGCGGCGCGTGATCTACGAGCCCGGAGAGATCCGCTTTGCCTATGCCCCGGGCGAGGGGTTGGTCGCCCTGTCCATCGGTTCGGTCGACCCCGACGACCCGATCCGCAACATCCGCGTCCTGCGTGAGGACCATCTGCCGCTCTACGAGGCCGGGGCGATCTTCAACCCCGACTGGATCGCGCGGGTGCAGGATGTGCGGGCGGTGCGCTTCATGGACTGGATGTTCACCAATGGCTCGCCCCTGTCGGGCTGGGACAGCCGCCCGCGCATGGACGATTATACCTGGACATCGTTCGGCGTGCCGCTGCCGGTGATGGTCGCGCTGGCCAACCGGATCGGCGCGGACCCCTGGTTCACCCTGCCGCATCTGGCCGACGACGATTTCGCCCGGCGCTTCGCCACCATCGTCCGCGACACGCTCGACCCCAGGCTCAAGGCCTATGTGGAATATTCCAACGAGATGTGGAATTTCATCTTCCCGCAGGCGCATTGGGCCAGCGCCCAGGCCGAGGCGCGCTGGGGACAGTCGCAAACCGGCTGGATGCAGTTCTACGCCCTGCGCGCCGCGCAGGTCATGGACATCTGGACCGAGGTCTTCGGCGCAGAAGCGGACGACCGACTGGTGCGCGTGGTCGCCACCCACACAGGCTGGCCGGGTCTGGAAGAGGACATCCTGATCGCGCCACTGGCCTTTCTGGAACTGGGCCGCCTGCCGCGCGACAGCTTCGACGCCTACGCGGTGACCGGATATTTCGGCTACGAGCTGGGCGGCGAGGAGATGGCGGCAGAGGTGCAAGGCTGGCTGGATACGGCCGAGGCCGAGGCGCGTGCGGCCGGCGAGGCGCAGGGCCTGCGCCGCGTCGCCTTGCGCGAATACATCCGCGAACGCCGCTTCGACGCGGCCTTTCAGCCGGTGACCGAAGAGCTGCTCGACGGATCGCTGCGCGAACTGGTGCAAGAGCTCTTTCCCTACCACGCCGCTGCGGCCGAGGAGGCAGGCCTGCAACTAATCATGTACGAAGGCGGCACCCACGCCACCCCGCAGGGCGAGCGGGTGGATGACGAACGGCTGAGCGATTTCTTTGTCGCTTACAATTACTCGTCGGATATGGCCGCGCTCTACGAGGTGCTGCTGACCGGCTGGGTGCAGGCGGGCGGGACGCTCTTCAACGCCTTCGTCGACGTGGCCCCGGCGACCCGCTGGGGCAGCTGGGGGGCGCTGCGGCACCTCAGCGACGACAACCCGCGCTGGGACGTGCTGATGGACTACAACCGCACCGCACCGTCCGATTGGGAAGACCGCGACCCAGCCGCCTTTGCCAACGGCATCTTCCTCAGCGGCGACGGCCTGCTGGAAGGCACGCCGGAAGAGGACATCCTGCTGGGCGGCCCCGGCGCGGACGAATTCGTCTCGAACGGCGGTGCGGATCGCCTGAACGGCGGGCCGGGCGAGGATCTCGCGCGGCTGCGCGGCCCGCTGGCGCGCTACAGCTTTCGCCGCGAGGACGGTCGCCTGATCGCGGACGGGCCTTTCGGTAGCGTCACGATGATCGGCATCGAGAGACTGCGCTTCGACAGCCCAATCGAGACGGTGTTTCCCGCGGACAGCTTCTGAACCGGGCGCAACACGGTCAGGAGGCCCCGGGGCCAGCCCGGGGCTGCGTCGCTCAACGTGTCAGACGGGAGATTTCCTCGATCAACGTCTCGGCGCCCAGCGAGGCGCGGAAATGCGCCTCGACATGGGCGCGGCCCGCCTCGGCCAGCCTTTGCGCCTTGTCCGGGTCGCCCGCCAGATCGCGGATCGCCCGGGCCAGTGCGCCGGGGTCCTTGGGCGGCACCAGTTTTCCGGTCCGGCCATCCTCGATCAGCTCGGGCACGCCGCCCGCCTCGGTGCCGATCACCGGCACGCCGCAGGCCATGGCCTCCATATAGGCGACGCCCAGCGGCTCGTGCCAACTGGCCAGGGCAAAGACATGCGCCTCCAGCAGTTTGGCCCGTACCGCGCCTGCGTCGATCGCGCCCAAGAGCTTGACGTGATCCTGCAGCCGCAGGTCCTTGAGCGTCCGCTCAAGCTCGGCGCGGAAGCCGCTGCCGCCGTCGTCGTCTTCGCCCGCGATTTCCAGCCGGACATCCACCCCCTGATCCAGCAGCCGCCGCATCGCCGCCATCAGATCCTGGTGTCCCTTCACAACGTTAAGCCGCCCGCAGGAAAAAATCCGCACCGGGCGCCCCTTTTCCGGCGGCCGATAGGGCGTGTCGCGGCGCAGCACCTCGGTGTCGACACCCATCGCGCGGACCACGATCCGGGGCGGCAGGTGACCGGCCAGTTCTTCTTCGACCTCGGCGAGAAGCTTTTTCGTGATGACAGTCGCAAACGCCGCGCCGCGCCATTTAAAGCGCTGCCCCGCGCCGTAATCCGACAGCGGCCCGTGCAGCGTCATCGAATAGGCCGGCCCGCCCATCCGGCGCGCCAGCGCTGCGATCAGCCCGGCGCGGGCACAGGAATGCGCATGGATATGGTCAAGCGCGTGCTCGCGCGCGTAGCCGAGCAATTGCTGCGCCGCCGACAGCATGAGCCCGGCGTCGCGGGCGAAGACCGGCCCCTCCTGCATCATCCACAGCGCAAGCCCCCGCGGCAGAGTACGGGTCAGCCCGCCCAGCGCCGCCAGAGGATCCATCCGGCCCAGGTAGGTAGTCTCGGACATCGCCTCGTCCGACCAGTCATGCGCGATCAGACCCGGAGGCGGCGGACGGGTGGACAGCAAATGCACGTCGACGCCCCTCTCGCGGAGAGCCAGAACCTCGCGCCAGAAAAAGATGTGCGTCTGCCCCGGAAACTGAGGCACGAGATAGCCGATCCGCATCGCCTGCGTCACGTTCACCGCCAATTCGATTTTTCGCCTGCCGTCGTCTTGCGGCACTTGCCACCAGTTTGAAGAAAAATCACCCTTTGGCCACAGTTTCCTGTCAGATGGCGCGTAAAGACGCGTGCGAAAGATAGGATGTGTGGCCACATTGGTACGCAAGATGACAAGGAATGCGGAATCGCTGTCGGTTATCGTACCGGCCAGCAACGAGGCGGCGCTGATCGGCGCGTGCCTCGACGCGCTGCTGTTGTCGCGCTGGGAGCGGGACGAACCGGTCGAGGTGATCGTCGTCGCCAACGGCTGCCGCGATGCCACCGCCGACGCCGCGCGCGCGACCGCTGCCGGTTTCGACCGGCGCGGCTGGCGCCTGCAGGTCATCGAACGGGCCGAGGGCAACAAGCTGGCCGCGCTCAACGCCGGGGACGCTGCGGCGACCGGGGCGGTCCGGCTCTATCTCGACGCCGATGTACGGGTCGGGCGCGATCTGCTGGTGCAGATCGCCACGGCGCTGGACACCGACGCGCCGCGCTATGCCAGCGGGCGGGTCCTGATCGAGGCGCAGGGACCGGTGTCGCGCGCCTATGCGCGGATCTGGCGGCGCGTGCCGTTCATGGCCATAGGCGTGCCGGGCTGCGGAGCCTTCGCCGTCAACGCAGCCGGTCGCGCCCGCTGGGGCGCGTTTCCCGAGATCATTTCGGACGACACCTTCGTGCGGCTCCACTTTGCCCCGGAGGAACGGATCGCCGTCCCGTCCCCCTATCACTGGCCCATCGCCGAAGGCCTGCGCGCGCTGATCCGTGTGCGCCGCAGGCAGGACGCCGGGGTCGACCAGATCCGGCGGGACTATCCCGCGCTTATGGCCAATGACGACACGGCGCCGCTGGCACACAGCGGCAAGCTGGCGCTGGCGCTGCGCGATCCCGTCGGGTTCGCTGTCTATTCGGGCGTTGCTCTGGCCTCGCGCCTGACGCGGGCGCGCGCCAAGGACTGGAGCCGGGGCCGATGAGCGCGCTTCTTACGCGACTTCAGGGTACTTCGCTCTCGGACAGGGCACTGCGGTCATCGCTGTTCACCGTGGGCGGCTTTGGCTTCAGCCAGGCGCTGCGGCTGGCGTCGAACCTGATCCTGACGCGGCTATTGTTCCCCGAGGCCTTCGGGATGATGGCGCTGGTCATGGTCGTCATGATGGGCCTGGCGATGTTTTCCGATGTCGGTGTCACCCCGGCCATCCTGCAAAGCAAACGCGGCGACGATCCGGATTTTCTGAACACCGCCTGGACAATACAGGTGATCCGGGGCGCCGGTCTGTGGTTGACCACCTGCGCGCTGGCCTGGCCCATTGCCGTCGTCTATGGCGAGGATCAGCTGATGCAGCTGGTGCCCGTGACGGGGCTGACCCTGCTGATCGCCGGATTCAGACCGACGCGGATGGACACCGCCAACCGGCATCTCATGCTGGGCCGGGTCACCATGCTGGACGCGGTCACCCAGATCTCGGGGCTGATCGTCGCTGTTCTCCTTGCCTGGCTGACCGGATCGGTCTGGGCGCTTGTCTTCAGCGGCCTTGTCGGGGGGTTGGTCGAGGTTGTCGTCAACTCGCGCTTCCTGCCGGGCGAACGCAACCGCTTCCGCTGGGAGCCCGCCGCCGCGCGGGAACTGATCAACTTCGGCAAATGGATTTTTCTGTCCACCATCGCCGGCTTTCTGTTCAGCCAGGGCGACAAGCTGCTGATCGGCAAATACCTCAGCCTCGATCTGTTCGGGATCTACAACATCGGGTACTTTCTGGCCTCGTTCCCGATGCTGTTGGGCGGGATGGTGACGCGGCGCATCCTGATCCCGATCTACCGCGAGGCCCCGCCCTCGGAAAGCCGAGAGAACTTCGAGAAACTGCGCAAAATGCGCTATGCGGTCACCGCGGCGCTGATGACCCTGGTCGCAGGCTTTGCCGCGCTGGGGGTCTGGCTGGTCGATCTGATGTACGATCCACGGTATTTCGCCGCCGGGGCGGTGGTCGTGCTGATCGCCTGCATGCAGATGCCGCAGATCATCGTGCAGACCTACGATCAGGCGGCGCTGGCGGCGGGCGACAGCAAGCGGTTCTTCGTTCTGGCCGCCACGCGCGGGGTTCTGATGATCGTGTGCATCCTTGTCGGGCTGAGCCTTGCCGGGCTGGTCGGCGCGCTGATCGCCCAGGGCGTCGCCATCGTTCTGGCCTACCCGGTCGTGATCTGGCTGGCCCGGCGCATGGGCGCATGGGACCCGCTGCACGACCTCGTTTTCGCCCTTGCCGGGCTTGCCGCAGCAGGGGCCGCACTCTGGCTGAATTGGGGCGAAATTGTGGCGCTGTCGGCCAAAGCACTCTAGGGTTGCGCGCCCGATTCGCGCAACAATCGAACTTAACCTGTGATAATGCTGCGACAGCCGGGACAGTATCCTACTCCAGACTGGGGAATGTGGCGAAATCGCGGGGGCATATCGAAAATTCGCCGCAATTCCCCCGCATTTGCCGGATACTCGACGCCGACGCGCGTCTGCCGGGATAAAAAATCGATGACAAGGGACATGCAACAGGATTGGGGCGATAACGACATCGCCATCGTCGGCATGGCCGCGCATCTGCCCGGCGCCGCCGACATCGAGGCCTATTGGCGCAACCTGCGCGATGGCGTCTCGTCGATCCGCCGGCTGACCGAGGACGAGTTGCTTGAGGCAGGCGAGGATCCGGGTCTGATCCGGCATCGCGATTACGTGCCCTTCGCCGCCCCCCTCGACGGGTTCGAGATGTTCGACGCAGATTTCTTCGGCCTCTCGCCCAAGGAAGCCGCGATCATGGACCCCCAGCACCGCCGGTTTCTGGAAACCGCGTGGGAGGCGCTGGAAAACGCCGGTCACGTGCCCGAAAGTTTCGACGGTCAGGTCGGCGTCTTCGCGGGCTGCGGCATGGGCAGCTATTTCTATTTCAACGTCTGCTCGAACCCGGACCTGGTGGAAAACACCGGCATGTTCCTGCTGCGCCACACCGGCAACGACAAGGATTTCATGACCACGCGGCTCAGCCACGTGCTGGATCTGCACGGGCCATCGATCAACCTGCAAACCGCCTGTTCCACGTCGCTGGTGGCCACCCATTACGCCGCGCAGGCGTTGCTCAACGGCGAATGCGACATGGCGCTGGCGGGCGGCGTGACGATCGAGCTGCCGCAGGGGCGCGGCTATCTCTACAAGGAAAACGAGATCCTGTCGCCCGACGGCGAATGCCACGCCTTCGACCACCGCGCGCAAGGCACGGTCTTCGGGTCGGGCGCGGGCGTCGTGGTGCTGCGCCGCATGGCCGACGCGGTGGCCGACGGCGACCACATATGGGCGGTGCTCAAGGGCTCGGCGGTGAACAACGACGGCGCCGCCAAGGCGGGCTATCTCGCCCCGTCGGTCGACGGGCAGGCCCAGGCCGTGGCCGAGGCGCAGGCCATCGCCGGCGTCACCGCCGACACGGTGGATTATGTCGAATGCCACGGCACCGGCACCTATCTGGGCGACCCGATCGAGGTGGCGGCCCTGACCCAGGCGTTCCGCGAAACCTCCGACACGGTGGGCCGCACCCGCATCGGCAGCGTCAAGACCAACATCGGCCATCTCGATACGGCGGCGGGCGTGGCGAGCCTGATCAAGACCAGCCTCGCGCTGCATCACAAGCAGATGCCGCCCTCGCTGGGGTTCGAGGCCCCGAACCCCGCCATCGACTTCGACGCCTCGCCGTTCCGCGTCAATGACCGGCTGTCGGACTGGCCCTCCGCTGGCCATCCCCGCCGCGCCGGTGTGAACTCTCTGGGCGTGGGCGGCACCAACGCCCACGCGGTCCTGCAAGAGGCGCCCGCACGCGGTGCATCGGACGAAAGCGACTGGCCGTTCCAGATCCTCACCCTGTCGGCCCGCTCGAAAACCGCGCTGGACGAAAACGCCAGACGGCTGGCCCAACACCTGCGCGATCACCCCGACCAGCCGCTGGCCGACGTCGCCTGGACCCTGCAGCAAGGCCGCCGCGCCTTTGACAAACGCCGCATCGTGGTCGCCGAAAACCCCGCCGAGGCCGCCCGCCTGCTGTCCGAGGATGCCCCCCGCCGGGTGCATTCGCACAGCGCGCTCGACCGCCCCGACACGGTCTTCACCTTCCCCGGCGGCGGCGCGCAGTACACCGGCATGGCCCGCGACCTCTACGAGACCGAGCCGGTCTTCGCCGAATGGATGGACCGCGGGCTCGATCACCTCGCCACCCTGACCGACGCCGACATCCGGGCGCTGTGGTTTCCTGCCGAGGAGGACCGGCAACGGGCCGAAGAGGCGCTGCGCCGACCCTCGCTGCAATTGCCGCTGATCATGATCACCGAATATGCGCTGGCGCAGCTCTGGATGTCCTGGGGCATCGAACCGGCGGCTCTGGCCGGGCATTCCATGGGCGAAAACACCGCCGCCTGCGTCGCCGGTGTCATGGCCTTCGAGGATTGCATCGGCCTCGTCCATCTGCGCGGCACCCTCTTCGACGGCGTTCCCAAGGGCGGCATGCTGTCGGTCGCCCTGCCCGCCGACAGGCTGCGCCCGATGCTCGGCGACGATCTCGACCTCGGCGCGATCAACGCGCCCGACCTCTCCGTCGCCTCCGGCCCTCAGGCAGCGCTCGACGCGCTCGAAACCGCGCTCCAGGCACAGGACATCGACTTCCAGCGCATCCCCATCGACATCGCCGCGCATTCCCGGATGCTCGAGCCCATCCTCAACGATTTCCGCGCCTACCTGCGGTCGATCGCCCTGAACCCGCCGCAGATCCCGCTGACCTCGAACCGCACCGGCCAGATGATGACCGACGCCCAGGCCACCGACCCGGACTATTGGGTCGAACACCTGCGCGGCACCGTCCATTTCGCCGATTGCATCGGCGCGCTTGCCGCCGAGAACCGCATCTTCCTCGAGGTCGGCCCGGGCAAGGCGCTTTCCGCCCTCGCCCGCCAGCACTCCGAGGTCAGCGCCAATCAGGTGCTGTCGTCGCTGCGCCACCCCGACGACGCCATCCCCGACGACAAGCACATGTTCGAGGTGCTGGGCCGCATGTGGGCGCTGGGGGCGGACATCGACTGGGGTCAGATCTGGGGCGACGCCCGCCGCCACCGCGTGCCGCTGCCCAGCTACGCCTTCCAGCACGCCCCCTATTTCATCGAACCGGGCAGGGCCCGGACCGATGCCGCGCCGACCTATCTGATGCGCAGCGACGACGTGGCGCAATGGGGCTGGAAACCGGTCTGGCGGCCCCGCGCCGCCCAAGTCGAGGTCGATGTGATCGACGGCCTTGCCGACGCCACGCCGCAGACCTGGCTGATGTTCATGGACGATGCGGGGCTGGCGCAGGGCTGCGCCGACAGGCTACGCGCCGCCGGGCATGACGTGATCGAACTGCGCCCCGGCGACACCTTCGCGCGACTTTCGGACACCCGCTACATCCTCGCCCCCGAGCGCGGGCGCGACGGGTACGACCAACTGCTGCAAGACCTCGTGCAAAGCGGCCGCACCCCGACCCGCATCGCACATTTCTGGCTGGTGACCGCCGACGAAAGCCACCGCCCGGGATCAAGCTTTTTCCACCGCGTGCAAGAGCAGGGTTTCTATGCGCTGATGTTCCTCGCGCAGGCCATCGCCGACGAGAACCTGCCCCGCCCCCTGCATCTGACCGTCGTCACCAACGGCGCGGCGCGCCTGCGCGACGAGGGCCTGCCCTATCCCGCGAAATCCACCATCGCCGGCCCGGCCCGTGTGATCCCGCGCGAATTGCCCGGGGTCAGCGTGGCGACGCTCGATCTCCAACTGCCTGCCGTGCCCGACGCGCCATTCTGGCAGCGCGCCCGCACCGAGGCGGCGCAGCGCGCCGCGATGGCCGCGCTGCAGACCCGCGTGCTCGAGGATCTGCTGGCCGAACCCGCCGCCAGTGTCGCCGCCCTGCGCGCCGACCGGCGCTTTGAATGCGCGATGAAACCTGTGCCTCTGGCCCCCGCGCCCGAGGCGGCGGAGGGCACCTATCTGATCACCGGCGGCTTCGGCGGCATCGGCCTGACGCTGGCGCGCGATTTCGCCGCCAAGGGGGCCAACCTGATCCTCGTCGCCCGGCACGATCTGCCGCCCCGCGACAACTGGGACAGTTACCTGGCCCGCCACGCCCCGCAGGACAGCCTCGCCCGCCGCATCCGCGCCGTGCGCATGCTGGAAGAGGCGGGCGGCACGGTCATGACCGCCGCCGCCGATGTCTGCAACCTGACCCAGATGCGCCGCGTCGTTGACGCCGCGACCGAGCGTTTCGGGCCGATCACCGGCGTGATCCACGGCGCGGGCGTGATCGCCGACGCGCCGCTGATGACCAAAAGCCCCGCCACGGTCGAGGACGTGTTCACGCCCAAGATCCACGGCGCGCTGGTGCTGGACCAGCTCTTCCCCGACGGCAGCGTCGACTGGATCGCGCTCTTTGCGTCGTCCTCGACCGTGACCGCCCCGGCGGGGCAGGTCGATTACGTTGCCGCCAACGAATTCCTCAACGCCTTCGCGCAGGCGCGGGCGGGCGGCAAGACCCGCGTGACCGCGATCAACTGGGGCATCTGGAACGAGGTCGGCATGGCCGCCGAGGCGGTGGCCGAACGCACCGGCGATCTGCCCGACGCGCCGGTCGACGCGGTCGATCTGCCGATGCTCGACAAGGCGACCTTCGACACGCAGGGCAACCGTGTGTTTACCGCGCGCTATGGCACCGACGACTGGTTCATCGACGAACACCGCACCGCCGCCGGTGACGCGCTGCTGCCCGGCAGCGGCTATCTGACGCTCGCCGCCCATGCGCTGCGCGCCCATCACGAAGACGGCGCGTTCGAGATCCGCGACCTGAACTTCCTGCGCCCGCTGCGCGTGGCCGACGGGGCCGAGCGCGACGTGCGCCTGCGCCTCAGCCGCAGCGCCGAGGGCTACGGGATGGACGTGCTGGCCGATTGTACCTTGGGCGGGCGGCACGGCCATTGCCTGACCGCGCAGGCGCGGCTGGCGCTGACCCCTCTGAAACGGCCCGATCCGCTCGACCTGTTAGCGATCCGCGCGCGCTGCGGACAGGCGCTTTTGGCCGGAACAGGGTCGAAACTGGCCTCGGCGCAAGAGGTCCATCTAGCCTTCGGCCCGCGCTGGAAAGTGCTCGACACCCGCGCCATCGGGCGCGGCGAGGGCATCGCCGATCTGTCACTGCCCGAGGCCGCCGCGCAGGACGGCGGCTATATCCTGCACCCCGCTTTGCTGGACATCGCGACAGGCTGGGCGATGGAACTGATCGAGGGCTACCAGCCCACGCATCTCTGGGTGCCGGTGTCCTATGCCCGCGTCCGCGTCCACGGCCCTCTGCCCGCGCGGATCGTCAGCTGGGTCCGCAACGCCGCCGACAACCGCGCCGACGGCGAGACCGCCAGCTTCGACATCACGCTTTGCGCGCCGGACGGACAGGTCTGCGTAGAAATCGCAGGCTTCACCATTCGCAAGCTGGCCGACAGCGCCGCGCTTACCGCCGCCCCGCGCCTGACCGCCGCAGAGGTCGAACTGGTCGACGCCACGGGCAGCGCCCAGCCGCTGTCGCCGGCCGAGGAACGTCTGGCCCACAACCTCAGCCAGGGCATTCTGCCCGCCGAAGGGGTCGATGCCTTCCGCCGGGCGCTGGCGCTGGGTCAGCCGCAGGTCGTCGTGTCGTCGATGGACCTGGATCAGCTGACCCGCCAGACCGCCGCAAGCTCGGTCCAGGCGGGTGCGGCGCAGAAATTCGACCGCCCGCAGCTCGATGGCGATTACGTCGCGCCCGAGACCGATATCGAACGCACCCTCGCCGGGTTCTGGGAGGATCTGCTGGGCGTTCAAAACGTCGGTGTCGAGGACAGCTTCTTTGACCTGGGCGGGCACAGCCTGATCGCCGTGCGCCTCTTCTCGATGGTCAAGAAAGCCTACCGCGTCGATTTCCCGATCTCGGTCCTGTTCGAGGCTCCGACCATCCGCAAATGCGCCGCGCTTATCGCCGAACAGACCGGCCACACCGGCGACACGGACGCAGAGGCGCCCAAGGCCCCCGAACGCCGCTTCAAGCATCTGGTCGCCATGCACGACGGCGAAGGCGGGCCGCGCCAGCCGTTCTTCCTGGTGGCGGGGATGTTCGGCAACGTGCTGAACCTGCGCCATCTGGCCAACCTTCTGGGCCACGACCGGCCGTTCTACGGCCTGCAGGCCAAGGGGCTCTACGGCGGTGAGGCGCCGCACGACACCATCGAAGAGGCCGCCCGCGCCTATATCGCCGAGATCCGGCAGGTTCAGCCCGAAGGGCCCTATATGATCGGCGGCTTCTCGGGCGGCGGCATAACCGCCTACGAGATCGCGCATCAGCTGGACACCGCGGGGCAAGAGGTGTCGCTTGTCGTCATGCTCGACACGCCGCTGCCGAGGCGCCGTACCCTGTCGCGCAAGGACCGGCTGATCATCCAGTGGCACGAGGCGCGCGCCCGCGGCCCGCTTTATCCTCTGATCTGGGCGAAGAACCGCATCGCCTGGGAATTCGCCAAGCGCCGCGATACCGGCGCGACCGATGCAGAGGCCGCCTTCCACAACGCGGAAATCGAGGCCGCCTTTTACCGCGCCATCGCCGCCTATCAGGTTCGGCCCTGGAATGGGCGGGTGGTGCTCTACCGTCCGCCGCTGGTAGGCAAGTGGACGGTGTCGGGCGGTCGTCTGGTCAATTCCGAACGCACCTACGTTCTGCCCGACAACGATTGGGGCAGCGTCGCGCCGCAGGTCGAGGTGCACGAGGTGCCCGGCGATCACGACAGCATGGTGCTGGAGCCCAACGTGCGGGTTCTGGCGGGCCTGATGCGCGAGGCGATCGAGGCCGCCGAGGCGCAGGCAGCTGGCCATGGCGAGGTCGTCGCCTTCCCCAACATCCACGCGGCGGAATAGCCCATGTCCGAGCCCCGTCTGCTGATCGTCCTGCTGAACTACCGTACCCCCGACATGACGCTGCGGGCGGCGGAACATGCCGCGCGGGCGATGCAGGGGCTCGATGCCGAGATGGTCATCGTCGACAACGACAGCGGCGACGGGTCTTTCGAGGCCCTGCAGGCGGGTGTTGCGGCAGGCTGGGCGCAGGGCACGCCGATCCGCGTGATCCAGTCGGGCCAGAACGGCGGCTTCGGCGCAGGCAACAACGTCGGCATCCGCGCGGGCCGCAGCGACGGTGCGCCCGATTACGTCTATATCCTGAACTCCGACGCCTTCCCGGCGCCGGACGCGCTCCGCAAGCTGCTGGATCACCTGGAAACCCATCCCGAGGCCGGGTTCGCCGGCAGCTACATCCACGGCCCAGAGGGCGGTCCGCATGTGACCGCCTTCCGCTTTCCAACGCTCTGGTCAGAGCTCGAGGGCGCGGCCCGCTTCGGCCCGATCAGCCGCGCGCTGCGCCAAAAGATCGTGCCGATGGGCGTTCCGGAGGCAACGCAGCGCGTCGACTGGCTGGCGGGGGCGTCGATGCTGATGCGGCAGTCGTTGCTGGACCGGATCGGGCTCTTTGACGAGACGTTCTTTCTTTATTTCGAGGAAACCGACCTCTGCCTGCGCGCCGCCCGCGCGGGGTTCGAAACGCATTACGTGCGCGACAGCCACGTGGCGCATATCGGGTCGGTCTCGACCGGGATGAAGACCTGGGCGCGGACCCCGCGCTTTTGGTTCGACAGCCGCTGGCATTACTTCACCAAGAACCACGGCCGCGCCTATGCGGCGGCGGCCACGCTGATGCATGCCCTCGGCGGCACGCTCTGGCGGCTGCGGCGGCTGGTACAGAAAAAACCGCCCGCCGACCCGCCGCATTTCCTGCGGGATCTTTTGCAACATGACCTTTCGGCGCTTTTCCGGCCTTTGCCGGGAAAGCCCCGCGCGGTTCGGCCCCCGGCGGCGCGAACCGCGATTGACGCCCAAGCGGAGTGATCCAGATGCCCTTTTCCTGCCTTCTGATCGGTAACGACACCCTGACCCTGCAATGCGGCGACAAGCTGCGCGGCGCGGGTCACGCGATCCGCGCGGTGGTGACCTCCAGCCCGGCGGTGGCGGAGTGGGCCGGGGGGCACGGCCTGACGGTCGTCGCACCGGGCAAGGGGCTGGCCGAACGGCTGGGCGGCACCCGCGCCGACTGGCTGCTGAGCATCGCCAATCTGACGATCATGCCCGACGATGTGCTGGCGCTGGCCACGCGCGGGGCCGTGAACTTTCACGACGGCCCGCTGCCGCGCCATGCCGGGCTGAACGCGCCGGTCTGGGCGCTGATCGAGGGCGAAACCCGCCACGGCATCACCTGGCACATGATAGAGGGTGGCGTTGACGAGGGCGATATCCTGGTCAGCCGCGGGTTCGACATCAACGATGCCGACACGGCGCTGACGCTGAACACCAAAGCCTTCGCCGCCGCGCTCGACAGTTTCGACGACCTGATGGCGCAGCTCGACGGCCCCGCGCCGCAGCGCATTCCGCAGGACCTGAGCCAGCGCAGTTATCACGGGCTGGCCGACCGTCCCGCCGCCGGTGGGTTGCTGGAGTTCTCCCGCCCCGCCGTGGAATTGGAACGACTGATCCGCGCGCTGGATCACGGCCCCTACTGGAACCCGCTCTGCCTGCCCAAGCTGATGGCGGGCGGCAAGCTGTGGTTCGTGGCTGAGGCCCGCGTCACCGAAAGCCACGCCGCCCCCGGCACTGTGATCGATATCGACGGTTCACACCTAACCGTGGCCTGCGGCACCGGCGCGCTGGTGCTAGGCGGTCTGCGCGGTGCAGATGGCACCCCGGCCGATCCCCGGCAGATCGCCAAGGCGGGTGACCTGCTGACCCCGCCGGATATGGCCGCGGCGGAGGAGACGATGCAAGGCATCGCCGCGTCCGACGCGGTCTGGCGCAAGGCGTTGGCCGGGATGGCCGCCGCAACGCTGCCGCAGGCCGGCGCGGCGTCGGGCAGCTTTGCCAGCCTTCCTTTGACAGTGCCCGATGGCTGCGACGCGCGCGTGGCCGCCTGGGCCTCGCGCCTTGTGGGCGGCGACACCGTCAGCCTGGCGTTCGCATCCGCCGATCTGGTCGAACTGGCCGGTGGCGGGTTTGTGTCGCGCTGGGTGCCGTTGACCGTCGCCACGTCTGGCACGATGGACGACCTCGCCGCCGCGATGGGCACCGCCCTGAACCGGGCAGAGCGGAACAAGGGCTTTGCCATCGACCTGCCGCTGCGCGATCCGGCACTGAGCGTCACGCAGCCGCAGATCGGGCTCAGCCACGGTGCGGGCCCGATCCCCGGCACGCTGATGACCGTTGAAATCTCTGACGGCACGGCGACGCTGCATCACGACACCGGCGCCATCGGCGCGGTGGAGGCGAGCCATTATGCCGCGCGACTGGAGTTGCTGGCGGGAGCCAGTGCCGACAATGTCGCGGCGCTTCCCAACCTGCCCGACAGCGAGCGGGAGATGGTGCTGAACCGCTGGAACGCCACCGAAACCGATCATGACCGCAGCCTGACCATGCACGCCGCGTTCGAAGCGCAGGCGGCAAAGACCCCCGACGCAGCCGCCCTGATATTCGAAGGGCAGAGCCTGACCTATGCCGACCTCAATGCCCGCGCCAACCGCGCCGCGCATGTTCTGCGCGGCATGGGCGTGGGGCCGGACGTGGTTGTGGGGCTCTGCACCCGCCGGTCGGTCGACCTGATGGTCGGCGCTTTGGCGATCCTCAAGGCGGGCGGGGCCTACCTGCCGCTCGACCCGGCCTTCCCGGCCGACCGTCTGCGCCACTACATCGCCGACAGCGGCACGACGGTGATCGTGACGCAATCCGCACTACGCGAGCAATTGCCCGAGACGACGGCGCAGATCCTGACGCTCGACGCTGATCCGCGCATCGCGCAAGCCCCGGCCACCACCCCCGAGGCCCTGAGCGGCCCCGCCGATCTGGCCTATCTGATCTACACCTCAGGCAGCACCGGAACGCCCAAGGGCGTCATGGTCGAACACCGCAACGTCGCCAATTTCTACACCGGAATGGACGCGCATGTACCCCATGCGGACGGCGGCACCTGGCTGGCCGTCACCTCGCTGTCCTTCGACATCTCGGTGCTCGAGCTTTTCTGGACCACAGCGCGCGGCTTTACCGTGGTGCTGACCAGCGACGAAGACCGCGGCCTGATCTCGAACGGGCCGATGCCCATGTCGGACCAGGCGATGCAGTTCAGCCTTTACTACTGGGGAAACGACGATGGCGTCGGGCCCGACAAGTACAAGACCCTTCTGGAAGGCGCGAAATTCGCCGACGCGCATGGCTTTGTCGCGGTCTGGACGCCGGAGCGGCATTTCCACGCCTTTGGCGGACCCTACCCCAACCCCTCGGTGACCGGGGCCGCCGTCGCGGGCATGACCAAGAACATCGGCGTGCGCGCCGGCTCTTGCGTCGCCCCGCTGCACCATCCCGCCCGCATCGCCGAGGAATGGGCGGTGATCGACAACCTGACCAACGGGCGCGCCGGGCTGGCCATCGCCAGCGGCTGGCAGCCCGACGACTTCGTGCTGCGCCCGGAAAACACCCCGCCGCAGAACAAACCCGCAATGATCGAGAGCATCGAAACCCTGCGCAAGCTCTGGCGCGGCGAGGCGGTGGGCTTTGCCCGCAAGAATGGCACGATGCACGAGGTCGTCACCCAGCCCCGCCCGGTGTCGAAGGAATTGCCGGTCTGGGTCACCACGGCGGGCAACCCCGAAACCTGGAAAGAGGCCGGGCGGCTGGGGGCCAACGTGCTGACGCACCTGCTGGGCCAGTCCATCGACGAAGTGGCGGGCAAGATCGGCATCTACCACCAGGCGCTGCGCGATGCGGGCTTTGACCCGGCGGATTTCACCGTGACGCTGATGCTGCACACCTGCCTGGCCGAAACCCGCGACAAGGCGCGCGAGATCGCGCGCGAACCGATGAAGGATTACCTGCGCTCGGCCGCCGGGCTGATCAAGCAATACGCCTGGGCCTTCCCGGCCTTCAAGAAGCCCGAGGGTGTGAAGAACGCGTTCGAGCTCGACCTCGGATCACTCGAGGCCGACGAGCTGGAGGGCATCCTAGACTTTGCCTTCGAGCGCTATTTCAACGACAGCGGCATGTTCGGCACAATCGAGGATGCGCTGGCGCGGGTAGAAGAGCTGAAACGGATCGGCGTGGGCGAGGTGGCCTGCCTGATCGACTATGGCATCGCGCCCGATCTGGTGCTTGAGGGGCTGACGCCGCTGGCTCAGGTCGTGGCCCGCGCCAACGACGCGCCCGAACTGGCCGCGGACGATTTTTCTATCGCCGCGCAGATCGTGCGGCATGGCGTGACGCATATGCAATGCACCCCGTCGATGGCGCGGATGATCGCCATGAACGACGAGGCGCGCTTTGCCCTGCGCGGTGTGCAGCACCTGTTGCTGGGCGGCGAGCCCTTGCCCGGCGCGCTGGTGGCCGAATTCAACGGTATCACAGGCGCCACGATCACCAATATGTATGGCCCCACTGAAACCACGATCTGGTCCTCGGTCGAACCGGCAGAGGTCACCGAAGGCGTCGTCAACATCGGCCTGCCCATCGCCAACACGCAGCTTTACGTTCTGGACGCGGATCGCAACGCGGTGCCCATCGGGCAGGACGGCGAGCTTTGGATCGGCGGCGAGGGCGTGACGCGCGGCTATTGGAACCGCGCCGAGCTGACCGCCGAACGCTATGCCGAAAACCCGTTCCATGGGGGCCGGATGTACCGCACCGGCGATCTGGTCCGGCGGCGCGCGGATGGCCGGATCGATTTCATCGGTCGGGTCGATCACCAGATCAAACTGCGCGGCTTCCGCATCGAATTGGGCGAGATCGAGGCCGCGATCGAGGCGCAGGCGGACATCACCCAGGCCGTCGTCGTGGCGCGCGAGGACACGCCGGGCGATCTGCGGCTGGTGGGATATTATACCGGTGCCGCCCTGTCCGACGCCGATCTGAAAAAGGTCCTGTCCGCCCGGCTGCCCGATTACATGGTGCCAAGGCATTTCGAGCAGCTTGAGAGCTTTCCACTGACCCCGAACAAGAAGGTCGACCGCAACGCGCTTCCCGCGCCACAGCCCGCGCCGCAGCGCGCCGAGCCTGTGGTGCGCGCGCCGGTCACACAGCTGTCGTCCACCCGGCCCGACGCCGAAACCGAGGCGCAGATCGCGCGGATCTGGACCGAGGTTCTGGGTGTGCAGGGCATCACCGGACGCGACAGCTTCTTCGATCTCGGCGGGCATTCGCTGCTGGCGGTCCAGGCGCATCGCGCGATCCGCGACAGGCTTGGGGTGCGCGCGCTGTCGATCACCGACGTCTTCCGCTTTCCCGTGCTCAGCGATCTGGCCGCCCGCGTGGCCGAGCTTGGCACGCCGAAGCAGGCCGCGCCGGACGCAGCCCCCGCCGCCGCACCGGCCAACGACCGCGCCGATGCCCGCGCCAGCGCGATGGAACGGCGGCGCGCGATGCGCGCGAAACGGCGCGCCTGAGCGCGACCGGGCACCCGCGCCACGACACATTGAACCGCGCCCGCGAAGGGCGCGGCAATCACCGTTCGAGGGCTTTGACGCCGGACACGACCGCCAGCCTATCCACTGGAAAATATGGCGAAATTGTGGCGGCAGTCCCGGATTCAGAGACGCTCTGTTTCCGGAAATCACGGCAATACTTATGGCGAAAATAAGGCGCAATCGTTACATTGTGGCATGAAGGTGGCGGCAAACCGGCAGCGCCGGGGCCAAAACCTTTCGAACGCATTGGGGGCCACTTTGCGGGAGCGATGACATGAACCAGTTCCAGTCGATCGACGAGGCGCTTGCCGCGCTCCGCCGCCGCTTTTGGGTGATCGTCGTGGTCACGGTTCTGGGCTGCGCCGGGTCGCTCTATTTTGCGCTGAACCAGGCCAAAATCTACGAGGCGACTGCGGTCGTCCAGATCGAGGACGCCCGCGTACCGGATTCGCTGGCCGGCGCCACCGCCCAGGTGAGCAACGCCGCCCGCCGGGTGCGGCTGATCGAACAACGGCTGATGGCGCGCGACAACCTCATGCGTATCATGGAAAAGCACGGTCTCTTTTCCCAGGATCCGGCGATAACGATGAACGAACAGATCTTTCGCATGCGCCAGGCCGCCCGGATCCAAGAGATCGTCAACCCCACGCAAAGCTTTCAGCCTGACGCAACGCCCTCGGGTCTGCTAATTACGGTGCGCCTGGGCGACCCGCAAAAGGCCGCGGATCTGGCAAACGAGCTGATGGCTTCGGTGATCGAACAATCCCGCGCCCGCAGCGCCAGCCGCGCCCGCGATACCCTGACCTTTTTCGAACAAGAGGCAGCCCGCGTCGAAACCGATATCGTGACGCTCGAGGCCGAAATCGCCGCGTTCAAGCGCGACAATGCCGACGCGCTGCCCGCGGGGATCACCGCCCTGCGCGGCGAGCTGACAAACCTGCGCGAGACGGATCTGGAGCTGGACCAGCAGATCGTGTCGCTGGAGGGCGATTCCAGCCGCGCCCGGCAAGAGGTGCTGGAGCGCCGGATCGGCCTGCTGCAAGAACAGAAGGCCCTGATCGCACGGCGCATCGCCGCGATCGAGGCCAGCATCCGCGCCGCCCCCGAGGTAGAGCGCGATCTGAATGCGCTGGAACGGCAACTGGACCAGCTGCAGGAACAATACGGCGTCATCACCCGCCGCAAGGCCGAGGCCGAGATGGGCCAGATGCTGGAGGATCGCCAGCAGATGGACCGATTCGAAGTGCTGGAAACCGCGTTGGTGCCGGAAAACCCAGTGTCGCGCAGCCGCAAGCAGATCGCGCTTCTGGGCGGGGTGGCCAGCGTGATGGCGGGACTGTTCCTGGCGGCGGTACTGGAGCTTATGAACCCGACGATTCGCAGCGCCGCACAGATGGAACGGATGCTGGGCATTCAGCCCGTGGTTGCCATTCCGCCAATCCGCACCGCGCGGGACCGCCGCAAGCGCGGGCTGAAATGGCTGGCGGGGCTGGCGGCACTGGCGGCGCTCATATGGGCCGGGATGCGGTATCTGTCCGACGTGGTGCCGTGGCAGTCCTTCGGCCGGTTCCTGCCGCTGCAGGCGCGCCCCTGACGCTGGCTCAGTAAAGGTATTTCCGCAGCTGCGTGCCTTCGGCACGGTTCAGAACGGTGCCGAGAAGCGGAGTATCGCCAAGGCGCCTTTCGACCTCGCGCACCTCTTTCTCGGTGGTCAGCCCGCCGCCGACGACCAGCAGAACGCCATCGACCTGCGGGCGAAAGGCGATGACATCGTCTGAATAGAGCGCGGGCGGCAGATCGAACAGGATCACATCGGGATCGAAAAGACTGTCCACCTTGCGCAGCGTCCCGGCGCAGCGCGGGTCCTGCAGCAGCTCGGCGGCATAGGGTTCACTGATGCCGTTGAACCCGAAGGCCAGGTTGTGGCCGACGTGGATCGTGTTGGGGCCCGGGCGCTGCAAATGCCGCTCCGGCGCGATCGCGCCGCGCAGCATGTCGCCCATCGAACCGGGGTCGCGCGCGCCCATGACCTTGTGCAGGCTCGGTTTGCGCATGTCGCAATCGAGCAGCAGCGTCCGGCAGTTTTCCTGACGCGACAGGCTGATCGCCAGATTGGCGGCGGTAAAGGTCTTGCCGCAATCCTTTGTCGGAGAGGTGATCGCGACGCGTTTCCAGCCGTTCTGAGACAGCGCCTGCAACAGCCGCGTGCGCAGCACGTCAAAGGCCGCATGGGCGGGGTCGTGACGGCTGGCGGTGATGATGCGATTCCGGTCGAGATGGCGCTCGTCGATCGGGAATTCATCGAGGCTTTGCCATATATCGCCGGTGCGCTTCGTCTCGGGGCGAACGGCCGGAGGCTGGGGCACCGGCCTTTCGGCGGGGCGCTCGGGGGCCGCGGGCAGGGCCTTGGCTGGGCGCGCCTCCTCGGCCTTCCGCTTCGCCGCGGCCTCCTGTTCAGCGCGCACCTCCTCGGCCCGCTGGGCCTCTTCGGCTTTTTTCTGGGCGGCGCGCTTTCGGGCGGCTTCGGCTTTGCGCGAGGCCTCGACCACGCGGGCCTCTTCGGCGCGGCGGTCTTGCTCGGCTGCCGCCTTGCGCGCCTCTTCGGCCTTGCGGGCCTCGGCGCGTTTGCGGGCGGCGGCTTCGCTCGCGCGGCGGCGGCGTTCGGCGGCTTGCGCTTCGGCCGCTTCCGCGGCCTTGCGTGCATCGCGCTGGCTGCGGGACTCGAGCGGCGCGATAGGCTCGAGCTCTTCCGAGGCCGGTTCGGGCGCGGTCTTACGCTTGCGGGTGAATTTCGGGCGATTGGCCATATTCATGCCCCACACGACCCTGGCAGATTGAACGCCACGACGGATCGAGGCGCAAGCCAAGCGCCGGCAATCGTCCTGTCAAAGGCCAAATTCATATCTGCTCAACTCCGCAACGGCAGGGCGCGCCGTGACATCAGGGGACGTTACACCAGACAATTCTGTCCAAAATAAGTCAAATTGACGGGGATTGTTTACGGCACAGTGGCAAATCCCGGCCATTCAGACCCCAAAGAGATTGGCATCGGCGATGGCTTTTTCAACAAAGGCGGCGCGGTCGGTTTCGGGCCGCCAGCCCAGCCGGTCCTTGGCCGCATCGTTGACGAAGGGCGAGAAATGCGCGCGGCTTTTCCAATCGGCCAGCGAGGGCCGGATCACCTCGGGCCGCCGCAGCGCGTGTTTCTTCAGAAAATACTTCACCGCGTCCGAGGCGTAGAACGCGTAGAGATTGCCCGATTTGACCCGGATCCGCGCCCCCGTCGCGGCGTGGATGGCGTCGAAATAATCGCGCGCCGACAGCATCCTGTCGCCGACCAGGTTAAAGCTTTGGCCCACGACATCGGCGTCGATCATCCGCACCAGGCCATCGACCACGTCGTCGATCAGCACGAAGGGCAGCTTGTTGTAGCCCGGCCCCCAGATGCGCACCGCGCCCGCGCCGTGCCAGCGCCCGATGCCCCAATGCTGCAGCGGCCCGCCCGCGCCCACGACGATTCCGGGCCGGGCAATGACCAGCGGCAGACCGGATTCGTTGTGCATCCGCATCAGACGGCGTTCGCACTCGGCCTTGGAGCGGGCATAGAGGTTGCGGTCGCTCATGTCGTCGGGAAAGGGCGTGTCCTCGGTGATCTTGGCCGACGGATCGGACATGTCGTAGCTGGCGATGGTGCCGGTGTAGACCAGCCGCTTGACCCCGGCATCTTGCGCCGCTTCGGCGATGGTGACGGCGACGCCGACGTCGTTTTTCAGCGCTGCCTCCCAGGTGTCGTCGAGCGATTTGGCCAGGTTGAAGACCACCTCGATGCCCTCCATCGCTGCGCGCAGGGCGTCCTTGTCGTGCAGCGACGCGGCGACGGTTTCCACCTGATCGGGCAGGTCCGGGAAGGGGCCGGTGCGCCCGCGCGACAGCACGCGCACATCGCGGCCATCGGCCACCAGCCGCCGGGTCAGGGCGCGGCCGATAAAGCCGGTGCCGCCGATGACCAGTGCGGTGGGTTGCGGCGCGCGGGTCTGCGCGGGCGGTGCGGCGACTGTCAGGACCTTTTTCGGCAGTTTCTTAAGCGCCGCGTCGATGGTCTCCATGACCGTGACCGCGCTTTTGCTGGAAAAGCGCGCATCCGCCTCGGCGCCGCTGGCAAGCGACCCGTAGATGGCGGCGTTCATTCCGCGAAAGCTCTGGCCGTAGGGGTTGCGTGTGTTCAGCGACCGGCCCTGCACCCAGGCATTGCGAAACCCTTCGCGCAGATGCTGGCCCGCGAGCGACAGCTGCCGCCTGAGCGGGTTCACCACCAGATCGGCGGTGTTCTCACGCTCGACGATCAGCACGTCGCTGGCGTAATCCAGACGCGCCCGCGCCGACGACCCACGCAGCGTGACCGACCGGTCGTCCGTCGTTTCGACCAGCGAGAGGGTGAAGGTGATGTCCACCCCGCCCGCCTTGGCCAGAATGCGGAACCCCTGCGGGCGCGGATCGTTGCCCGGCAGGTCGACGGGTTTGCTGGCCTCGGCAAAGGTCACGTCGAGCGGGCCGAAGAGGTCGACCGCAAAGGCCACCAGATGCGGCCCCAGCTCTAGCAGCAGGTTCCGCGGCTCGCGCAGAAGCCAGAGGTTGAACGGCCCCGACCGCAGCGGGGCAAGTGGCAGCGCCCAGGTGATCTCGGCCCCCGAAACGCGGCCAAGATCGCCGCCCTGCATCATGGACTTGAGCCGCTGGTAGGACGGCAGGCCCAGAAAGTTGTGCCCGGCGTGGAACCGTTTGCCCGCCGTTTCGGCGGCCTTCAGGATCGCCCGGGTGTCCGCCGCCGAGGTCGCGACCGGCTTTTCCACCAGGACATGCAGCCCACCCTTAAGGCACTGGATCGCCAGATCGCGGTGCAGATGCGGCGGGGTCAGAATGTGCACCGCGTCGCAGGCCCCGCTGCCGATCAGCTCTTCGACGGAAGTGAAGGCGCGCAGGCCATAGCCCTCGGCCATCCCCCGCGCCGCCCGTTCGGACACGTCGCAGATCGCCGTCAGCTGTACACCCTTGGTGGCGCGCAGGGCGTCGGCGTGCCAACCGGCGATGTATCCGGCCCCGATCAGGCCAACGCGGATAGGATTTGCCATGAAGGTTGCCTCTTACTTGTATTCGATGATGCGCATGTCGGCGCGGCGCAGCCGGCGCAGGTGGAACCGCGCCATGCCGATCATGTTCGGGAGTTTCGACAGGGTCAGCAAAGCCGCAAAGCGCCGCGCCTCGGCCGGGCGCACGCCATCGCGCACCAGACCCCTGAGGGTGCGCATGTGGTTGAGCGGATAGCTCGCCAGCGCCAGCACGCTCAGCGGCCAGAACGTGACCAGCCCGAGCACCGCCAGCGCCGGCATCGCCAGACCGTAGACCAGCACGCGGCGGCGTTGGGTGACGAAATACTCGGGGTGCAGGTGCCCTACCTGGGCAAAGCCATGCCCCGTGCGCACCGCCCGCGCCCACCATTGGCCGAACCGCAGCATCGCCGCGTCGTGGCGCGTCATGCCGATGGGCAGGCGTTCGAGCCGCCAACCGGCCTTGCGCGCGCGGGTGCAGAATTCGTCGTCCTCGGCGGCGATCACATTGGGGTTCATGCCGCCCAGCGCGGCCCAGACCGCGCCGCGCACCATCATATCGCCGCCGCAGGCGTCGATCGTCCCGGCGGGACGGTGCCATTCCCAGTCGCAGAGCGCGTTGTAGATGCTGGCATCGCGGTGAATTTCCGCCCGCCAACCGGTGACCAGCGCCAGATCGGGATGCGCCTGCAGATGCGCGCGGGCGGCGTCGATGAACCCCGGAACCAGCGCGCAATCGCCGTCGATGAACAGAACGAATTGCGGATCGCTCAGCGCGTCGAAACCCGCGTTTCGGGCGCGGGCGGCGGTGAAGGGGCGGGTCATGTCCAGATTGACGACCAGCGCGCCCGCCGCCTCGGCCTGCGCGACGCTGTCGTCGGTCGAGCCGCTGTCGACATAGACCACCTGCCGCGCCTGACCCGTGACCGAGGCCAGCGCGGCCACCAGCCGCGCGCCCTCGTTGCGGCCGATCAGAACGACGTCCACCTGGGTCATGTCGCCGCCTCCGGCCGTTTGGGCGGCGGCGGCGCGCCCTTTGTGTAGGACTGGAAAAGAGACGAGAGGCGGGCGGCCTCTTGCCTAATGTCGAACTCTGCCAGCACCCGGGCGCGGCCCCGCGCGCCCATGTCCCGGCGGCGCTCCGGATCGTCCAGCAGGTCCTGCAACGCGTCGCGCAGGGCCTCGGCATCGCCGGGGGCGACGAGCAGGCCGCTTTCGCCATGCTCGACCAGCTCGGGGATGCCCGCGATCCGCGTCGTCACGACCGGCACGCCCGCCGCCATCGCCTCCATCAGTACCACCGGCACGCCCTCTGCAAAGCTGGGCAGGACGAAGACATCCGTCTCGCCCAATGCCGCGGCCACCGCATCCTGCGACTGGTAGCCGGCAAAGGTCACCCGATCCGACAGGCCAAGCGCCTTGGCATAGGCCTCCAGCCCCGCCCGCTCTGGCCCGTCGCCGATCAGCGTGACCTGCGGCCTCCCGTCCATCTGCGCCAGCGCCTCCAGCAACACCCGCACGCCCTTGACCGCCGCAAGCCGCCCGACGAAGAGCAGGTTCTTGCCGTCATGCGCGGCAGGGGCGTAGCGGCCCGGCTCCACCCCGCAATGCACGATGTGCAATCGCGGCCAATCCTGCGGATCGGCGAAACACATCAGCTGCGAGCGACAGAAATCGCTGATGCATGCCACAAACGCCGCGCGCCGCGCCTTGGCGTCGATCCGCCAATGGTGCGGCTCAAAGAAGATATCCGGCCCGTGGATGGTAAAGCTGAAGGGAATGCCCGAAAGCTCCGACGCCAGCATCGCCACGGTGCACGAGGCCTTGGCGATGTGATTGTGCAGATGCTGCACGCCGTTGTCCGCCAGATGCGCGGCCAGCACCCCGGCCTCGAGGAAATAGATCAGGTTGTAGGCCCGGCCCCGCACCCCCTTGGGCGCGGTGGCCCACGCCAGTTTCAGCGCCCGCAGATAGCGCCCCGGGGTCCGCATCCAGCGCAGATGCGCCCGGATCAGCGTCAGGGGCGATTTGGCGGCGTCCAGCACCCCGAAGGTGCGCGCGTGTTCGGCGCGCTGCTCGGGTCCCACCAGATGCTCGGCCCCGGTGGTGCGGATCGAACAGGTCAGAACCTCGTGCCCCAGATCGCGCAGAGCGGCGAC
This sequence comes from Aestuariicoccus sp. MJ-SS9, assembly GCF_032586235.1. Lineage (NCBI taxonomy): Bacteria > Pseudomonadati > Pseudomonadota > Alphaproteobacteria > Rhodobacterales > Paracoccaceae > Aestuariicoccus > Aestuariicoccus sp. MJ-SS9. Next base: position 183,336 of record NZ_JAWHTD010000005.1, read on the forward strand.
CTCGCGCTGGATGAAGGTGTCCGATGCGCGGGGGTATTCGCCGGTCAGATAGGCCAGCTTGGGCAACGTCATGTTCCGCCCTCCCGTACCGCCCGTTCCAGCAGCTCTTCGAACGGGGCCGTGTCGCCGCCGCCCAGCGCCGCGCGCAGGGCCACGTTGGGATAGCGCAGCGGCATCAGCCGCGCGCGCAGGACCGGTTCGCGCAGAAGACCGGGCAGCCTGTCGCCGAGGGGTTTCAGCAGCCGAGCAAGCGTCAGCCAGACCGGATAGGGGATCGGAACGGAAAGGCCCGGCCAGCCGGTGATGCGTCTATGCGCGGCAAGAAATTGCCCCCGGGTCGGCAGGTCGTCGTCGATGACGTTGAGCGCCCGGATCCCGCCCGGATCGGTGCAGGCCGCCGTTAAGTGCGCCTGCGCCACATGATCCACATGGCAGAGCGGCAGTTCCCCGTCCGACGTTATCGCGACATGCAGCGGACCCGCCGACACCCCGCCCAACGCATGCCAGGTTCGCCCCGGGCCGTAAATCGCACCGGGCCGCAGGATCCAGAGCGGCGCGCCGCTCGCCCGGCAGAGCGCCTCTTGCCGCAGCTTGGCGGCGGTGTAGGGATCGCGGGCGTGGTCGGGGTCTTCGAGCGGGCTTTCCTCGGTCAGGGCGTCGCCGGGCGACAGCCGCATGGTGTCGTAGACCGTGATCGAGCTGACCAGCACCAGCCGCGCAGCCCCCCGCACTGCCAGCAGGTTTTCCGTTGCCCCGACGGTATCCGCCCCGTGCCGCGTCGACTGGTCGCCCAGATGGGCGGCGGCATGGATGATCGCGTCAGCGCCAGCGACCGCCTCACCCAGGTGGTCGCGACAGGCCGTGTCGGCAAGGTCGGCCTTCAGCACCGCGATCCCCGCATCCCCGACCCATTCCGCGGGCTCCGGCCCGCGAATGACCGCCGTCACCTTCAGCCCGCGCCGCCGCGCCTCGGCCACGCAGGCGCGGCCGACGAACCCGGCGGCGCCGGTGATCAGGATGCGGCTTACAGCGCCCATGGCATCGGCTCCATCGGCGGGCAGGTCGTGGTCATGCTTTGCGCCCCGGTCGTTTCGCCGGCGTTCTGGATGGCCAAAGTCACCTCGGTCAGATGCAGCGCGAAATCGCCGGCGATGCGGCTGTCGCGCCCCTGCTCCAGCGCCTCGAACATCTCGGCCGGGCCCAGCATGAAGTTCATCGCCGCAGCGCCCCAGGGTTTGACCTTGGGGTGGGTCGGGCCGGGCAGGCGAATGCGGCGCGGGAAGGGATGCTCCATCAGCCGCCGCCGCAGGGTCAGACGCCGGGCAAAGCGCACCTTGGCGGCGTTGTCCCAGGCGGCATCGCAGGACAGCACGCCGGTGTCGCCGATGATGCGGATGCGGTGGTCGTGCGGCGCGACGATGGAACAGGTCAGCCGCGTCACCGGCCCGTTGTCGAAGAAAAGCGTCGCGACCGACAGATCGGGGGCGAAGGGACCCGTGCCCTCCTTGTCGGGGATGGTCTCGGCCGAGGCGGCGACCACGGTGCGGACCGATCCGAACCAGGCGATGAGCCACGACAGGTAATAGCCCGCATGTTCCAGCGTGCAGCCGACGCGGAATTCATCCTCGAACGGCCAAGGCGCGCCGCTGAGCGACAGCCATTTGCGGTAGGCCGCCTGTGGCACGAAACCGTCGTCGAGCTCGGCATAGATCGCGCGCGGCGCGCCGGCGACGTTATGGCGAAGGGCGTGCCCCAGCGTCTGCGCCGCCTCGCCCAGAACCGACGACGGGGCCGAGGCGAGCATCACCCCCCGCGACCGCGCCAGCGCGTGCAGCGCCTTGGCGTCCTCCAGGGTCAGCGCCAAGGGTTTCTCGCAATAAACATGTCGCCCGGCGTTCAGGCAGGCCTTTGTCGTCTCGAAATGCGCATGAGGATTGGTCAGGTTCAGCACGATGCCGTCTTCGGGCAGCGCAGCCAGCAGGGCGGGCAGATCCGGCTGCGGCGGCAGGTTCCAATACGCGCAGAACGCGGCCTGCCGCGCGGCGACGCGATCATGCACCCCGGCCACCCGAATGCCGGGCATGACAGCCAGCGACCGCATGTAAAGATCGGCGACAAAGCCGCATCCCAATATCGCCACCGCACGCGTCATGAGCGCCCATTCCAAATCGGAAGAGCGCCCCAAATCGTCCCGGAGCGGGTGGTGCAAGGGTTTGCCATCATGCCTCTGCGCGATCGGTTCAGGCCCGAACGTCCTCTGCGCTCTATGACCGTGAAAGGTGGCATCAATTCGACAATCTTTCGAAAAACCGCGCCATTGTTTACGCGGCGGCGGATTTTTCCGGGCCAGAGCCCGAAAAGCTGTCGATTTGCCTGCAAGTGTGGCATTTATGGCTCCGCCCTGCAGTGCGGTTTGCGCTATATACCGCGCATCCGACCACATCTTGGGGATCGCATTGGAATTTGTCATCTGCGGAACGACGATCCGGGTCAACGTGGCCACCCGCGCCGCGCTCGAGGCGCGCGTGGCCGAACGGCTGGCGCAGCGCAAGGGCTTTGCCCTGGCGACGCTGAACCTCGATCACCTGGTCAAGCTGCGCAGCTCCGGCCCGTTCCGCCGCGCCTATGCGGCGCAGGATTTCGTCGTGGCCGATGGCAATCCGATTGTCTGGATGTCCCGGCTCGCCGGTCGCCCGGTCGAGCTGATCCCGGGCTCTGACGCGATCCTGCCGCTGGCGCGCATCGCGGCGCGGCAGGGGGTGTCGGTCGCGCTTGTGGGCAGCACCGACGCCGCGCTGGCCCGCGCCAAAAGCTATCTGGAACGTGAGGTGCGCGACCTCGAGGTCAGCCTCTGCATCGCCCCGCCCATGGGGTTCGACGTGCAAAGCGACGCCGCCGATGCGATCTTCGAGCGGCTGGGCGCATCCGGCGCAGGGCTCTGTTTCATCGCGCTCGGCGCGCCCAAGCAAGAGGCCTTTGCCGCCGCGGGCCGCCAGAAGGCGCCGGCGGTCGGCTTTGCCAGCATTGGCGCGGGGCTCGATTTCTTTGCGGGAACCCAGCAGCGCGCGCCCGGCTGGGCGCGCCGCTTCGCGCTGGAATGGGCGTGGCGCATGATGACCAGCCCCAAACGGCTGGCCCCGCGCTATGCCAGATGCGTCGCGATCCTGCCGGGGCAGATGCTGCGCGCGGCCCTTTTGCGGCTGCGGGCGGAACGGATCTAGGATGTTTCGATCCGCCGGGGCGCGCGCCGCCGGAGCAAAAGCAGGTCCTTGATCCGACCCTTCAGCCCCCGTGGCGGCAGGATTTCGGCGTCGCGTTCGAACAGGGTGCCGGTCAGCGACGGATCCATCCGCTGCGCCAGCTCGGCCCCCCAGCGCGCCGCGTCCTCTGGCGACAGGCCATCGGGCACGCCCATGGCCGTGTCCAGCATCCCCGGCATCCAGTCACCGATCACGATGCCCGGAAAGCGGTCGGCCAGGTCGGCGATCAGCGCGCGGGTGAAGATGCGCGCGGCCCCTTTCGACACCGAATAGGCCGACGCGGCGGGCAGCGGCGCGATATCGGCGAAGGTCGACACGTTCAGGATCCGGCCCCGCCCGGTTTCGACCATGTCCACCAGAGCGGCGCGGGTGCAGGCGACCACGCCGCCCAGATTGATCGCCGTGGTGGCCATGAAGCTTTCGGCGGTTTCGTCCAGAAAATCGCGGTGCGGATAGACGGCGGCGTTGTTGATGAGCAAGGCAACCGGCCCGAGGCCGCGGCGTATCGCGGCGAAGGCCGCGTCAACCGCCTTCGCGTCGGCCACGTCGGCGGCCACCGGGTTAAACCCGTCGCCGGCCAGCGCGGCGGTGCCCTGCAACGCCTCCACCCGCCGGCCGAGGCCCGCCACGGTGAACCCCGCCCGCACAAGCTCGACCGCCAGCGCGCGGCCCAGGCCCGAGCCCGCGCCGGTCACCACGGCGATGCCGTCCTTGGGATCAAGACGTTCCATGCGGCGCCTCCTTAAGCATCGTGTCTGCCACGCGCAGGGCGTTGGCGGCAATCGTCAGGCTTGGGTTCACACCCATCGAGGTCGGCATGAACGACGCATCCACCGCCCAGAGGTTCCACAGATCGTGCGCCCGGCAATCGGGCCGCAGCACCGATGCGGCCGGATCCTCGCCGAACCGGAGGGTGCCGCAGGGATGGCCGAAATTCAGCTCGGGCCCGGCACCGAGGAACACCCGCCGCTGGCCGCGGAACGCCCGCGCGATGGCCCGGCGAAAGGCGCGGCGGCGGCGCAACAGCTCTGGCCGGAAATCGTAGCGGATCGACAGGCGGTCGGGGTTGGCGGGGTCGAAGGTCACGCGGTTGTCGGGATAGGGCATGTCCTCCATCAGCCCGACGAAGATCTGAGCGCTGCCAAAGACGCGGGCGGCGATGGCGGCGGGCAGACGGGTCATCTGCCGCAGGCCCGGCACCCGCGCCAGCCGCGACCGGGCCAGCATCAGGTTCAGGTAATGCACGATCTCGCCATAAGAGGCGCGGATGCCCATCGCCTGCACGGTTCCCAGCCGGTCGCCGCCCGCATGGTAGAGGTCGCGCAGCGAGATCGCCTTGGTCGCGCCGTCGTCGGGCGTGCCGCGCGGCGGCCAGAGGGCGAACATCTCGTTAAGGTGGAACATCAGGTTGCGCCCCACAAACCCCGAGCTGTTGGCCGCCCCCTCGGGCCAGGCCTTTGAGGACGAGGCGAGCAGCAGGCGCGCAGACCCCAGCGCGCCCCCCGACAGAATGTAGCGCCGGGCCGTCAGACGGTGGAGCGCGCCCGCATGGCGGACCTCGACCCCGCTGACGCTGTCGCCCTCGCCCAGCAGCCGCACGACCTGTGCCTGATCCAGCAGCGCGGCATTCCCGGTTGCCAGCGCCGGCAGAACCCCGGCAGAGCGCCCGTCCATCTTGCAGTCGCGGGGGCATTTGCTGCCCAGACAGCGCAGACAGTCCTGTGGGTGCGCAATGGCGGTATGAGCATGATAGGGGTGCAGACCTTTGGTCGCGAACCGGTCGATCAGCGCCTCTTCGGTCGCGTTGAGCGGTGGCGGCGGAGAGAGCGGCAAGGGGTCCTCGACCGATAGCGGGTCGGGCGTGCCATAGACCCGGTACATCCGCGCGGCGCGGTCGAAATAGGGGCCCATTGCGTCGAACCCCACAGGCCAGCCGCCGGTCGGATGCGGCCGGTCCGGCGTGGTGTCCAGATCATGCCGCTCGGGCCGTTCCAGCGTCGCGGCGTAGAACACCGACGACCCGCCCAGCCCCGCGCCAAGCGGCGCGTAGAACGCGGTTTCGCGCCCGTTCAGCGTTGCATGCAGCGGATCGGGCCAGAGCCCTCGGGCGGCCCGCGCCTCTGGCACAAAGATGTCAGAGAGGCCGTTGCGTTCGGCCCGGTGCCCGGCGCGCCCCTGTTCGACGAACAGCACCTTCTGCCCGGCCTCGGCCAGGGCGCGGCCGATGGTGCCGCCGCCCATGCCGGTGCCGATGACGATCGCATCCCATCCCGCTTCCGGCGCGTCGGGGATCATCGCAGCGCCGTTTGCCGTTTTTCGCCGCCAAAGACCGGCGCAAAAAGATCGCGCAGGGCGATGGCCGCGCTGTTCGTCAGGTGATTGTTGTCGAAGTAAAAGCCGGTGCCGTCGTGCAGCGCGTCGCATTCGGTCTGATCGCAAAGGCGCGGCCAGGTGTCGATCCAGATGACGGCGCCGGATGCGGCCATCTCGCGCCAGGGCGCCTCGGCCTCGGTCACGCGGGCGGCCAGCGCACTCCGCGGGATGCTGTCACGGGTGACCGGCACGGCCGCCAGCGGGATGGCGCGGTGCGCGGCCTCGCGCGCGGCGCGGCGGGAATCGTATTCGGCGATTTCAGGCGGCTGGCGCAGCACGGCGATCTCGTCAAAGAAATCCATCAGCCCGGCAACGGTGGCGGCGGCGGCCTCGGCAATGCGTTCCGATTGCGGCTGTGCTTCGTCGACGGGCCCGTCGACTGGATAGACCGCGATGCGGTTTTCCGCGTCGAGCCCGACACCCGTGCCGCCGGAATAATAGGTCCAGCGCCCGACCAGGAGGATCTTTTCCAGGCTCTCCATCCGGCCAAAGCTTTGACGGATTTGCTTGTTGGCCCGCGTGCAGGCCAAATCCTGCGCCTGGGTCGCGGCGGATTCCACCTTGCGGATCCCGAAAAGCGGCGGACAGCCCGAGCGCCACAGGATGATGCCGGGCGTCCCGGCCTCATGCGCCGCCAGGTCGAGCCCTTCGCGGAAGGCGCGCACATGGCTGTCGCCCCAGACCAGAACGCGCGGCGGTCCCTCGGGGCCGATGGGGCAGACCTCGAGCCCGGCCAGAGCGCCGCTTTGCGGAACCTCGCAACGGCTCCAGTCCTGGAGGAAATCGGCAGACGCCTGGATATGCGGGCGCACCTCCGGACCGAACCGGTCCGGCAGCCCGTTGCGGGTGTAGAGCGTGCTGCCGATCAGCAGCAGGATGCCCGAGGCCGCGACAGTGCCGCCCAGAACACAGACCCCGGACAGGCCCCGCGCCTCGCGCACCGGCTGCTCGACGAACCGCCAGGACAGCCAGGCCAGCACGAACGAGAGGCCCATCCACAAGACCGACTCGGCCAGCGGCATGTCGCCGCCGCGCAGATAGGTCGACAAGGTGTAGACCGGCCAGTGCCAGAGATAGAGCGAATAGGATATCTTGCCGATGAAGACCGGCCAGCGGTGGCTGAGGAGGCGGTTGACCATGTTCCGCCCGGTGCCGTTGGCCAGCAGCAGGACGGTGCCGAACACCGGCAGCATCGCCTGCGCGCCCGGAAAGGCCGGCCCGGCCTCAATCGTCACCAGGCCGAATATCAGCAGCGCAAGCCCGAGCACGCTCAGCACCGAATAGCCGCGCCATTGCCGGCGGCTGTGGATGCCCCAGATCGCCAGCAGCACCCCCGACAGCAACTCCCACGCGCGGAACGGGAAGAGATAGAAGGTCGCGGTGCTGTATGTCGGCGTCAGCGCCACGCAGGCCACAAGCGATAGCGCCCAGATCGCCACCAGGAACCCCACCAGCCCCGCGCGCCAGCGCGCCAGCAGCAGGATCGCCAGCGGCAGGAAGATATAGAACTGCTCTTCCACTGCGAGCGACCAGGTGTGCAGCAGCGGCTTGTCCTCGGACACAGTGTCGAAATAGCCCGCCTGCCGGTAGAACAGCACGTTCGACAGATAGATCGTCGAGGCGATCAGCGCCTTGCCGTATTCGCGGAATTCGAACGGCAGCAGGATCGCCCAGGCGACCCCGGTCGTCAGCAGCGCCATCACGAAAAAGGCCGGGGCCAGACGCCGGAAGCGCCGCATGTAGAAATGCCGCAGCCAGATGGTACCCGACCGGTCGTATTCGCGCCAGAGGATGCTGCCGATCAGAAAGCCCGAGATCACGAAGAAGATGTCGACGCCGATGAAACCGCCGGTCACGTATGGCAGGTTGAAATGATAGAACACCACGGCCAGGACCGCGATGGCGCGCAGCCCATCGATGTCGCTGCGGTAGGGCAGCGCGGTCTGGCCGGTTTCCTTCATGCCTGACGCCCCGCGTCTCGCGGGGTCGCCGAACTGACCTTTTGTGTCACTATCCGTCTCCGGCTTCTCCGGGTCGCGGGGGCCGCGGTCCGCTAAAATCTGATTGGACTCTGCAAGGCCAGATTATGACGTTTCGGTCAAGCAAAGCACCACCCCCGGCGCAGGCTGGGGGGCAAATGTTGCTATTGCATCAAGACGCGCGGATTTAAGAGCGACACTGAGGCGAATTTTGGGCAATCTGCGCCGAGATGACATGACGAACGACTAGTGTCAGGATTCATAACCAGTAGATGACGGTTGCGGCGAGAGCGATTGTCGACAGGAAGACCTTGGGGCAGCGGTCATA